>NZ_JBKEUV010000001.1:0-452239 GCF_056356755.1 Bifidobacterium sp. LH_449
GAGTGAACATTCCGTTTTTCATGTCACGGGCTCCTTTCGTGCCCGCCGGCCTTGGTTCCGATTCCGGTTTATTCACGGTTTCGGAACATGTGTACGGAATGTGGGGTACACCTCATATCGATGGTTGAATCGCCTCGCATACGATCGATCCGTCGCGTTGAGGGGGGGGGGGCACCTTTGTCCATCAATGTACCCGAAATGTGCCCGATGTGTTTGCACCCGAAAAATAGGGTGTCGAAAATCGTTGATTTTCCGCCCTTCTTGTCGGGCTGACAGGATTTGAACCTGCGACATCCTGCTATAACGGGTGGTTTTTGCGCTGTTTTGCACTGTCATGCGTTAACCACCTTTTTGGCTATTTTCCAACGTTTTCCAGCGATTCTAACTTTGCGTAGGGACACGCTGTTTCGCGCTGTTGAGGATAGCAATGTACCCGATTCGTACCCGATTTTGACGCATGGAATGATCCATTTTATAGTCGTCGGACTGTAGGAAAAACCCACATATTACGCGGCTGGCTACGACCGCAACGGCCGCAGCCAGCACCTTATGACACTACAAAGCGCCATATCGCAAAAGCACGGGAATGCCGCACAATCTCAGCGGTTCCACACTTCCGGCCAGCTCGCCGTCCTACCGATCTCATCCAGCTTCGGCAACCCGTTGACGATGTCGATGGTTTCCACGCTGACACGGATGACCTTCTCGACGAGGTCGACGATGTAGCGCGGATCGTCCGAGTACTCGTTCGGATCGTTGACGATGCCGCTCTTCTCGTCCTTGGTGACCTTGTAGCGGTCGATCAGCCAGCCGATGGCGGTCTTGCCGTTCACCACATATTCGTAGGCGCGTGGCGGAATGTTCTCGATAATCAGGTTTTCGGCGACCTGAAGCGCGGTCAGGTCGGGAACCTTCTTGCCGGTTTCCGGATCCTTGATCTTACGCGGATACGTCAATTTGATGGTACGTCCCGGATTGGCGGAATCGCCGACCTCGGTGACCTCCCACGGTTTGACCTTCTCGTAATCCACGTGCAGTTTCGCCAGCTTGCGGCCGGCCTGCTCGAACGCCTTGAAGTTGCGCGCGAGCGGGATGCGAGGCAGTTCCTTCTGAAGATTGTTCGCGAAGCGCGTACGGTATTCGTTGCTGTGCAGGATGCCGTACACGTAGTAGAAGATGTCCTCCTTGGTGATGTCCAACGAGGGATACGCCTCCTGGAACACTTTCAACCCGGCGTCGGTGATGGCGTCATGGCGAACCCAATGTCTTGCATTGTTTGAAATGTCGTCATTCGAACGAATCCGGAGCATCCCCTGTTGTGGCCCTTCGACGAAGAGACCGTCATCAAGAGTTCCCATATCCTGATACTCAGAATCGGTTAAGTCCTCTTCTTCGTACCAATACAGGGGGAAGCACTGCGAGGTACTCTGCATATGCAGATCAGGAACACAGTTCGTCATCAGACACGAATATTCTCGACCTGAGGCAGGACCCACCATACAGATTTCAAGATTCTTTATCTCAGGATATGGGAATAATCTCGGTTGAAGATAGACACAGTTATTGAACTGCTGGTCCATGTACTGCCATTGCTTAAAGAACGGACGATACAAGGCCTTCCGGATATGAGAAGAATCGTATGCCGCATCATACAGATGTGTGATATCCGAATAAAGCTCTCGTGTCCATTTGATCCGCGTCTCATCGGAAGTCAGGAATGCTTTCACATCGACAGTCTTGTCTGACTTTTTCCATCGTGCCAGCTCTGATCTATATGTCGCCACCATCAATTCGGCATTACCGCACAACCGTTCACGATTCGAGTTATAACACCAAGCATCACGGTTGGTTTTCACTCCTGCCGACCAAGTGGCAAACAAACCGTTCGGGGTCTTTTTCGTCCCATCCTGTACGCCGAGTGGTATGAACTCATTAAACGAGTCGTCTCGCTGGTCCAACCAGTCGCCGTGCTTGTCCGGCTGGAGAATCACCCATTCGGGATCACGCTCATTGATGTTGATTAAAACATGCAGCTTGTCGTCTCGAGTTAGTGATTTACCAACATCACAATAGTGAATCACCCCGTGTTCTGTTGACTTCGGATTCTTCACCAACAATGAGATTGCAATTGGCGATTTAGAACTATTGGCAAAAATATTGTCGCCTTCTTCATCCAACTGCTGCTTAGACAAACGTCGGAATTCTTTGTTGCCTCTTAAATCGAAAACATAAATGGAATTGAACTCCTTAACAAAGGTTTTCCTAACGCCAACCCCAGAATTGCCTTTCAGCCATCCTGCACCGGAAACGAAACAAACAATGCCGGAATCTCCGATACGGTCGGACGCCCAGCGGAACGCACGAATGTAATGGTTGTATAGGGAGTTGTTGAGCGTGGCATCGGATTGCGCGACATACGTGTCTTCGATGCGCCGATCTAGGTCCGGGTATTTCGTGTTCTGATTAGGTCAGTTTACAAGGAACTACACGCAGACCGTGAAACGGGCTGCTGACAACAAACGGCGCTATGCTCCCGGCTGGGTGCATAGCACCTGTTTGTTGCGGGGGTTTCCAAAGGGGGCAGCGCCCCATTTGGCACACGACTTTGCGGAGCAAAGTGTAGTGTGTTATACGCTCTGTCGGCGTTGCCCTGAAAATACCGTTGCCGCCGGGGAGGGCAAGGGCATTTGACGCGGCAGGAAAGCAGGGCTTTGTTTGGGGCTGGTAAGCCGGAAACAAAGGGCTGATTTCAGCAGCAGACAGGGCGTATTATGAAAGCCCCCGTCCCTCGTCCTCCGCCCCCGGCCTATGGGACAAAAAGTCCCAAAGCTCTGGACACCGTGACCAGATGTGTGGCCACACTCCGGGAAAAGTAGCAGGACGGCAGGAAACCGTCAAGGCTGAAATGAATGGGCTGACGCCCGGCCTTGACCGTTCCCCGCCGCCCCGCTGGATGGGTGGACAAGGTGGCCAATCCCTAAAAGTGTTTGGCCGCACTCGTTCATTTTGGGGCCTTTCTTCTCCCAAAATTGAAATGGGCGGGAAAGCCCTAAAATGGCTTTCCCGCCTTGATTACCCATTAGCAAAGACGGGCGAGACTGTCAACGGCGGCGCTGAAAGCGCCGTTCATCTTGACCGTTGACTGGCTCGCCTGGCTTTGCTACTGCCCGTAAGAGATGGAAAAACAAGATGGAAAACAAGGTTAAAAATGGTTGACAAGTCTATCGGATGTGTGTTATACTGTGCGACAGTTTGAGATTGGAAGGAGGCTTACGTGTGTTAATTTGTGTACGCTAATAAGCAATAAAAAGTAGAAGTACCTTTCCACATGATGGTGGGCTTTTTTTGCGTGCGTATGCAAAGGAACACGTAGGTTTGACACGAGCAGTCTTTGAACTGTATCGTGGTGTTTTTTCGTGCTTTGTTGTTATGCAGGCGTCTGCCCTCTCTGTGGGACAACGCCTGCTTTTTATTGCAGAAACAAAGGAACAATGCAATAAAAAAGGAGGTTCGCATTATGACCCAAAACAACAATTCATGGAGAAAAACTTATTTTACACTTCTTGCCGGACAAGCAATATCCTTTATTAGCAGCGGTATTTTGCAAATGGCCATTATCTTTTATTTGGTTGCGAAAACTAATTCTGCAATCATATTGACGGCAGCAACACTGATTGGATTTTTGCCGCAAGCCTGTTTAGGCCCGTTTGCAGGTGCTTTTGTTGACCGGCACAGCCGTAAAAGCGTAATGATTGGTGCGGATTTGATAATTGCCGCCGCTGGCGGTATTCTGGCGCTGGTGGCGTTTTACATGGAATTGCCCGTATGGTCTATTATGGTTGTCCTGTTAATCCGAAGTGCGGGAACTGCTTTTCATTCTCCAGCATTCAGCGCAGCAACACCTATGATTGTGCCAAAAGAGGAACTTACAAAATGCGCTGGTTACACGCAGACCATGCAAGCAGTAAGTGCGATTATCAGTCCAGCTGCCGCAGCGTTTTTATATGCTGTTTGGCCTCTTAATGCAATTATATTGTTAGATATTGTGGGTGCAATCCTTGCCTGTGTGACTGTTGCGATTTCGTCCATACCAACGCCTGAACTATGTCCAGAAACGAAAAGACAACAGTTTTTACAGGATATGAAAGAGGGGTATGTGGTATTAAAGCAAAACAGGGGCCTCTTTGCTCTGCTCTGGATTGGTGTAATTTATATGTTCTTTTATATGCCAATCAGTACGCTTTTTCCTCTCATCTGTATGTCATACTTCAAAGGAACACCGGCCCATGCCTCTGCCGCTGAAATTGCTTTTGCGGTTGGTATGCTGCTTGGCGGAGTCATTCTGAGCATTTGGGGCGGTTTTAAGAAACGGCGGTACACCATCGGTCTTTCCGTTCTCCTGATGGGCGTTAGCAATATGCTCTCCGGGCTTTTGCCGCCAGACGCATTTCTTGTCTTTGTTGTGTGCTGTACTGTTATGGGAATTTCCGCTCCATTTTACGGTGTGCAAAATGCGATTTTTCAAGAAACGGTCAAACCAGAATATCTGGGGAGAGTTTTTTCTCTACTGACAAGCGCCGCTTCCCTCGCCATGCCGTTTGGCCTTGTCATTTCCGGGCCTCTGGCGGAGCGGCTGGGAGTTGAGAAATGGTTTGTCATTTGCGGAATTGGCATTATCATCGTTGCGCTTGCCGTATTTTTACTACCCGGTTTGAGAGAGATTGACAATACGCAATAATCAACTGCACCTTTTTCTATTACTAAACAAAATGCCTGGATGGTGGTTCTGAAAAACCAGAACCGCCGTTCAGGCATTTTTTATCTTCGTCCTCTCTGCGGTTTTGGATTCTTCAGCAAGTCGGATTTTTCCGCAATCTTTTTCAGCCACTTCCGTTCTTCTACTGACAGCTTCCTAAAATTCAGCTTGAGCCGTTTGCAGATAAACGCCAAGTACGCTTGTTCCGTGTCGCTGTCCTGGCTGACGATTTCACCAGCAGTTTACCGGTGTTGTTGATGTCTCCGGCACGGTATGGAGGATTGCCGACAATCACCTGGATGGGGGTCTCCTGCTGGCGGACGAGACGTTCGACGTTTTCCTCGAACACGCTGTCCGTGAAACCGTTCGCGGCATCCTTCATCTTGAACGTATCGGTCAGCAGGGCACCCGGGAACGGGATGTAGTCGCCGCCCATACGCTTGTGATACGACTGCTCGATGTTCACGTCCATGATCATCGCCGCCAACGGCACGATCTCGTTGGAATGCAGGTCATTCACATACTTGTATGGCAGGTCTTTACCGTCGATGAGCGTCTCGTCCTCGATGAGACGGCATAGATAGGTGCCCGTGCCGGCGAAACCGTCCAATACGTGCACGTCGCGGTCGCCGAGATTCTGTCCGAACTCGCGTTGCAGGACTCGTTGGACCATATGCAATTGGGCGTCCACCACCTCGACCGGCGTGTAGACGATGCCCAGTTCCGCCGCCATGTCACGGAACGCGATCGAGAAGAAATCATTGTAGATCTCCTTGATCAGATTCTGCCGGGCCGTATCCGACACGACCTGGGCCGCGCAGGTACGTACCGACGCATACAGGTCGTCCAGCCGGCTGTCGCCCAAACCGCGCGGCAATCCGGCCTTGTACAGGCTTTCGAGCGCGCGTTCCATGCCCTTGACGATGGGGTTGTTGCCGATGACGGTCGGATTATCGAACAGGGATTCGAAGATCGGGCGCGTGACCTCGTGCTGGGCGAGGACGCTGACCGCCTCCTCCTGCGTATAGTTCTCATTCAGACTATTACGCAGGCTCTTGAGGAACCGGCCGAACTCCTTTTCGGCCGCGCCATTGGAGACCAGTTCATGGATTCTTGCCGCCCTGGCCGCGGTGATGTCGGCCACGTCGCGCGTCCATTCGCCCCAGTAGATCTTGGTACCGCACTTGCGTACGATCTGAGCCGTGATGGATTCCGCCAGCTCGCGCAGATCATCAAGTCGCAGCTCGCCCTGCTCAGGCGACGGTTTTTTATCAGTATCATCATCCCCGGGATTCGGCTTCCGCTGTTCCGGATCACCGATACGATTATCGGGCTTTTTCCTCTTGCGGTCGACGATGCGGCTTTCGTCGAGCACTTCGACCTCGACGATATGGCTCAATGCCTCCGCGTCGCCCAACGCGGCCGCGTTGATCTTGGCTTCCAAACGTTCATCGTGGCCGCGCAGCGCGTTGACGACCTGCCAAACGATCTGGTATTCCGGGCTGTTGGCCAGACTGACGGTCGGGTCCATGCCCTTGGGCACGAAGATCGGCAGGATGATGTACCCGTACTCCTTGCCTGGGGCCTTGCGCATCACACGGCCGACGGACTGGATGATATCGGTACGCGACTTGCGGCTGCTCAGATAGATGATAGCGTCCAATGCGGGCACGTCGATGCCTTCGGCCAGACAACGCGCGTTCGACAGGATATGGCAGGCGCCGTCGTCCTCGGCCAGGTCGGCGAGCTTGCCTGCACGCGTGACCGCGTCCATGCCGCCATCGACATGATCCACCTCGAAGGTGATGTTGCCGGCCTCGTCCATGAGGGCCTTGCGCTCCTCCTCGTTCTCATCACCCAACGCGGCCGTGTACGCGTTGATGACGTTCTGGAATTCGTTGCTCAACTGTTTCGACGCTTTGATGCTCGCGGCGAACGCGATCGAATGATGCAGAAGACGGCCCGCATCCTCATCCCCTTCGAATCGCGCGTGGCGGCCCACGCCCTTGAGGTCGCTGGCGTGCCGACGGTCGAACAGGGCCTTCCAGATACCGACGAATTTGGCCTGATCATCGACCTTGATCTCCGCGCTTCCTGTGATTTCGGCGAGACGCTGCTGCATGCTCGCGGGAATCATGCTCTCACTGATCTGCATGACCACGATCTTGTAGTCGGTCAGGATACCCTTCTCCACGGCCTTGCCGAAACCGAGCTTGTAGCACAAGCGGCCGTACGTGTCCACGTCATCCATGCTGGCGACGGCGACCGCTCCCATAGTCTCCGCCTTGGTCTTCGCGCCCGTATCGTAGATGCGCGGCGTGGCCGTCATATACACGCGCTTGCGCGCATGCAGGAAATCATTGTCGTGAACCTTTTGGAAAGCGCCTTCCTCCTTGACCATGCCCGTGGTGCGGTGCGCCTCGTCGCAGATCACCAGATCGAAATCGGGCAGGCCCAGCTCCTGCGCCTTGGCGACCACGTCGATCGACTGGTACGTGCTGAACACCACGTTCAACGCGTCCTCGCGCTGTTTGAAGCGTTCCGCGATCGTATACGCGTTCGTGGTCGCCGGATAGGGGATGTCGGACAGTTGCCCATAGCTTTCGTCCACGACCTTGGAGGCCTTGCCGTCCGAGCAGACGACATACGTGTTGATCCTGCCGCGCACCTGGTTGACCCAGCTGCGCATGGTCTGCGATACCAAACTGATCGAGGGAGCGAGGAACAGGACCGTGCCGCCCGGGCACAGTTCCTCCGACAAACGCAACGACGTCAATGTCTTGCCGGTGCCGCACGCCATGACCGCCAATGCACGGTCATGATCCTTCAATTCCTTTTTGATGGCGTCGATGGCCTCACGCTGGTAGTCGCGAGGCTCGTAGATGACACGGCCCGCACCAACGCCCGCGCCGGTGAACGGCGACCAGTCGATATTGGCGTTACGGATCCAATCCAAGTCGATGCGCACGATGTCGCGATCGGCATGCTCGCTGATATAGCTTTCCAGATTATGGCTGATCGACGGGGCGGTGTCCGCGATGATGTAATGCTTGTACCGCGCGTCGGCCATGGCCGTCATGAAGAACGTGCTCACGTCCAGATTCGACAGCTGTTTGGAATAGCATTTCGCCTGGATCGCCCAATACTCGCCGTCCATGTCCTGGGCGACCAAATCGATGCCCGTGTCCTGACGGCCGGGATTCAACGCTTCCGGCGCGTCATCCCACATCCACACGTTCGCGAAACGTTCGGACCATGCCGGATCATGCTGCAGGAAATACTGGACCGCCCGCTCCCAACGCGTGCCCTGCTGCCGCAGATCGGCCGAATCGGAAACGATCTGATCAAACACCTCATCAACGGTCGTAACCATACGCACGACATCCTTTCACCCCGGGCGACACTGTTCCTCTCTCAACTGTACCGAATCACAGTCGAAAACCATTCGGAGACAAGCCCGAATGACGGACAATTCATCTTGAAAAGGATATCGGGATATGGGCGGGCCAATGATAGCGCTCTGCGACTTCCACAAAAGCGACGGCGGAGCAGCAGTCCCCGGCAATACGCTCAGCAATACACGCCTTGTTTCCGTGCCTCGGAGCGCAGCGACGCAGTGATGCAGTCACGCGTGATATCAAGCGCGCGAGGGTCCAGATCCTCCCTGTCGCACATCTGCATCATCACACTGATCGGATAATCCGTCACGGACGGCATGATTTGAGTCAAAGCCGCAAAATACGGGCCACAGCCGACCGCCTGCATCACCGAAACCGTGTGGTCGTAAAACCGCCACAGGCGGTCATCCGCCTCCGCCTGCTCCCGAGCGGACAGGCCATCCGGCAAATCGACAAAGCGTCGCGGCACGTCAAACATCATGATCCCATCCAACCCGACCTCGGCCAGATCGGTCAGCTCGCTGTCTGACGGCGGGTCGGGCAGGGACATGATGATGCGACGGGCGATATCGTCGGGCATGGTCATGATGACATCCTTTCAATGTGTGTGCTACTGGGCATATGCATCCCTCTATGCAGCGGAAAGGAACGGGCCTTGTATAATCCGCGGGCCAATCGGATACCATGACGCTATGGCCAACAATCCGTATCTCCGGCGGAAAAAACAGCCGGACGCAGTGCGGGAAGGGAACCGCGAAAAAGTACTCCGACTGACAGCCCTGCTGCAGCCCTACGCCGAACCCGCGAAAAGCCGGGGCAAAGCCCGGCCGGTGAACGGGTCACTGATACTCAAAGGCGTCGACCAGATGCAGATACGCACCGTCAAGGATCCCGGCAGGCATTGCGAGGAATACGTAGACGGGGAAACGGTGTACGCGGCGGTTAGCACCGACGTACGAACCCTGGTCACGGACGACGGCGAAATCCCAATCAATGGGTCGAAACCGAAAAGGAAACAGAAGAAGGACCATGGGCGCAGGGCGTTGGTCATCAACCGGACGACAGTCGCGGCCATATCGGCGGGACACCCGATCATCAGACTCAACCGGCTGCTCGCGGAACGGGGCTACCGCCTTCTGGTCGAATGCCGAAGGGGACGCGTCGCGCCGGACAGGCTGATCATGGTGCCCGACTGCGATGACCGGATAGACGCACTGTCGGATCTGATAGACCGGTACGGATGGCCGGTGGACGCCGACAAGGCCATCGACCACCTGACATGGAGGGACAAGGCGGATCAGGCCGTGGCTGCAGGACGCGGGACGGAACTGTTCTTTCCGAGCCGGTCGCTGCTGTCGCCTTTCATCATGGCGCACCCGGAATGGGAGGGATACTGCGTCATCAAAGCGGCGGACAACGGACCCCGGAACCTGCCGCGAATGCAGGTCTTCGACGCGTACGGGGAGTACATCTGCACGGTCGGGCCCAGACGGCGCAAGGCATACTTCCTGCTGCGTCGGATTCCTCGGACGGCGCATCCCAAGGCCGTGATCCACACCGTCAAGGCGAAGGAGGGCGTCGTCCCGGGCACAGCCCTATACATCTACGTCCCGTTCCCCTCGCGGAATGCGGGTTAGCTTTTCCTTGCTCTGCCGTGTTCCTCCCCTCTTCCGCCCATATCGTCTTCTTCCAAGCCTTCTTGGTTGTGTAAAAGCTTCCGCTTACCCGCAAAAACAGCAGATATCGTTGCAATGAAGCCGATTCTTCCTGCGGGTATCCCCGTTTGCGGATACCCGCACCTCCCCGCATGCACAATTTCATCACTCTTTGTACAGCATCCGTTTACCTTGTGGTTGCCGTTTGCACGAAAAAAAGCGAAACGGGGACGCATATAGGCAGGCGAGGAGAGAAGGTCTCTCCAGCAAGGAGCGCACATCATGTGCCAGACGATATCGGACCCGTTCGCCGCCGCAGCCCGGAACTACCGTGACAAGGATTGGCTGCAGACTATCCCCTGCGACGGGAAGACGCCCCTGGTGCGCGGCTACCACGGGCGGAAGAAGAAGCTCGTGACCAACCTCGACATCAACCGATGGCTGTACACCCCGAAGCTCGCCGCCGCGAACATCGGCGTGGTCATGCCCACCTTCGGGCGCGTCAGCGTGATCGGCTTGGACGTGGACAAGCCGTCGGAGCACAAGGCCGAGGGCGACGGCGCCGCGACATTGGCAGGATTGGAGGCCGAACTGGGGGCCCTGCCCCCGACGTGGACCAACGGCCACGGCGACCCGACGTCCCCATACCGGCACCGCTTCTATCGCGTCAAGGACATGGAACGGGTGTCTCAGCTCGGCCCCGGCGTGGACCTGCTGACGCCGTGGAATCGGTACGCCATCGTATGGCCGTCCGTCCATAGGTCGGGCGAGACGTACGAGTGGGCCGACCCCGACGGGCACGTCTGCGGGATCCCCGACCCGAAGCGGCTGCCGATGATGCCGGACGCGTGGCGTGATCGGATACTGCGCAACGCCAAGAGCGCGCTGCCGATGACGGACCTACCTCACGTGGAGGACCTGTCCGACTGGCAGGCCCGGCTGGACGCCGACCGGAACCAGCCATGCCCGTACATGCAGGCCGTCATACGGCGATGGTATCGGGATCCATACTGCGGGTGCAGCAGCCGTCATGACGGGCTGCTCCACCTGTACCACGGGATGCTGGCGGGCGAAGCCCGCGGGCATGTCGGGGCGACGCTGATGGCCGGACGGATAGCCCATGATTTTGCGACGCTCGTGTCGGACCGGTCCGATGCGGCGACCGCATTGCGCGAGGCCTACGGCATGTGGACCTGGGTGCAGCATCATGTGCTGCCGCCGAGGCCCGGCTACGGGGATCCGTGCAACCCGTTCGCCGGCATGCCTTTTGCTCTGCAGGAGGTGGCGGCATGATGCTGAAAGTGCCTCAGCCGACGATGTCGGCCGCCGAAATCTACCAGACCATCTCGCAGCAGTATGGGTTCGCACACGACACGCGAAACAAATCAACCATCTACAAGATAGACAAGGCGACGCATGTTGCCGAACCCTTCTCGCCGGACCGGAGCGACAATCTCTATCATCGGACCATGGTTGCGATCTCCCAGACGCAGGACCCCGTGACCGGCATGCTGTACGCCACGCCGTCCGGCTCGAAAATCCTTTCGGCCTTCAGCTTCGGCATGGTCGAAGCCGAACGTTGCGGCATCGTGCCGGCCGCCCGTAGCTACCGTCGCGACGGCGACGTGTGGTTGGACCTGGGCAAAGATGACGGCACCGCACTGCACATTTCGGCCGGCCGCGTCGAAATCGGACGGGTGCCGGATGGTCTCATCTGGCTGCGCGACGAATCATGCGCCGCCATCGATGTTCCGGCCGACATCCTTGACACCCCATCAAAAACCTTGCTTGGGGAATGCATGCGCATGTGGGGGCAGGACGCCGACGTGGTGGCCCAGCTGCTGTCCGCAGCCGCACATCGCATCCTGCATCCGACGGACGCCGGATCCCAACAGCCCATCATCCTCATCGAAGGACCGGCGGGAGCCGGCAAGACCGTGCTGTCGTTGATGTATCAGGATCTCGTCGACCCCAAGACCTCACGCGAGGAGGTGGCGGCCGGAACCCTCGACCCGGAGTCCGTCCGCATGAGCGCCTCCCGCATGTCCGTCCTGGTGCTCGGCAACGCCACCCGGATCACGCAGGTCCTGTCAGACCTCCTGTGCGTAATCGCCACGAAGGGATCCGAAACAGCCCGAAAGCTGTACTCCCAAACCGACGTCGTCCGGTGGTATCTGATCGCACAGATCGTCCTGACCGGCATCTCACTGGGACGTCTGAACGGAGACCTTGTCACGAGACTCCTCCACGTGACCCTGTCCCCCCGCTCCAGCGATGCGACGATGACCGACGCGGGATTATGGACAGCTTGGGACCACATATTGCCAACACTCCGCGCGGCATTGTGGCGTCTATGCGCCGATGTACTGCAGTCCGAGCAGGATAATTGCATCTCCCTGGCCGGCATGCCCGGGCGTCTCCGTGATTTTGAGACCACCATGCGCCGTGTCGACCGTATCCTGGGGACGCACGCCGAGCGATCCTGGCTGGATATGTTGGACGATGACCAGCAGCTACAGCAGTCGGATGATCCGATAGTCATGGCGATCATCGACCAGTGGGACTCCATCCGCGACCGGACGCTGACGTGCGAGGAGCTCTTCGACCTCCTCTCCCCGGCATTTGATCGCATTAATGCCGGCGATGCCGGGACTCAACGCTTGTCTCCAAGATCGCCTCGAGCATTGGCGCAGAACATGAACCGGGTTCTGCCGGCGTTGCAGGCATTACGAATCCAGATCATGCAGAATAAGGACGCCCATCGCAAGGTCAAGACATGGCGGTTGAGCCTGCCCGAGGGCGTGGCGCTTCCGGATTCGCCGATCCGCCAGTCCGTCCGAAGATCACCGTACGCCGGTATGGATTACGCCGCATAGTCACACGTCGTGGAGACGGCATACCGCCGTCCCCGTCAACCCGAGGAGGACAACATGCGTCGAATACCAGTGGATCTAGGGGCGATGGGCGACATGCGCTATGTGCAATCGGAGACCCGCACCACGCCGGATGGCGCGATAGTGATGCGCGACGGCCTGCCCGTGCAACGTGTCAGCGTGCTCGTAAGGCCTCGCGGCGACAAGCCGGAGGTGATCGATATCAACATACCCAGCGCCGCCCCGATCAGCATGGATGACAATGCCAAGGTGCGGATCGATGACCTGACCGCGATGCCATGGTCCACTGATGGACGGTCGGGTATCAGCTGGTCCGCTGCCGGGATCAACCAGATCGGAGGTGCGCCAAAACCGTAAGCAGCCACCGGAGAGCAATTCAAACCACATAGATAGAGGACATCAGTCGTTTTGGCTGATGCCCTCTATCTGTAAAGGAGAGATGCCATGAATCAAATCATCGACAATCCGATCTATCTGCTGCCGATCGTCATACCCTTGATAATCGTTGGCATTGTGATCGCACGCGCCGCGTACGAAACCCGCGAAAACCATGAGACCATATGCTCGCTGCTGCGGATTAAGCCCGAGGCCCGTCACATGGTACGTGTCACGTACGGGCCCGGCCTGCCCTGCACGCTGGGCTACGCCCGCACCATCCGCATCCATGTGCCCGACAAGCTGATTCCGCATATCGTCACCCCCGAGGATGCGGTCGAGATGGGCGTGACACTGATGCGGTCACTCGACATGGATGACGCGCAATCGTCCAAGCATCGCGCCCGATACCGTGATTGGACGCTGACGCGATGATGCATCGTGTTTCGCCCCCGCCGTCCGGCCATGGGATCATGTGGTACCGCAATGCGCTGGACGGCGGGATTATTGCCATCCCGCCCGGCATGCATACGTTCGTCGCGGGCATGACCGGTTCAGGCAAAAGCCGGCTGATCGGTCAGATAATCATTAATCTGCTGCCCGATATCCTCCATGGAACAGCCGTCCTGTTCGGTGTCGATTTGAAGGATGGCGTTGAACTCGGCCCGTGGCGGCGTTGGATGCAGGACCTAGCCGACGAGCCGGACAAGGTCTCTCCCCTGCTCAGCCAAATCGACCAGATTCGCAGGGAACGCAATCAGGCGTTGCGTGAGCAAAAACGGACCAAGGTCGATATCGGCGCTGATACGCCCCTAATTGTGCTGATCATAGATGAGATGGCTGAGCTGGGCGGCGCGGTCGGTAAGGAGGATCGGGCTCGACAGGAGCAATGCCAACGCCTGCTTGACCGGATCCTACGATTAGGCAGGAGCGCGGGAATCACGATAATCGGAGCGTCGCAGGACCCGCGAAAAGAAGCCACGCCCCTGCGCGACAGGTTTCCCAACCGTATCGCGCTGGCCTTGAATTCCCGCGCGGAAACGGTCATGATGATGGGCGAAGACGCTGTCAGGGACGGCTGCACACCGCACACCATCCCGACGGATATGCCTGGCACGGGATACTGGCACGATGCCATGCGTCGGCAGGCGGTACGTTTTCGCACCGTTGACTCCCATGGGCTGGAGGGTTTTAAATGACCATCCGGACAGACGAACAACGAGAGGCACGTCGCAGATCTGATGACCTGCGTCGCTGGCGCGAGGATCAATACGCACGCCGATCCCGGTCGCAGGCGTGGCTGTTGGATCGTGCTTCCGGCGGGAGCGGACGATTGAAGTCATGGCAGTTGCGAGACCTGCCGAGACCAGCACGCTGCGGCTGGCCATTGACAGGGACCAGCATCCGACTGCGCAACGGTAAGGCCTATATAGCGGGCGCGGAACATTGCGCCAATCCATGGTGCTGTCCGATCTGCACGCCAATCATCCGCACGCGACGGGCAAGGGATCTACGGACCGCGGTCGAACGGTGGATGGCCGTCGAGGGGCATGGCCTGTGGTTTGCCACATTGACTATTCCCCACGGTAAAACGGATCCGCTCGACGAGCTGCTGCCTCTCGTCTCGGCCGCGTGGTCGCGTATGCGCGGATCGCAGGCATGGAGGCGCTATGCCCGGGACTATGCGATTGAACATTATGTGCGGGCCGCGGAAATCACATGGTCAGCCCGGCATGGATGGCATCCCCACCTGCACATCCTCCTGTTCACCGCCAGTCACACGCTCCCGGACCGTAAACAAATCACGGAGATGTGGGTGGCGAACCTGCACGCCATCGATCCCGCGAGGAAAGCTCCTTCCAAACGTCACGGCGTGCTACTGGAGGAGGTTGACGGGAAAACCATGATCGCCGACTATCTGGTCAAGCCGCCGGACAGACGCAGGGACATCGCGTCCGAAATCATCCGAGGCGACCGCAAGTCGTCACGGAGCAATGACGGAATCAATCCCCTCCAACTCCTGGACGATGACGTGACTGGCGAACTCGGCATGGACACGGCAAAACGCCTGTGGATCGAATACGTGGACGCGACCAGACGCCGACGCACAATCACCTGGAGCCGGCACCTGCGGCATGATATGGGCATCACCGGCGACGAGCCTACCGACGAGCAGATCATCCGACAATCCGTACACGGCGTACCTGTCTTGCCGTTGACCGTCGATCAGTACCGCATGCTGCGCACATCGCCATCAATCTATGCTTTTGCATTGCAACATATCGAGAACGGCGAAGTGCCCATCGCCGTACAAGTCATCGAGGAATGCACCGCACCGGCGCGCAATTAGTCGCGTATTAGTTACCGAGCCGCCCCCTTGCCGGCTAACGCCGGCCGGGGGCTCGCCCGCGCTTACGCGCGGGCATACACCAGTATCCGACAATCCCACCATCCGCGGGCGGAACGACGACGTTTTTGACAGCGACAGGATACGGAGCGGGCACGGCCCGCCGTTGATAGGGGCGTCCGGCATCGAGGCCGGACGACTATCTCTCCCCATACTCTTTGCCGGCCGACGGCCGGCGTGGTTTTCCCGTTCCTCGCACGTTCCAGCCTGATCCGGTCGGTGTGGTCATGCAAATCGCCGCACGCGGAGTCTTCTCCCGACCGTCGTTTTGCATGACCACACCGACCGGATCCTGCGAAGCGTGCCGAGGAACGGCAAAAAACAAAGTCACAGGATAGGAGATCTCAATGAGCGATATCAACATCACCATCAACAACATCTGGCACGATTTGCAGAATCCAGAACGAGCAAGCCTGGCAGACCTGGCGGAAACCATCAACCACAGCTACGCGATACGTGACGCAGTACTGCTATCCACGGTTGACGACACTCTGGATAGGGACACGTTCATCCGCATCGTCAAAGATCCGCACGGGACAAAGGACGAAATGGACAACCGCTTGACCCGCGCCTACCATCATCCCGACAGCATCCCTCGAATCCGGGTGCAGCGCATTGCAGACGGGCTTGCCGAGGAGGGCGCACGCCGGCATCTGGCGCATCCGCTGGCATCCGCGGCCTACCTGCACTGGGTACTTGGGGACTACCAAATCGCAGTAGACCTTGCCAACGCCGCACTGAGCGTTGACGCAAATACGTCACTTGCATCGCTTGTGATATCGGCAATCTGCCACGGCATCAGCTGGGGCAGGTAACGTAATTAACCGCGTTTATGTACGTACGTACGTACTAAAGCAGGATCTCTTTGTTGATGGCGGCCGCGACCTCGCCGGTCCTGCTGGGCCACAGGTCCGCGTACGTGTCCAATGTTTCCGCCGCGGATGCATGGCCCATGACCGCCTGCAAGGTCTTCACATCCGCACCGGCCTTGATCGCCAAGCTTGCATACGTGTGCCTCAGCGAGTGTATCGTCAACCCGTCGATGTCATCCATGCCCGCGGCCCGCAATGCCGGAGACCAGACCCGGTTGCGCCAGTTCTGCACGGTCTGCATGCCTCCGCGCGGCGCGCGGATGAGGTATTCGTCCGATCCGTGCCCGTCGATCAGTCGTATGATTCCCGGTCGTAGTCCGTCGGGGATCGGCACTGTGCGGGACCGGTTGCCTTTGGGCGTGGTTTCAAGCGTCCGGTTGCCCACGTCTACGGACTGGGTCTTCGTGATCGATATCGCCATCCGGTCAAGATCCACATCGCCGCATCGCAATGCAAGCAGCTCACCGATGCGTACCCCGGTATAGGCCAACAGGTATACGGCGATGGCATTGTCGTCACTCATCTCGTCGGCGATGGCTTTGACCTCGATGGGGGTCAGATAGATGCGCCGGTGTACGGGCAGGGCCCGTGGCAGTTTCACTCGATCGACGGGATTGGCCGTCAGCCATCCGTTCGATACGGCGAGATCCAGTACGGCTTTGAACACGATTTTCACGATCGAACGGATGGATTTCGGGGCCAACGGTCTTGCCTGGCCGATTTTCGCGTCACGGACGGCATCGCCGGAAACGAGCTGCGCCACCCACCGCTGTATGGCTGCCGTGCCGATACGTCCCAAGGGCACCATGCCCCAGCGCGGAAGCACCCAGATCCGCAACTCACGCAGGTAACGGGCCTCCGTGGACTGTTTGATGCTCCCCCGCAGTCCCGCGATCCAGATTTCGGCGACCTCGCCAAAGGTACGTTCGGAATCCTTGGGATTCACGTATTTCGCGGACCTGATGTCGTCCTCCAAGCCGGCCCGGAACTCATCCGCCTTGCGGTAATCCCTGAAATTCCTGCGGTGACGTTCACCGTCCGCCATCCAGTACACGGTCCATCTGGATCCCTTGCCGAACACGCTGGTCCGGAACTCAACCGGGACCTTTGCCTTCTCGGGATCACCCGTGTGCATTGATAACGCACGCTTCATCGCCGCAGAAGGAGCCACGCGCACCTTCGAGCCGTCATCCAACGTCTTCACCGCATCGGTCAGCCACCGATCGTTAATCCAACTCCTAGCCATGACCGTCACCTATGCGCCCAGACGCGCGCCGCATAGAAGTACGACGTGAAGAACAACAACGCCAACACCGGATATAGCCTGCTCACCCCCAAGCAGACCGCCGAGCAGCTCAACATCCCCGTCTCGACGCTCTCACGTTGGCGTAGCGAACGTCGCGAGCTGCCGTACGTGACCGTCGGCAGGCTCATACGATACCGGCAGACCGACATCGACCGATGGGTCGACGACAATACCGTCAACCCAGTCGAATGATTTAATATAATTCCCGCAATGTACCCGAAATGTACCCGATGGCATTTCACCCGAAAAGCAGAAGGGCGGAAATCGTTGATTTTCCGCCCTTTTTGTCGGGCTGACAGGATTTGAACCTGCGACATCCTGCTCCCAAAGCAGGCGCGCTACCAAACTGCGCTACAGCCCGTCGTGCATACCCGTGGAACGGGCGATGAACACAAGTAGACAGTATAACGCATATTTTCTCCGCGACAAGCCGAAATCATATTTTTCCCGAAGAAGAGAATCCCCCCCCGCTTCATCGCCACTCCAGCAATCCCTCGCAGCAACTGCACTACAATTGGCCGTATTCTTTAATGTCCGGCAAAGGAGGGTGCGTGGGACGTCATCAACGTGCGGAAACGGCCGGCCTGATCTCGTTTTTCATTTGCGCCTGCGTCGGCGAAGCCGCAATAGTCATCTATCTGAAGACCGCGCCCGCCATCTGGCAGCTGATGCAACGCCGGTTCATGGTGAGCGCCGGCATCGTGGCGGCCTGCGGCGTCGTATCGTTCTGCGTCGGATATATGCAGCGTTCCCGTTCGCTGAATCTGAAGCGCGGCTGGCTTGTTCCTCTGCGTCGAGTGTTTGAGACGCTCGCCCTGTCTGCGGTGTATGCGGCGACGTTGTTTCTGTCGGTGTTCGCTTTGCTCAATGCCGTCAATGAAATGATGGGAAGCGAACTGTTCATCAATTATCTGCCTGCGGTATGCGCGGGCTGCGCCGGCGTGACCGGCTACATGACGCTGGTGCAGGCGAAAATGATGAACGCGAAGACGCTGGCGGCGCTGCTGCCGTTTTTCGTGGTTGCGGGAGTGTGTACGGCCGGTTTGACGACGGACGATCCGAATTGGTATCACAACAACTTTTCGCAATTGGGTGACAGCACCACATTCGCCGCGACGATGTTCAATGCGACGCTGGTCATGTGCGGCGTCTGTGTGATCATCGTCAGCTACTTTTCCGTGTCGGAACTGATCACGACGGAACGCCTGCGCCGTATGCAATTGCATCATGACCGCAGCGAGACGAATCACGGTTTTGAGATCTCCCATTTCATGCTTCGCATGCTGCTGCTGTCGATTCTGCTGACGCTTGCGGGACTGGCGTTCATGGGAATCGGCATGTTCCGTTACACGCCGCATAAGATCGTGCACAATATGTTCGCCAAAAGCCTGCCCGTTGTGATGGCGGCGCTGTTTTTGTCGCTTCCCTGGCTGGCGCCGCGCCTGTCGAAGGCGATGATGGCGATTTCGGATATCGGCGGCCTCGTCTGCGCGGGATTCTGGATCAACATGATGCTCGGCAATGATACGTTGACGAATGTGGAGGCTTTGGCCGGCTTCATGTTTTTGGGCTGGTTCATCGTTTTTTCACGACAGATCGCCGCGATCGAATCAGATCGCGTGCAGACGCAGTTGGCGATGGTGCAATCGTATAACGCCAACGTCGAGCGCATGCTCGATTCGGACGGCGACGGACTGTTGGACGGCAACGGACTATTGGAATCACGCCTGTCGTCCAATAAATGAAATCACGAATGCATGAATATGATTGCGGGCCGCGCCTCCTTTGAAGGATCGCACGGCCCGCAGCCGCATTCCGCGGCGTGTTACGCCGCGTCACGCATCATGCCATATCATTTGTCGTCGTCGCTGATCAGCATCATGAAGCTGCGCGCCTGCGCGGTGATCATGAAACCGGCCTCATAGTTGAGTTCCGGTCCCTTCGGATTATGCGTGTCGACGATCAGACGCCATTTTCTGCCGTAGCGTTCGTCCGGCAGGGTGAACATCAGCGGCTCGTAGTGGGCGTTGAAGATCAGCAGGAAGTCGTTGTCGATCATCTTGTTGCCGTACCAGTCGACTTCCGGAATGTCGGAACCGTTCAGGTAGATCATCACGGAGAAGGCGTGCGTGTTCTGCCAGTCGGCCATATCCATGATGGAACCGGTGTGGTCCATCCATTCGACCTGTGGAATGACCGAAGCGTCGTCCCCCTGCTTTCGCCCGGTGAAGAAGCGGCGGCGATGCAGCACCGGATGTTCCAGCCTCAGATGGATGAGCTTGGACACGAAGTCGAACATGTCCTGCTGTTCTTCGCTCAGGTCCCAATGCGTCCAGGAGATCTCGTTGTCCTGGCAGTAGGCGTTGTTGTTGCCCTGCTGCGTGCGGCACACCTCGTCGCCGCCGCAGATCATCGGAATGCCCTGGCTGAGCAGCAGCGTCGAGAACATGTTGCGCATCTGCTGGAAGCGCAGGTTGTTGACGTCGCTGATGGTGGTGGGGCCTTCCACGCCGCAGTTCCATGAACGGTTGTTGCTTTCGCCGTCGCGGTTGCCTTCGCCGTTGGCCATGTTGTGCTTGTCGTTGTAGCTGACCAGATCGTTCATCGTGAAGCCGTCGTGCGCGGTGATGAAGTTCACGGAGGCGACCGGACGCCGCCCGTTCATCTGATACAGGTCCGAGCTGCCCATGAGACGGCTGGCGAATTCCGGCAGCGTGGACGGCAGCGAACGCCAGAAGTCGCGCACGCAATCGCGGAAGCGGCCGTTCCATTCGGACCAGCTTGACGGGAAGCCGCCGACCTGGTAGCCGCCGGAGCCCAGATCCCATGGTTCGGCGATGAGTTTGACGCGGCTGATGACCGGATCCTGTTCGACGATGTCGAAGAACGCGGACAGCTTGTCGACTTCCTGGAACTGGCGGGCGAGGGTCGCGGCCAGATCGAATCGGAAGCCGTCCACATGCATTTCCGTCACCCAGTAGCGCAGGCTGTCGGTGATGAGCTGCAATGCGTGCGGCGAGCGCATGAGCAGGGAGTTGCCCGTGCCGGTGGTGTCGAAGTAGTGCTGACGGTCGTTGTCGACCAGTCGATAGTAGGACTGGTTGTCGATGCCTCTGAAGCTTAGGGTCGGGCCGCGGTCGTTGCCTTCGGCTGTATGGTTGTACACCACGTCGAGGATGACTTCCATGCCGGCCTGATGGTAGGCCTTCACCATGGATTTGAATTCGTTGACCTGTTCGCCGCGCTGGCCTGAACTGGAGTAGGCGTTGTGCGGCGCGAAGAAGCCTATGGTGTTGTAGCCCCAGTAGTTGCTCAGGCCTTTGTCCTGCAGGAAGCTGTCGTTGACGAACTGGTGGATCGGCATGAGTTCGATGGCGGTTACGCCGAGCTTCTTCAGGTATTCGATGACCGTCGGGTATGCCAGGCCCGCGTAGGTGCCGCGGATGTCCGGGGGCACTTCCTTGTTGAGGTTGGTCATGCCGCGCACATGCGCTTCGTAGATCACCGAATCGTGGTATGGGATGTTGGGGTGTCTGTCGGCCCCCCAATCGAAGTACGGGTTGATCACGGCGGCTTTCATGGTGTGCGCCGACGAATCGAGCGTGTTCATGTCGTTGTTGTCGTACGGGTTGCGGAACCAATACGAGAAGAGGCTTTCATCGCCGTCGATATTGCCTTCGATGGCTTTCGCGTACGGGTCGAGAAGCAGTTTGTTCGGGTTGCAGCGCAGACCGTTCGCCGGATCGTACGGACCGTATACGCGATATCCGTATCGTTGCCCCGGTTGCAATCCTGGCAGGTAGTTGTGCCATACGTATGAGTTCTGCTCCGTCATCTCGACGCGTGTCTCATTGTCGTTCTCGTCGAACAGGCACAATTCGACCTTCTGGGCGACTTGGGAGAACAAAGCGAAGTTCACACCGGCGCCATCATAGCTTGCGCCAAGCGGGTACATAGAGCCAGGTCTGATCTGCATAGTTTCCAGTATCTCACGAATCGAGGTAAAACACGGTTTCTTGTCTAGTCAATCGTTGGACCGCCCGCATGCAGCCCTTGCAGTCGGCGCAGCGCCTCATGCTGCACGGCCAGCCAGGAGTTCGATGACGTGATGCGTGTATGGATGAGCATCCGCCATGGCAGCCACGCCGATTGCACGTGTTCGTCGGCGTCGAAACGACGTTCCGCCGCATGCCATGCATCAAGGTGGATGACCATGATGTGGGCCAGTTCGTCGCACATGCCTTCCGACGAGTAGAACCCGCCGATATAGTCCACATGACAGGATTCGGGCGTGTCCGGCACGATGCCGGTCTCCTCCTGCAGTTCACGCAATGCGGCCTGCATGACGGTCTCGCCGTCGTCCATCAATCCGGCGGGCAGCCCGTAGGCGAACAGGTCGGAGCCGGCACGATATTCACGCTCCATGAGATACATGTCGTTCGCCGTGTCGTGCACGAGCATCACCACGCAAGGCGCGTGGCGCATCACCTGCCTGCGGACGATGAGCGAGCCGCCGCCTCGCTTCGGCAGCGCGATCCGTTCGTCGTCGACGTGGAACACCGCGCCACGATATACGGTTTCGGCGGATACCTTTTCGGCTTTGCCCGACATGTCCACGACGTCGCCCGACGCCGCGAGACGCCGCCGCACGTCTGCCGCCATCACGCCATGATCCGCCGGCGCATGCGCGGCGTCGCATATCGTGTTCCAGGAGCCCGCCGTCAGCGTTTCCATCATGCCATCCCCTGCCCCGGGCATGGGATGGAGAAGCTCCAGGGATCGGTGTTGCGGCGATTCCAATGCACGGTCGGACGTGTGCCGGTGGCCGCTTCGACGGCGTCCGGGATGTCGGTCTGCGCATAATGGAACCACAATGATTCGATGGCGCTGTGCGGCGTGTTGATGAAGGTCGGACGCACCGCGATGTCGCCTTGTCCCAGCATGACGCCGCCCGCACGCATGGCGGCCTCATATCTGGCCTGTTCGATGGCGTCGGTGACCGGATGATGGCGCAGGTCGCTGGTGACGTACACGTCCACGCCGGCGGCACGCACCTCATCGAATAATGAATCGCCGGAACCCGGCAATACGGCGACCGTGCGGACGAGCCCTTCCGGATCGCCGCAGATCTGAATCCCCAATTCCGTATGCGGCAGCACGGAGGCGACGCGGGCGGCGAAATCATGCAAGGTCATCGCCTCGGGCAGGCTGCCGACACGTCCCAGGCCGACGGAATGCGCCGCCGACGGATCGTCGATCGGCACAAGCGGCCGCTGATCGACCAGTCCGAACAGATCCGCGGCGGCCGTGCCGACGCCGCGATAGGACGCGTCGGCGTTCGTATGGCCCACCCAAAGCGCGCAGCCATGCTCATTCAGACGGCGCACGATTTCGCCGCGGAATCCCAAACCGGATACCGCATGGACGGAACGGAAGAACAGCGGATGATGAGTGACCAGCAGATCGGCGCCTTCGGCGATCGCCTCGTCGATGATGCGCATCGACGGATCGGCGGCGAATACGATATGCCGGACCTCATGGCGCAGATCGCCGACGATCAGGCCCGGCTCATCCCATTTTTCCGCGTACCGCAACGGATACAACGTTTCCAAAACGTCAACGACCTGCTTCAACGTGGCCATGACGGCTCCTTTCCATAACGTCGAAGCCGCGAACGGCGGCGCCATTCACGGCTTCATGCCGTCGCACGACGGCGATCAGTGCGCTGCAAGCTGCCAATCCGAGCCGATGCCGGTGGAAACGTCCAACGGCACGGCCATTTCGACGGCATGCTCCATCGCGTCCTTGACCAGTCGCGTGGCCTGCTGCGCCTCGCCCGGCGCGATTTCGACCACCAATTCATCATGGATCTGCAGAATGATGCGGCTGGCCATATTGCCGGCACGCAATGCGGCTTCGGCGCGGATCATCGCGATTTTCATGATATCCGCGGCGGATCCCTGAATCGGCGCGTTCAACGCGGCACGTTCGGCGGCCTCGCGCACTGCGCGATTCGGCGACTGCAGGCCGGGGAAATACCGGCGACGGCCGAACATCGTTTCGGTATAGCCTTTTTCGCGCGCGTCCGACACCAATGATTCCAAATACCGGTGGACCTTGCCGAACGTGGCGAAATACTTCTGCTTCAGCACTTCGGCGGCCTTCGGGGCGATCTTCAGCTGCTGCGCCAAACCGTACGTGCTCAAGCCGTAGGCCAAGCCGTAGCTCATCGCCTTCACGTGGCCGCGCTGGTCGGAGGTGATCTCGTCGACCGGAATCTGATAGACCAGGCTCGCCACATAGCGGTGGAAGTCGGCCCCGGACCTGAAGGCGTCGATCAGAGCCTCGTCACCGGAAAGTTCGGCCATGATGCGCAATTCCACCTGCGAATAGTCGGCGCTCAGCAGCGATTCATAGCCTTCGCCCGGCACGAATGCGGAACGGATCTCACGTCCTGCCGCATTGCGGTTCGGAATATTCTGCAGATTCGGATCGACGGAGCTCAAACGGCCCGTCGCGGCGACCGTCTGCTCGAAGGTCGTATGGATACGGCCGTCCCTGGGATTCGTCGCATCGATCAGCGTCTGCACGATCTGCTTGAGCTTGTTCGTCTCACGATGCCGCAGCAGCGCTCCCAGGAACTGGTTCGCGCGCTCGTTGTCGACGGATTTGACGTACAGGTCCTGCAAGGCGGCGGCGTTCGTCGTATACGAACCGCTTTTCGTGCGTTTCGTGGGTTTCAGGCCCATGTCTTCGAACAGCACTTTCTGCAGCTGCTTCGGGCTTTGCAGGTTCACTTGGGTGCCGGCGTTGTTCCAGGCGATCTCCTGAGCCTCATTCGCGTCGGCCGCGAACTGGTCGCGCATCTGCGTCAAGCGCAATTCGTCGACCTGCGCGCCGACACCTTCCATGCCGTGCAGCACTGCGGAAACCGGCAGTTCGATGGCGCGCAGCAGGCCGAATTGGGCGCGTTCGTCCAGCGAACGGGACAATTCGACGGCCAACGCGTCCACCATCGCGGCATGTTGCGCGGCGGCCTGCAATTCGGCGTCGTCATCGCGCCCCGCGTCATCCGGCGCATCGTCGAAATCGAGAAGCCCCTGCGTGGCCTCCTGCTTCCGCTCCTCTTCGAAATGCCACTTGAGGAAATGGCTGACGGCGTCCTGCAGCGTTTCAGCATGAAAATCCGGATGCACCAGATATCCGGCCAATTTGGTATCGAACAGCGGAACCGGCAGGTCGATGCCGATAGAGCCGAACAGATGGGACTGCTCTTTGAAGCCGTGCGTCACCATCGAATCATGATGTTCGTCGATAATCGTGCGCAACGTGTCCACCGTCGCATCGTCGAACGGAGCGGCCAGCACGACGGCCTTGCCCCGCGCATGCAGCGTCACCGTATGCAATTCGGCCCGGGCCGGTCGGCTGTCGCCTTCGGCGTAAAGCACCCATGATACGCCGACGGCCTGCGCGCTGAGCGCCTGATGGTCGATCCGTCCGGCGTCGATGCCGCAGGCAGGCTTGCACTGCGCATGATCATGCGAATCCGGCAAATGCCGCTGCGTCCACCGCTGCAGCGCGTCGGCGTCGGCAACGGAATCCAACCGCACATCCAACGGGTCGGTTTCCTCTTGTGCGGCGCCCTTTGCCGTGCCGGTAAGCTTGGGCTTCTCGCCGCCGTTGAAGGACTTCAGCACGCGGCTTTTCGTTCTGGCGCCGAATTCCAATTCGCCGAACAGATCGTTGACTTCGTCGGCGTGCAATTCGCCGAACGTCAGATCCTCGATCTCGATGCCCAGATCAAGGTCGCGCACCAACGCGTTCACCGAACGGTTCAGACGAACCTGATCGATGTTCGCGCGCAAGGCCTCGCCTTTTTTGCCGCCGATCTCATCGGCATGCTCGATGATGCCGTCAAGACCGCCGAATTGGTTGATCCACTTCGCGGCGAAGCCGTCGCCCACGCCGGGCACACCCGGAATATTGTCGGAGGTCTCTCCGCGCAACGCCGCCAGATCGGGGTACTGCCATGGTTTGACATGGTATTTCTCCTCGATGGCGTCCGGCGTCATGTGCTTCAGGTCTTTGAAATGATGTCCCGGGTACAGCACGGTGACGTTGTCGGTCACCAATTGGAAAGCGTCGCGGTCTCCGGACAGCACCAACGTATGGTAGCCGGCCTTCTCCCCCATCGTGGCGAGCGTGCCGATGACGTCGTCGCCTTCATAGCCGGGCTTTTCGATATAGGTGACGCCAAGCGCCTTGAGCATGCGCTGGATCAGCGGCAGCTGGGAAAGCAGCTCCTCGGGAGCGGCTTCGCGCGTTCCCTTGTATTCGGGCAGCATTTCGCTGCGGAACGTGCCGCCTTTGACGTCGAAGGCCACCGCCAGATGGTCGGGATGCTCCGCATCGATGACCTGGGCCAGCATTGAGGCGAATCCCCAGACCGCATTCGTGGCCTGACCGCTCTGCGTACTGAAATTCTCTACCGGCAAGGCAAAAAAAGCGCGGAACGCCAGCGAATGGCCGTCAACGACCAGCAACGTTCCGCGCGAAGCGCCTTCCGTATTCTGCGGATTAGCGTTCATCCTCTGCTTCCGACTTCTGCTCGCCGTACTTGGCGATGATGGCCATGGCCAAACGCTTCTTCGGAATGCGCTGGTCCATGGAGGTCTTCTGGATCCAACGGAACGCACCCTGTTCGGAGAAGTCCGCCTTATCCATCAGCAGGCCCTTGGCGCGATCGACGAGCTTGCGCTCTTCAAGGGTCTCCTCGACCTTCTTCAGCTGCTCTTCGGTCTTCTTCAACTGCTCTTCCGCGTCACGCAGCTTGGATTCGCTGCGCTCCACATTGTCGAGCAAGTCGTTGATCTCAGCGAAGCGCCCCATGGCGACCTCCAGGGCCGGAAGCAGCTTGGATTCCTCATACGGCTTGGTCACATACGCCATGGCGCCCGCGCCGGTGGCCTGCTTGACCAGATCCGGCTGCGAGAACGCGGTCAGCATCACAACGGGGGCGATGTTCTCGTCGCAGATGACGCCTGCCGCGGCGATGCCGTCCATGCGCGGCATCTTGACGTCCATGCACACCACGTCCGGACGATGCTTGCGGGTCAGTTCGACCGCCTCCTCGCCGTTGGCCGCCTCGCCGACGACCTCATAGCCGCCGTCCTCAAGCATTGCGACAAGATCCATACGGTTCACGGACTCGTCTTCCGCCACGACGACGGTGCGCTTGCGCGAACCCTGCGGCTTGACCTGATCGGCGTCGCCTCGGGCAACGGCCTTCAGCTCCTCCGCAGTCAGCACCTCCTCCGTTGCGTCGGCCTGATCCGTGGTCTTTTCTCCAGTCATGTCAGCCTCTTTCTATCCTTGCTTGTCTTCGGTTCCCGAATCCGATCCCCGGCATAAGCCCCATGTCATCCGGCGAATACATGCGCAACGACACAGCGCCGCCAAAATGACTCACTTATGGTACACGATACCGCGACAGACGCCGTGTCTCAACCACATCCGCAAAAACGACGCGCGCGCCCCGTCCGACGCAGCGGCTATCGGCACAGTGTCCTGACGCTGCAGGAGGCTTCCGCCTTCACCGTCAGGAAACCGTCGGCACGGGGATCGTCGACGAGCATGGCCCCGGCCGCTTCGCCGCCGTTTACGAACACTTCGATGACTCCGCGGTCGTAGAACACTTCGACCCGATGCACCGATTCGACGTCGACCGCGCAGGACAGGCAATCGGTGGGCGCCCCCTTGCTGAAGCAGCGCAACCGCCCGTCCTGACGGACGTCCATCTCCCACACCACGTCGCCGGTGTCCGCCATGACGACCGAGCAATCGCCCTCGGGGCGGATATCGGCGTAATAGGCGTTACCGGGCACGTTCCAGACGACGCCGCCATCGGTTTTCTCCGATGACGGCTCGTCGCCAAGCAGCAGGTCGTAGACTTCGCCGACCGGCCGCGCATAGAGGCGACCGTCACGGACATGCAGCTCGCGAGGCAGAGACATCGCTCCGTTGACGCCCTTTTCCGTCTCTTTGCGAACGCCGTACCAATCCGCCAGCCATCCGATGGCGATCCTACGTCCATCGTCGTTGCGGAACGATTGAACTGCGTAGAAGCTGTCGCCAAAATCACACCAGCCGGAACGTTCCACACTCAAACGTCCGGAATCGTCCATATCTCCCACGTACCAGCGGATCGGCTGGAAGCACCCGTTGGCCGTGCGGATGTGCATGATCGCGCCCACGGCCACCGCGCGACCGTCCAGCGGAAAGACGTCGGGGCATTCGTAGGTGCGCCCCTCCGCATAGCCGCGGTCGGAAAGCAGCGGCCCGGAATACACCCAGGCGTCATCCTTCAGGTCCGGCGTATCATTGCGGAACGCGACGATGGAAGGCACGCGATCGGGATCGGGACGGTCGGCCCCCGCGACCCCCAGGCTGTTCAGCGTGAACCAGCCGCCCTCGTTGTCGCAGGACGCACCGGCGCCTCCCGCGGGAGGGACCCGATCGGCCGGCAGATTCGTGGCGATTGCCATGATCGCGCCGCCGAAACCGGTTTCCACCTTCGCATCGCGGAAATCACGTCCGAAATCCTCGTCCTCGCGACGCACGACCACCATTTCCGGACCGACGGTCAAACCGTCGGTGCTCAGGCATGTGGTCTGGTATTCCTCCACCGATTCGGGGTGTCCCGGCCGCTCGAAATGACGGGTCAGATAGAACCGGATGGCCGCGGCCGCATCGCCGTCGCATGGATGCCCGTCGGCGTCGACGGTGATCGCGGACCCGGAGAAAGCGCCTCCCGCGATGCCTCGACGGGTGTGGAGCTCGCGCTGCGGCTCCAGGATGATGGGAAGATATGTCCAATGCACAAGGTCGCGGCTGACTGCATGCCCCCAGTGCATATTGTCCCAGCCCCAACCGTAGGGGTTGAACTGGTAGAACATGTGGTAACGGCCCTGGAACCGGCACAGGCCGTTCGGATCGTTCATCCAGTGTTCCGGCGGTTCGAAATGAACCGCGCAACGGCGGTGTGCCGTGGACTCCGATGCCCGGCCATCGGCGGCAGCAAGGCCTGTCGCGACGTCCAGCACCCGGATGCCGCGATCGATCAGATGCTCCCCGCCCGACAGATAGGCGAAGGGAGCGGTGCATCCCTCGATCGTCAGCGTGTATTCACGTTCGGGCGCGAGTTCGAACCGCACATGCTGCCGGAACAGATCGGCGTCCATGGTCCGCTCGGCCGCAACGCCGCCGCGGGAAGCCAGTCGGACCGATGGCTCCCTCTCCGCCGCTCGTTCCAGGAACAGATCGAGCCGCGTGTATCCGTCCGCGTCGAAGGCCACGCCGTTCGAATGCGTTGGCGCGATTGATGTCATCATGAATCCCTTCTTTGTCATTGATCGTTGTCGTATTGATGAATAATGATGAGGCAATCGTTTGCCTCGATAGTAAGACCCGAGCCCGCAGCACACCGCCGAACGTCTAGCGCGCGACGGAACCCTTTTCGATGAGCATGCAGGGGATGCGCGGGGCGTCGAGGCGCAAGGAAGGAAGCGGCACGCGGATATTCGCATTGCCCGCGGCCGACGCGCCTTCCGCTGCGATATCCGCACCGTCGTTCCACTCCTCGACGAGGGAAACCAGTTTCCTCACGCCCCAATAGCCCATTTCGTAGTGCGGAAACTCCACCGAAGACAACTCCGGAACGAGCAGTCCCGCGACGAAAGGCTGGTTGTCCACACCGATCACCGAGCATTCCCGGCCGACGCGCCATCCCCTGCGGGCGATCGCACGATAGGCCAACGGCGCACGGACATCGTTGAAGCAAAACACGCCGTCCGGATTCGTCTCGTCGAAGAAACGATCGACCACATCCTGCGGTTCGCGTTCATTGACGGCCAACACCATGGACTCGTCGAATCCGCAGCGGGACCGTTCCATCGCCTCACGATACCCGATCAGACGTTCCTTCCGCGCATAGATCGGCGCATCGGCATCAAGATAGACGATGCGGCGGCATCCCGCCTGCAGCAGCCTTTCGACCGCGCTGCGGGCGATGCCGCGCTCATCCGGACCGATCGAAGGATGGCTGCCGTTCTCATCCACCGCATCGACCACGACGGTGGGGATGCCGTCGAGCACCGCTGGAACGGTCACAGGACGGTCGTACATCATCGCATACAGGAACCCGTCCACGCCATAGCGCTTCGCCGCATCGATCTCCCGCTTTTCCAGCTCGGGATCGTTGCCGGTATTCATGGAGAACAAAATATACCCAAGATCCCGGGCGGCATCCTGAGCGCCGAGCATGATGCGCCCGGCGAAGGGCGTGGTGGCGATCTCGTCGCTGATGAACCCCAGGATACGGCTGCTGTTGGTCTTCAGATTACGGGCGACGAGATTCGGACGGTATCCCATCTCCTCGGCGACCTTGCGGATCCTTTCCGCCATCTCGGGCTTGATGCGCCCCCGCTCCTTGCCGCTGAGCACACGGGAAACGGTGGAGATCGACACTTCGGTCGCGAGCGCCACATCCTTCATCGTCACCATGTTCGTTTCCTTCCATCCTTCGACGCGTTGCCGGCGATGCCGCGACGCCGTGTCCCCCGGAGGCGTTCCGCCAATCTTCGTTATCCCGGTCTTCATATCAATGTACGGCGACCTTATGATGTGCCCGGTACGATTCGCTGTCGCGGACGTCCATGCCCGGCAAACGGGCGAACCAGTACACGCATACCGATGTCAGGAACGACGGCAGGGCCGATCCGAACACGACCGCGATTCCCGGCCACTTCAGCCAGATCGCGATGGTGAGAACGGCGACGACGACCATCGTCAGCGTGCACAGGGGGCGGGCGATCAGCATCTGCAGCGTGACGCGCACGCACCAGCGATTGTTTTCGGCGAAATTCGCGCGCACCGTCCAGACCAGCATCGAGAACGCGCCCACGGCGACGATCAGCAGCAGGAGGATCCCCGCGCACGCGTATCCGAACATGCCCACGTCATGCCAATTGACCACCCAATAGTCGTACAGGACCAGCAGTCCCAGCAACGCCATGGGCCATCCCAGCAGGTTCGCGGAACGCAGTTCGGCTTTCCACTCCCTGTGGAACATCGTCCAAGTCCGGCGAACCGTCCAGGAACGGTCCTCCGGCTTCAGCAGCCATGTGCGCCACAATCCGTACATGGCTCCGATCGAGGGGAAGAGTCCCAGAACGGCCAGCCCCAGCAGGGTGTGGACCAGCGCGGCGACGTTAAGGGTGAACGCGATGAGCACCGCACGGCAGCACCGCTCATAGCCGATGGCGAAACGTCCCATCATAATCGTCGACCTCTCATCACTTTGAAACCCGAATGCGTCGAGAATCGGAGGAGGCCGGGGAAAGCCCGGTCTCCTCCGGCCTCCCGCCTTGCCTAGCCCTTGACGGCGCCAAGCATGACGCCCTTGTTGAAGTAGCGCTGCAGGAACGGGTAGAGGACCAGCAACGGCAGCGTGGAAACGATGATGATGCCGAATTTCATCTGGTCAGCCGCGCGCTGCGCGTCCGAGACGCCGACCGATGCGGTGGACGTGGTCTGATTCACCAGCAGCAGCTGCTGCAGCACGTTCTGCAACGGTTTCTTATCCTGATCGATGATGTAGATGAGGCCGGTCATGAAGTCGTTCCAATGTCCGACGAAATAGTACAGGCCGATAACCGCCAGAATGGCGGAGCTCAGCGGGATCACGATGCGGAAGAAATATCCGAAGTAGCTCAATCCATCGAGCTGGGCGGCGTCATGCAATTCCTCGGGGATCGAGGTCTCGAAGAACGAGCGCGCCACGATCACATTGTACACGCTCACCGCTCCCGGCAGAATGAACACCCACCAGGTGTTGAGGATGTGAAGATCGCGGTACAGCATGTAGGCGGGGATCAGGCCGCCGGAGAAGAACATCGTCACCGTGAACATGAACAGGATGGCGCGACGGGGCTTGAATTCCCTGCGGGACAGGGCGAAGGCGACCGGGATCGTGACGACCATGTTCAGCGCGGTGCCGACGACCGAATACACCAACGTGTTACGGTAGCCGATCCAAATGCTCGACTCTTCGAAGATGCGTTCGAATCCGGCAAAGGTCACGTCAACGGGAAGCCAGCTGACACGGCCGCCGGCCACCGCATTCGGATCGGAGATCGATGAGATGATGATGAACCATAGCGGATAGAGCACAGCGACCGTGACGGCCGCGATCAGCGCCCAGATGATGATATCCGCCACCCAATCGCCGACGGTCTTGGATTGGCGACGCTTCTTGTTCCATGGAATGTCGTCGCCGGAAGACCGCGGAGCCAGTTGCGACACACTGACAGTGGTTTGTGCACTCATAGCAGATGCTCCTTAGAAAATGCTCGAATTCGCCACGCGCTTCGAAATCGCGTTGGCCGTGATCAGGAAGACGAAGTTGACGACGGTGTTGAACAGGCCGATTGCCGTCGAATACGAGAACTGCGCGCTTTGGATACCGATCTTGAAGGTGTAGGTCGAAATGACCTCGGTCGCCGGCAGGTTCAAAGAGTTCTGCAGCAGGTAGATCTTGTCGAAGCCGACGTTGAGCACGGATCCCATCTGCATGATCAGCAGCACGCCAGCGGTGGGCAGGATGGCCGGGAAATCGACATAGCGGACGAGCTGGAACCTTCCCGCGCCGTCGATTTTAGCGGCCTCGTACAGCGAGGTGTCCACCGAGCTCAGTGCGGCCAGATAGATGATGCAGTTCCAGCCGCAGTGCTGCCAGACTTCGGATATCCAGTAGACGGCGGTGATGGCCGAGGTGCTGCCCAACAGGCTTTCGTCGCCGAACATCTTGCCGATGAAACCGTTGTTCGGATCGAGGAAGATGTTCAGCATCGAGACGATAACCACCGTCGAGATGAAATGCGGCATGTAGGTGACCGTCTGCACGAACCCTTTGACCTTGCTGGAGTTGATTTGGTTGATCAGCAGCGCCAGGATGATCGGGAAGATGAAGCCGGTGACCAGCGTCCACAGACTGATCCGGAAGGTGTTCCACATGATCTCGCCGAAAAGCGGCGAGGTGAAGAACTGCTCGAAATAGTGCAGGCCGACCCAGTCGCCGCCGGTCAGGCCCTTGGCCGAATCGAATTCGCGGAACGCCAGCTGGATGCCCCACATGGGCACATAGGCGAACAACGCGACGAAGACGATGGCCGGCGCGGAAAGCACCCACAGCTGCCAGTATCTGCGGAAATGATCGGCAAAACGTTCAAGCAGGCCCGGTTTTCCATGTTCGACGCCGGCCATCGGCGTCGCGTCCGCGACCGCTGAGGAATTTCGTATACTCATCGCTGTTTCCTATCTTGTATGTTCCGGCCCGGTCACTTGGTGGCCTCGTCGTAGTACTTCTGCCAAATATCGATGTTTTCCTGCAGTCCCAGGCTCGGCGTATTCAGCTTCTTGATGTAGTCGTCCCATTGTTCGTCGATGCCGCCGTTCTGGAACCATTGGGCGATCATGTTGTTCGCGTAGTTGCCGATCGAGGTGTTGTTGTTCTGCAGCGTCTCCATGTCGGAGCTGTCGGGACGCACATAGATCGGGATCACGTCGCCTGTCGGGTCGACGTTGGCGAGCGCCTCTTCGCATGCCTTATTGCTGGCGATCACGTATTCGGCGTTCGTGTCGTTGACTATCGTCACCTCGTCGGGGATGTACCCGCCGAAACGGTCCTGCAGCGCCACCGCACGCGTGTCGGTGTATTCGGCATAGGCGACTTCCGGGTCGATGGTGTACTGGTGGTCGCCGTCGTCGCCGACCACCGCCGGGATGGATCCGAAGTAGCCTTCAACGGACAGGCGTTCTCCGTACATCGCATCGACGACCTTGAGCACGGCGTCGAGGTTCGGGGCGTCGGGAGACACCGTGACCGAATAGGCGAATTCGGTGGCGTCCGCCGAATAATCCCACTTGACGTCGCCGTCCGACATCGATGCGTCCTGTTTCAGCGGGGGCAGGGTGATGTATTGGTCGGCGAGCTGCCCGTACTCGCTGTTTGTGGACCAGCCGATGGAGACGCCTGTGGTGGCGGTCTTCCCGTCCCCGATGGTCTGGGCGTCATATTGTGAAGCGTCACGCGTCAGCGAATCCTTCGGGATCAATCCCTTTTCGACCAGTTCGTGCAGGAAGGTCAGCACATCCTTGAGGTTTTCGGACGTGTAGTAGCTTCTGACCTCGCCGTCCTCCACGTAAAAGCCTTGGCTGGAGGCCGACGTCCCCATGAAGCTGGTGGCGATGCCGGTGGAGTTGAGCAGTACGAGGGCGCTCCACAATCCGAACCCGAGGCTGCGGATGTTCATCGGGACCTCATCGGCCTCGCCATTGCCGTTCGGGTCCCGGGTCTTGAACGCTTCAAGCACCGTCTCCAACTCGTCCCACGTCGTCGGCACTTCAAGTCCGAGATCATCCAGCCATGTCTTGTTGATGAACATGTGGGTGGCCGAGACTCGATAGCCTTTGCCTCGATCGGATGGGATGTTGTAGATTTTGTCGCCGTCCTGCGCCATCTTCAATGCGACGGGGCGTTCGTCGAAGAATTTCCTGACGTTCGGCATCTTGTCCAGATACGGGGCCAGATCAAGGAATTCCGAATAGAAACGGCTGACGTCGGTGTAGTCGTACAACGTCAGACCGATGTCGGGGAACTCCCCGGCGGCCATTCGCGGCGCCTTCTACTGGCCCCACGAATTGTCATCGACTTCCGACCATTCGATCGTGCAATCGCAGGCCGCTTCCAATTCATCGTCGTACCCCATGTCCTCAATGGGATTGTCGGTGACGTTGCGCCGGACCATGATACGGACGATCGGCTTGCCCTGCTCGTCGACGGTCGCTTCCTGGCTGTCTCCGCATGCAGCCAATGGCACGACCAGAGCCAGGGCGGTGCCCGCGGCGATTGCGGAGCGTATTCCGCACAGACCACTGCGTCTCATGTCTTCTCCTTTTCGATGTGCATTACGTCTCATATCGGCCAAGAACCACAGAAAAACGGCATCCTATGAATTCTTCTCCCTATGGCTCCTATGCCTTTCGACGCCTTTGACTATATAACGCCAAACGTTTGCCGTCAAACGTTTGACAAATGGAGTGTCAAAAAGTGGACAGACACGGAACCGCCAGCGCTCCGGATTCCCCTCAAACCGCCGGCGAAAGACGCGGAAGCCCTAACCCTCCGTCCGCGCCACGAATCCGCTACAACAAAAAAGGCGGACGCCAATACGTCCGCCCCGCTCCGCCATATCACGCGGAACCGCAGCGCAGCCGACAGGAAAACGGGTGTCTTCCCGGACCCGCCGCACCATCCGGCATCAACGATGCTCGATTTCGACGATCGCCGCCTCGACGGCACGCAGCCGATTACGCAACGCCGCCTCCACGTCGATGCCATCGGCGTCCGCACGGCGGATGAGCGCGAGGACATCGTCGGCGACGGCGTCCGACCGCTCGGATCGCGCCGCATCGAATGCGGCTTCCAATTCGTCGGCGCGTTCGGAGCCGGCCACGCGATGGACCACCTTTGCCGCACGCAGGAACGCGCCCTGCGACTGCGAAATGCCTTCAAGCACCGAAGTGCGATGCTTCTCCTTGCGCTTCATCTCGTCCCAAAGCCGCAGCACCTCCTGCGGCGACCGCTCGGCATCATCCGCCGTGTCGGCATCAGGCGCGAACACCGCCGGATGACGCGTAATGAGCTTGTCGACAAGCCGATCGCACACTTCGTCAAGCGTGAACGGATCCGAGACGTCCTTCTGGCAGACGACGCCCTGGAACACCGACTGCAGCAGCAAATCGCCCAGTTCCTCACGCATGCCTTCCCTGTCGTCCGCCTCCACGGTATCGACGTATTCGTAAGTCTCCTCGATGAGGTTCTTCAACAGCGTGCGGCTGGTCTGCCCGCCATCCCACGGGCATCCTCCCGGAGCCGCGAGAACCGTCACAACGGCGCGAACGCGATCGAGCGCGCTTGTGGCCTCCACCACCGGCCGCAACTTCGGGCAGCCTTCGAATCCTGCGGGCAAGCGGTAAGCATCATGTGCAGCATCAGTCATGGCAACCACTGTAGAACGGCGTGCCCGCGGTTGGCAAGAACACAGCGCACGGGATTTCACGGGCACGGGCTCCGGCGTGAACTGCGGTCATAATGGGACGGGTCATACGACGCAATGTTCAAGCACCCGCCTCTTCATCTTCGAACGGTAGATGATGCGCCGAACGGTTTGCTCGACCTGTTCGGCCCCGACTCCCCTCTCATCGTCTTCGCAATCGATGCCCAGAACGCGCCGTATGCTGTATTCCAGCCACGCCAGCATGCCGTCGTCGCAGTCGTACAGGGTTTCCCAATCCTCCGGCAGTCGCCCGCCCGCATCCGCATACCCTCGCAGAAACGCCTGGAACAGGCGAAAATCCACCCGGCAGCTTTCATATCCCGACCAGCAAAGCGCCGTATTGAGCAATTCCAGGGACGGATTGCCGTAGGACAGGCATTCAAGGTCGATGATGCGATAATCCTCCCCGTTCCAAAGAACGTTTTTGGGATCCATGTCGTTATGGCAGATCGACATGACGGAGGGCAGCCGCCTGCCCGCCCGATCGCCCCTGCTCTGACCGTCCCGGATCACAGGCATGGCGTTCTTCAGAATCCCATACAGCCGGACATCGGTCTTGTCCAGCATGGCAAGGTAGAAGTCCCAGTCAATGGATGTCTCTGGGCGAACGTCGCATTCGGCCCTTCCGTCCACGCCATGAATGCCGGCGAGGGCATTCCCGACCGCCTCGCAATGACGTTCCGTTATCTCGCCGTCCGCCAGCGGCCTTCCGGGATAGTAGTCGAACACGTAGCAATATGCCCCGTCCACTTCCTGCATCTTCTTCCCATCAAAGGACAACGCGGGGAGGATCGGGATGCCGTGCGCCTCCAGCAGGAACTCAAGCCGCTCCGCACGCGCGTAATTCGCCATGGCCGAATCGCGTTGCATGACGGACGGATTCAGCAGCTTCACCGCATAGACGCCCTGATCCGTATCGATCCTGTACATCTTGTGCATGAGGCCGCCTTCCAGCCGGACAGGCTCACCCTTCAGCCTCCAATGGCGCCTTTCGGCCAGCTTGACGAACATCGAATGCCTCCTTGGATTCAATTCGCAGTCATAAGAAAGTGCGGATGCGTCGAACATGGCCGCGGAAAGCAAAACGCCCGCAGCGGGCGATACCCGACTGCGGACGTTCGTTGGACCGGTGCCCCCGGTGGGACTCGAACCCACACTGCACAGATTTTGAGGCTGTTTCCTCTACCAATTGGGATACAGGGGCGTTGCAAGCAACTCGATTAAGATACCACATTCTCCAACACTCGCAAAACAGCGTGTCGCCGCAACGTGGACGGAACGGAAAATCCGCAAAGAGAAACGGCGAAGCCTCCCACGCTTTGCGACTTGGCTCATCTACAATATCGGATAGGTTGCACTGACCCCATCAAGGAGGCTCTATGAGCGACAAAACCTACCGCCGGTTCGATCCATGGCGTCCCGCCCCGGTAAGCGAGGAGTCCCGTCATCAGATCATCACCAGCCACTATTTCAATGTTGATCATGTGGTGCTTGATTCCAACGACGTCGGGCATTTCGAACGTTATCTCGTGCACGAAAACAACGGGGACACCGTGGGCGTGCTGGCCGTCACCGACGATGGCCGCATTCCGTTGGTCGAACAATACCGCATCCCCACGCATCGTTGGACGTTGGAGATTCCGGCCGGCCATGCGGTTACGCCGAACGAACGGCCTTTGCAGATCGCCGAACGCAAGCTGCGCGACGAGGCGGGCTTCAAGGCGAAGCATCTGACGCAATTCAGCCGCTATGTCAATACGCCCAGTTTCTCCGACCAGCATACCGTGCTGTTTCTCGCCACCGGCCTGACTCCGGTCGGGCGCGGCGATTTCGGCCCCGAGACGCCACGTTCCGAGGTCCGCCTGTACACCGTGGACGAAGCGTATGACATGGTCCTTAATGGAACCATCATCGATTCCAAGACGATCATCGCCATTCTTCGCGCGCATTCCGCGCCGATGGGCGTTATCGATGATCCGGAAAACGCAGGCTGACCCAGCCGATTCCAAAAACCGTGCAGCATACGTGTTGTGGGCGCTGCGAACAGTTCCGCAGCGCCCACAACACGTTTTTACGCATATACGTACGGAACGCATGGATGCCGTTAGCCCCGTATGATTGTGGCCCATGCCTTCACCGGCATGGGCCACAATCATACGGGGCTACTTACGAGCGATCGCTTTCGGACGATCAGTCGCAGGTGCCGACGGTGTGCACGTAGATGGAATCCGTGCGGCCCGGCTGATGCTCACCCTGGGCGGAGCTCAGCACGACGATCTTGTCGCCGTCGGAGACCTTGCCGACTTCACTCAGAACCTTGTCGGTGAAGATCATCAGGTCCTTGCGGGACTTGTCGTGATAGTCCTCGTCCAGCAGGAAGGCTTCGGTGCCCCAGCTCAGAGCCAGCCAGTGATAGGTATGCTCGTTGTTGGTCAGGCCGAAGATCGGGGTGGCCGGGCGTTCACGGGAGACGCGGTGCACGGTGGCGCCGGTCTGGGTGTAGGCCACGATGGCCTTGGCGTTGAGCTTGTCGGCCAAGTCCACGGCGGCGGAGGAAACGGCGCCGGTGGAGGACATGTCGAGGTTCTTCAGCGTCGGAATGCGGTCGAAGCCATGTTCGGTTGCGAAGCTGGAGATGCGGCTCATCGTGTTCACGGTCTCGGCCGGATACTTGCCGACGGCGGTTTCATTGGAGGTCATCGTGGCGTCGGTGCCGTCGAGGACGGCGTTGGCGCAGTCGGAGGCCTCAGCGCGGGTCGGGACCGGGGAGTTGACCATGGAGCCCAGGACTTCGGTGGCGACGATGACCGGCTTGGCGTACTGGCGGGCCAGTTCGATGCAACGCTTGGTGGCCAGCGGGACCTCTTCCAGCGGGCATTCGACGGCCATGTCGCCACGGGCGACCATGATGCCGTCGAAGGCCTTGACGATGTCTTCGAGGTTTTCGAGAGCCTGCGGCTTTTCGATCTTGGCGACGACCGGGATGCGACGGCCTTCCTCGTCCATGATCTCATGGGCGCGATCGATGTCGGTGGCGAAACGGACGAAGGACATCGCGATGATGTCGGCGCCGGTCTGGATGGCCCAGCGCAGATCGGCCTCGTCCTTTTCGGTCAGGGCCGGCAGGGAGACCGCGACGCCCGGCAGATTGATGCCCTTGTGGCTGGAGACCGGTCCGGCGACGATGACCTTGGTGTGCACGTTGTTGCCTTCGACCTTGGTGACCTCCAGACGGACCTTGCCGTCGTCGATCAGGATCGGATCGCCCGGATGGCAGTCGCCCGGCAGGCCCTTGAAGGTGGTGGAGGTGACATGCTCGTCGCCTTCGATGTCATCGGTGGTGATGACGAATTCCTGGCCTTCGGTCAGATAGACCTTGTCTTCGCCTTCGGCGTTCTTCTTGAACCAGCCGCAGCGGATCTTCGGGCCCTGCAGGTCAACCAGAACTGCGACGTTGCGGCCGGTGGCCTTGCCCGCTTCGCGAACGTTGTTGTACACGCGCAGGTGATCTTCAGGAGTACCGTGGGAGCGGTTGAGTCGAGCGACGTCCATGCCCGCTTCGACGATCTTGGTGAGGTTCTCAAGAGATTCGGTAGCGGGACCGATGGTATCTACGATCTTGGCTTTACGCATGAATGCCTGCCTATCCTATTCTTCTTGGTAGGGGCATGGATAGCCCCTGTTCGAGTTTTAGTCTACTAGTTTTTTTGCGATCAGTCACACCGGGCAAAAGGTGTGTTGTGAGCGCTCACATCATTTTCGGGAAAAGGATTTCCTTACTGCGGCAACGCTTTGGCGCACTTACTTGCCTTTCGATTGCAAAGAACGCATTTTTATCACGCTGGCAAGCGCCGCGCCGCCGATCGCCACGACGATGACGGCGAGCGACAGCCAGGTGGGCACTTCGGGCACCCATTCGACCGGGTCGCCGCCGTTGATGAACGGCAGGGAATTGCCGTGCAGCGCCTCCATGATCAGCTTGACGCCGATGAAGCCGAGCACGACAGACAGGCCGACGGGCAGATAGACCAGCTTGTCAAGCAGCGCGCCGAGCAGGAAGTACAGCTGCTGCAGGCCGAGCAACGCGAACACATTGGAGGTGAACACGATGAACGGATCCTTGGTCAGGCCGAAGATCGCGGGAATCGAATCGAACGCGAACATCACATCGGTGGTGCCGATGGTCAGGAACACGATCAGCATCGGCGTCCAATACTTCACGCCGTCCTTTTCCGTGCGCAGATGCTCGCCGTCGTATTCGTCGGTGATGCGCACCACCTTGCGCAACGCGTGAATCAGCGCATTCTCGTGATACTCCTCCTCATCGTCGCCGCCGATGACCAACTTGACGGCGGTGAAGATCAGGAACGCGCCGAACAGGAAGAACACCCAGGTGAAACGCGAGATGATGGCGGCTCCCACCAGAATGAAGCATCCGCGGAAGACCAAGGCGATCGTGATGCCGACGCTCAGCACGTATTTCTGCATTTCCTTGGGCACGACGAAATTCGACATGATGATGACGAACACGAACAGGTTGTCCAGGCTCAGCGAATATTCGGTCAGCCAGCCGGAATAGAACTCGATCGCGGGCTGGGGGCCGGAGACCGCCCATACAAGGGCGCCGAAGATCAACGCCATCACGACGAAGAACCCAATATGCTGCACGCATTCCTTCGTGGAAGGAACATGCGGCCTGCGTCCGACGACGAACAGATCAACGACGAAGAAAATCGCCAACACCACGAATGTGGCAACCATAAAAGCAACTGGAGTCTCTGACATAAGCACCTAGCTTACGCCGAGGGCATACAACTCGCCCGCTCACGGCCGCAGAAGACGTCATCGGCGGCACGCGCCGCCCGTCGGCACGGATCAGCGTTTCGCCTCCGTCATCTGCCGCAATTCCTTCTTCAGATCGCGGATCTCATCGCGCAGGCGCGCCGCCAATTCGAATTGCAGCTGTTCCGCGGCGGTATGCATCTGTTCGGACAGCTGGCGAATCAGATCGGCCAGATCCTGCGCCGGCAGACCGGCCTTCACGATCCGCTCATGGCGCTTGCGCATCTCGTCCTCATTCGCCGACGGCACGCCCAGATGCGTGTTTCCGGCCTTGCCGGCATTACGGTATCCGCCTGCCAGCAGCGTCTGCGTATCGACGTCCTCTTTGGCGAGCATGTCGTTGACGTCGCTGATCTTCTTGATGAGCGGCTTCGGATCGATGCCGTGCTCCTTGTTGTAGGCGATCTGGCGGTCACGGCGACGATTCGTCTCTTCAATGGCCTTATCCATGGCGTCGGTGATTTCGTCGGCATACATGATGACGGTGCCCGAGACGTTTCGCGCGGCGCGGCCGATCGTCTGGATCAGCGAACGATAGGAACGCAGGAATCCTTCCTTGTCGGCGTCGAGGATCGCGACAAGCGACACCTCCGGCAGGTCAAGGCCCTCTCGCAGCAGATTGATGCCGACGATGACGTCGATCTTGCCTTCACGCAGTTCCCGCAGCAATTCCACGCGCCGAAGGGTGTCGACGTCGGAATGCAGATATTCGACCTTGATGCCGCGCTCCAGAAGATAATCGGTCAGGTCCTCCGCCATTTTCTTGGTCAGCGTCGTGACCAGCGTGCGCTCCCCCTTCGCCACGCGATCCTTGATCTCAGCCAGCAGATCATCGACCTGTCCCTCGACCGGGCGCACGTCGATCCGCGGGTCGACCAGACCGGTCGGTCGGATGATCTGTTCGACCACGCCGTCGGACAGGCCCATCTCATAATCGCCGGGCGTCGCCGACAGATACACGGTCTGGCCGACGCGTTCCAGAAATTCCGGCCATTTCAGCGGACGATTGTCCATTGCGGACGGCAGACGGAAACCATGTTCGACCAGCGTGCGCTTACGGGAGGCATCGCCTTCGTACATCGCGCCGATCTGCGGCACGGTCACGTGGGATTCGTCGATGACCAGCAGAAAATCGTCCGGGAAGAAATCCAGCAGCGTATGCGGCGGCGTCCCCGGCTCACGCCCGTCGAAATGCCGCGAATAGTTCTCCACGCCGGAGCACACGCCCACCTGGGCGAGCATCTCCAGGTCGTACGTGGTGCGCATCGTCAGACGCTGCGCCTCCAACTCCTTGCCCTGCTTGCGCAATTCGGCCACACGCCGGTCCAGCTCCTCCTGGATGGTGTGCAGCGCGCGTTCCATGCGTTCCGGACCGGCCACATAGTGCGAGGCGGGAAAGATGTGGATTTCCGTCTCCTCCCCGATCACGTCGCCGGTCAGCGGATGCAGCGTGCAGATGCGGTCGATCTCGTCGCCGAAGAATTCGATGCGTACCGCCAGCTCCTCATAGACGGGAATGATTTCGACGGTGTCGCCGCGCACGCGGAACGTGCCGCGCGTGAACGCGATGTCGTTGCGTTTGTATTGCATGGAGACGAATTGGCGCAGCAGCTGGTCGCGGTCGATCTGCTGGCCCTGGCGCAGCAGAAGCATGCGCCCCGCGTATTCCTCCGGCGTGCCCAGGCCGTAGATGCAGCTGACGGTGGCGACGACCACGCAGTCGCGGCGTGTCAGCAGATTGGCCGTGGCCGCATGGCGAAGGCGCTCCACGTCGTCGTTGATGTTGGAATCCTTCTCGATATACGTATCGGTCTGCGGGATATACGCCTCCGGCTGATAGTAGTCGTAGTAGCTCACGAAATAGCTCACGGCGTTGTCGGGCATAAGCTCGCGGAATTCCGCGCACAACTGCGCCGCCAGCGTCTTATTCGGCTCGATGATCAGCGTCGGGCGCTGCAGGCGTTCGATAAGCCATGCCGTCGTCGCGGTCTTGCCGGTGCCGGTCGCGCCCATCAGCACGACGTCGTTTTCGCCGTCCTCTATGCGGCGCGCGAGCTCTTCGATGGCCTGAGGCTGGTCGCCGCTCGGCTTGTACGGCGATTTGACGACGAAGGGCTTGTCGGTGCGCTCGATGTTAAATCCCATGATGGTCTCCCCAATGCTTGTAGATTGCTTCCACGGCCTGCAGCATGACATGCTTCGGCTGCGTCGAATCGATGACGGCGTCGGCGATGGCTCGGCGCGCCGCCTGTGAGGATTGGTGCCGGATGCGGTCGAGAGCCTGCTCTTCGCTCATGCCGCGTGTCCGCACCATACGCCGCACACGCACCGTTTCCGGCGCCTCCACGGTGATGATGCGGTCGAATCGGAACGGGATGGCGTCGATCACTTCGGCCAGGAGCGGCACATCATGCACGATGACGTCTCGATGTTCGGCGACCGCCTGCAGTTCCCTTTGTGCCGCCAGCTCGTAGATAAGAGGATGCTCTATTGCGTCAAGGCGTTCTCGCGCGCCTTCGGGCGCGGATGCGGAAAACACGTGTTCGGCCATCCATGGGCGGTTCAGCGTGCCATCCTCGCTGATGGCGTCCGGCCCGAAGGCCTCTTCGATGCGTTTCAGGCCCGCGCTTCCCGGAGCCACGACGTCACGTGCGAGCCGGTCGTAATCGATGACGGCAGCGCCCAGTTCGCGCAGGCGCGCCGATACCGTGCTTTTGCCCGCGGCGATGCCGCCCGTCAGTCCCACTCGTATCACACCGTCATACTACCGTGCCTGGCATGTGACGGGCAACGGCGCTTGAACCGTGCATGGCGAAATATGCGTGTGGCCCCTCATCCGAAAAGGATGAGGGGCCACACAGCAGCCGGCTAGACTAGTCGGTTAATGCGAAGTCGCTCTCCGTAGGGAAAACTCACTTGCCGAGCAGCTGGTCGCGCAGGGCGGCGAGCTGATCGGAATCGGCGAGGGTGCCGGTGGAAGTGTTCTCGGAGGAGTAGTTGGACACCTCTTCGACCTTCTCTTCCTTGGCGGCCTGGCCGTCTTCGGCCGCGGAGGCAGCTGCGTTCTCCAGCTCCTTGGCGACGAATTCCTTATGCTCTTCCCACAGGTCGTGAGCGGCGGCGTACTGGGATTCCCATTCCTCGCGCTGCTTCTCGTAACCGGCGATCCACTCGTTGGTGTTCGGGTCGAAGCCTTCCGGATACTTGTAGTTGCCGTCTTCGTCGTACTCGGCCGGCATGCCGTACAGGGCCGGATCGAAGTCTTCGGAAGCCGGATCAACGGAGTCGTTGGCCTGCTTGAGGGACAGGGAGATGCGACGACGATCCAGGTCGACGTCGATCACCTTGACGAACACCTCTTCGCCCGGCTTGACGACGGTCTCCGGGTTCTCCACGTGGCGGTTGGCCAGCTCGGAGATGTGCACGAGGCCTTCGATGCCGTCTTCGACGGAGATGAACACGCCGAACTGAACGATCTTGGTGACCTTGCCCTTGACGATCTGGCCCGGAACGTGGGTGCGGGCGAAGCGCTGCCACGGATCTTCCTGGGTGGCCTTCAGGGACAGGGAGATGCGTTCGCGATCGAGATCGACGTCGAGGACCTCGACGGTGACCTTGTCGCCGACCTTGACGACCTCGGACGGGTGGTCGATGTGCTTCCAGGACAGCTCGGAGACGTGGATCAGGCCGTCAACGCCGCCCAGATCGACGAATGCACCGAAGTTGACGATGGAGGACACGACGCCTTCGCGAATCTGGCCCTTCTTGAGCTGCGAGAGGAAGGTCTCGCGGACCTCGGACTGGGTCTCTTCGAGGTACTGGCGGCGGGACAGGACCACGTTGTTGCGGTTCTTGTCGAGCTCGAGGATCTTGGCCTTGATGGTCTGGCCGATGTACGGGGACAGGTCGCGGACGCGACGCATTTCGACCAGCGATGCCGGCAGGAAGCCACGCAGGCCGATGTCCACGATGAGGCCACCCTTGACGGCTTCGATGACGGTGCCTTCGACGACGCCGTCGGCTTCCTTGATCTTCTCGATGTCGCCCCAGGCGCGCTCGTACTGAGCACGCTTCTTGGACAGGATCAGACGGCCTTCCTTGTCTTCCTTGGTGACGACAAGGGCTTCGATGGTGTCGCCGACCTCGACGACCTCGTCCGGATCGACGTCCTTCTTGATGGAAAGCTCACGGGAGGGGATGACGCCCTCGGTCTTGTAGCCGATGTCGAGCAGGACCTCATCGTGATCGACCTTGACGACGGTACCTTCGACCAGATCACCATCATCGAAGTTCTTGATGGTGGAATCGACTGCCTTGATGAAGTCTTCTTCGGTGCCGATGTCGTTGATGGCGACCTTGGTGACTTCGAAATTGTTCTCTGCCATTAATGTGGTTCTTACATAAATGAGTGATGGATAAAATCGTTATTCAGTTATCGCGCCGCATGCACGGTTCGCCGTACGAGCAGCAAGAATCAAGGATAACCGAAGCCCTGCACAAAATTCCTGAAAAAATTCGGGCGTGTCGCGGCAATCGCAGAAAGCGGGGCCACGCGGAAATCACGCGACCGATCGTTCCGCGATCTCCACGACGTTGCGCAGCAGCATCGCGCGCGTCATCGGTCCGACTCCGCCGGGATTCGGCGTATAGGCATACGCCTTGTCGTAGCAGGCGGGGTCGATGTCGCCTTTGATGCGGTAACGGCCTGCGGCCTCGTCATATACGCGCGAGACGCCGACGTCGACCAGCACCGCGCCCTCTTTGATGTCTTCCGGCTTCACGAATCCGGCGACGCCCATCGCCGCCACGATGATGTCGGCGCGGCGCATATGCTCTTCTATGTTCTTCGTGCCGGTATGGCACAGCGTCACCGTCGCGTCGACGCCGCGCCGCGTCAGCAGCAGGCCGATGGTCCGCCCGATGGTGATGCCCCGGCCTAGAACGCACACGTCCTTGCCCTTGAAGTCGATGCCGTACCCGTCGAGCAATTCGATGACGCCTCGCGGCGTGCAGGGCAGCGGCGTCGAGAGTTCGCCGGAGACGTGCAGCACGAGTTCGCCCAGATTATACGGATGCATGCCGTCGACGTCCTTGCCCGGGTCGATCATCGCGATGATGGCGTTTTCGTCGATGCCCTGCGGCAGCGGCAACTGCACGATATACCCGGTGCAGCCGGGATCCTCGTTCAGTTCGCGCACCACGGACGCGATCTGTTCGAACGAGGCGTCGGCCGGCAGTTCCCGACGGATCGAATCGATGCCGATCTCGGCGCAGTCCGCGTGTTTTCCGGCGACGTATTTCATGGAGCCCGGGTCCTGCCCGACCAGGACGGTCCCGAGGCCGGGGACGACGCCGCGGCCCTTCAGACGCTCGACCCGCCGGGCCAGTTCCTTCCTGACATTGGAGGCAGCCAGTTTTCCGTCGATTGCGATGGCCATAGCGTCGTCCCCCTGTTATGCGTTTCGCTCCGTGTTGTGGGCTATTGTGGATGCATCCGATATTCACGTACGAGTCCGGGAACATTATGATACCGATGGCCCCTGACTCGATGGGTAGGAATGAGGGCAAACCATGAGTAGCGGAATCCGTCGCGCAGCGACCGCATTGTTCACGCTTTCCGCCGCCGGTCTGTTGGCGTTGGGCGGCTGCGGAACGACGCCGGCCGGGGAAGGCGGCGCCCCGCAGGCCTCCGGGCAGGCCGACGGGCCCATCGTCGTGGTGGCTTCGGTCAATCAGTGGGGCTCTTTGGCCGAGCTCATCGGCGGCGACGACGTTGAGGTGACTTCGATCCTTTCGTCCACGTCGGTGGACGCGCACGATTTCGAGCCGGCCACCGCGGATGTCGCGGCGCTGCAGACCGCTCAGGTCGTCGTGTCCAATGGCGCCGGATACGACGAATGGGCCACCAAGAATCTCGGCGATGACGTCGTATCGGTTTCCGCCGCGTCGACCGTCGGCGCTTCCGAAGAGGACAACCCGCATCTGTGGTTCTCCAAGGACGCGCGCGATGCCGTGGCCACCGAACTGGCCAGTGCGTTCGGCAAGCTCCTTCCGGACAAGCAGGACGATTTCGACCAGCGTCTGGAGGACTGGAAGGACCGCGAGCAGGAGCTCGCCGACGCCATGAAGGCTTTCTCCGAGGCCCATCCCGATGCGACCTATGCCGCGACCGAGGCGGTGGCCTATTATCTGCTCAACGACATGGGGTTCACCGACGCCACGCCGCAGGGCTACGCGCAGTCGGCGGCTTCGGAAAGCGAGCCCGCACCGGCGGATCTGCAGGATTTCCAGACGCTGGTCGAAGCCCACGGCGTCGACCTGCTGATCAACAACACGCAGTCGGCCTCCGACGCCACGAATATGATCACCGGCATCGCCGGCAAATCGGACGTTCCGGTATTCGACGTCAGCGAGCAGATGCCCGAAGAGGCGCAGGATCTCACCGATTGGATCGCCTCGTTGGTCGACGGCATCGCCACACTGTTCGACGATGCGGCCGTTTCGGACGAATCGTCGGATACGGCCGGCCACGACGACGCCGTCACCGACGACGGCACGGACGCCGAGGTTCCGGATACGTCGGGACAGGCCGATCCCGGCGCGTGATTCCCATCGCACGGCCCATGTCGTCCGAATGACGGAGACATTGGAAGGTCTATGAATTGGGTTACGGAGTCTTCGCCGTAACCCAATTTTTTTGCCGCATCGCAGTCTCCTCAAACCGCACCCTAAATGAGAATGATTGTCAACCTCATTTGCGACAATCCTTGCAGACAGTCCCCATTCCCTTGACAATTCAGGAGCAACGATGGTTCAGCCGCGCAGTGGACATCAAGGCGACGCATCCGACGGCGCCACGTCCTGCATCATCTTCGACAACGCCGCCGTCCGACGCGGCGACCATCTGGTCTGGTCGCAGGGCACGTTCCGCATTCCCAAAGGCTCCGTCACCGCGATAGTCGGCACGAACGGCACCGGCAAAACCACGATGATGCAGGCTGAGCTCGGCCTTCTGCCGTTGGCCGAAGGCTCGATCACCGTACTGGGCCAGCCCGCAGGCTCCGCCAACCAACGCATCGGATATGTGCCGCAAAGCTATATCGCGGACACGGAATCGAACCTGACCGTGGAACAGTCCGTATTGCTGGGATTGACCGGAACACGGTTCGGTTTCCACCCGGTCACGGCGCTCCAGCGCGCAAGGGCGCGTGAGGCCCTGGACTTCGTCGGAATGGACGAGAAAGCCCGCCACCGGCTGTCCCAGCTCTCAGGCGGACAGCGGCAGCGCGTGGCCATCGCGCAGGCGCTGGTCTCGGATCCCGAACTGCTGATGCTCGACGAGCCGCTTGCGAACCTCGATCTGGCAAGCCAGCGTTCGATGGTCCATATCCTCGCCAAGCTCAGCCACGACCTGGGCATGACCATCCAGATCGTCGCGCACGATCTGAACATGCTGCTGCCCATCCTCACCGGAGCCGTGTATCTACTGGACGGACATCCGCACTATGCCCCGATGGACGCCGTGCTCGACGCGAATCTGCTGACGCACCTGTACGGCACGACGGTGCAGGTCGTCACCACTCCACAAGGCGATATGTTCGTCACCCCGAGTCCGGACGACGAACATACGGCGCATCCCGACATGCATCACGCCGACGAAGTCGCCGCATTCCATCATCATGCGGACGCGGAAAGGAAGTAGACAATCATATGGATGGCATCAGCTTCGCTTTTGACCCGAACTGGATGACGACGCTGTCGGCGCCGTTCATGGCGAACGCGTTCCAAGCGGGCCTGTGCATCGCACTGGCGGCAGGCGTCATGGGCTATTTCACCATCGCAAGGCAATCGACTTTCGCCGCCCACGCGTTGGCGCATATCGGGCTCCCGGGGGCGACGGGCGCGGCCTTGCTGGGCCTGCCGGTGAGTTTGGGCATGGGGGCGTTCGCCCTCGCCGGCGCGCTGGTGATCGGCGCGCTGGGCAAAAAAGTCTCACAGCGTGAAATCGCAACCGGTACGGTGCTGGCGTTCGCGACGGGCCTGGGCCTGTTCTTCGCACGCCTGTCCAGCTCGGCCTCCCAGCAGATGCAATCGGTGCTGTTCGGATCGATCCTCACCATCACCGACGAACAGATCGTCGGATTCGCCCTCTTCGACGCGCTGCTGCTCATCGTCATCGCGATCATCTACCGGCCGTTGCTGTTCAGCTCCCTGGACGAACAGGTGGCGCAGGCGAAAGGCGTGCCGATCGCGGCCATGAACATCGCGTTCATGGCCATCATGGCCGGTGTGATCACCCTTGCGGTACCGGCGGTGGGGACGCTGCTGGTCTTCGCCCTTGTCATCACGCCGGCGGCGACCGCGAACATCATCGCGGGCTCGCCGTTGAAGGCGATGATCGTCGCATCGGCGATCTGCCTCATATCGATTTGGGGCGGACTGGTGCTGTCCGCCATGTTCCCGGCGCCGCCGAGCTTCATCATCGTCACCCTGTCAACGCTGCTGTGGGCTTTGGCCCGGATCCTCCAATCGGTCCTGCAGCGATAGCACCGGTTCCAGGCGGCTATTCCAGCGGCCGCACCAACGCATTGGCCATGGCGGCCAAGCCCTCCCCCGCACCGGTGAATCCCATGCCGTCGGTCGTGGTCGCGCTCAGCGACACCACGCATCCGACGGCATCCGACATCGCCCGTTGCGCCTCATCACGACGCGTACCGATCTTCGGCCTGTTGCCGACGACCGCCACGCTTGCACTTGCCGGCTCGAATCCATGCTCGCGCAGATGATCCGCCGTCATACGCAGCATGGCCTCGCCATGCATGCCGGCGCCCGACGAATCCGCTCCGACGCCGAACAGCGTACCGATATCCCCCAGATGCGCGGCCGCGAGCAGCGCGTCGATCAACGCATGCGCGGCGACATCGCCATCGGAATCGCCTTCGATGCCGACTCCGGGCCATTGCAGACAGGCCAGCCACAACGCGCGGCCGCTTTCCGGCGTCGCGAAACGATGTGCATCGAACCCCTGCCCGATCAGCATATTGCACATATGCAACCTCCGCATACTCATAGTCGTTCATGCGAAACGCGGACGACATCTGCATCGCGCTCCGGCGCACCACGTCACATGGGAAAGGAAAAGGCCCGTCAGCACGACGGGCCTTGACGCGGTCACTTCTTCTTGCGCCCCTTGCCTTCGGCCGCGACGCGCGCCAAGGTGTCGGCGGCGGCCTCCTGCGGGGCTTCGGTGTGATGCTTCTCATCACCCGGCTGCGGTTCTTCGTATCCGAGATTGACGTCCAGCAGACGCTGCGCCTCCGATTCCTCCAGATTCTCGGACAGCGAAATTTCGGAGGTCAGAATGCTGCGGGCCTTGGTCAGCATGCGCTTCTCGCCCGCGGACAGGCCATGTTCGTCGACGTCGCGCTGCGCAAGATCGCGTACGACCTCAGCGATCTTGTTGACGTCGCCGGTGGCGATCTTCTCCACATTCAGCTTGTATCGGCGGGACCAGTTCATCTCCTTTTCGATGATCGGCGTACGCAGGATCTCGAACACCCTGGCGACCGCACGGCCGTCGACGATATCGCGAACGCCCACCTTCTGCGCGTTATCGATCGGAACATTGATGACAAGCCCGTCAGAGGACAGCACCGACAGCTGCAGGTATTGACGGGTCACGCCCTTGACCGTCCGTTCGGTGATGGCTTCCACCTTAGCGGCGCCGTGACGCGGATAGACGACCATATCGCCGACCTTGTAGCCCATGAATCCTCCGTGAAATCATTCGAAAAAACCCGAACTATTATGCCAGCCCGTGCGGACTTGGCGCACTGCGGGCGGAAATCCGTCGAAAACCGCACGACACGGCGCTTGAAAACCTACCGAAAACCGCACAGGCGTGGGTATGCTTTTCCCATGGTCAAACATTCCACAATCAATGAAGATATCGTCGCCGTCGACCAGGATACCCTGGACGCGGTCAGCAACGCCGAATACTACAACCCGCACGAGGTCCTCGGCGGGCATCTTGGCTCCGGAGAGCATGAGGGCACCGTCACGGTCCGCGTGCTTCGACCGATGGCGAAAACCGTGACGATCGTCACCCAGGGAGGGGAATATGAAGCCGAGCATGAATACAATGGCGTATTCGCTGCGGCCATGCCGGCGCTGAAGACCGATGAGGGCTTCAGGATTCCGGATTATCGCATCCGCACGTCCTATGAGAACGGGCAGACCAACGTGCAGGACGACCCGTACCGGTATCTGCCGATGATCGGCGATATGGATACGTACCTGTTCGGCGAGGGGCGCCACGAACGCCTGTGGGAGGCGTTGGGCGCCCACGTGAAGCATTTCGACGATCCGATGGGCTCCAACGACGGCACCGCGGGCGAACAGCTGACCGGCACGTCGTTCACCGTATGGGCGCCGAACGCCCGCGCCGTGCATGTGGTGGGCGATTTCAACAATTGGGGCGGCCAATGCCATGCCATGCGCGAAATCGGCTCTTCCGGCGTGTGGGAGCTGTTCATCCCGGGCATCGGCGCCGGAGAGGTCTACAAGTATGAGATCCTGACGCAATACGGCCAGACGATCATGAAGGCCGACCCGATGGAACGCTCCCATGAGATTCCCCCGCGCACCGGTTCCATCGTCGTCGAATCCGAATACGAATGGAACGACGACGCGTGGCTGAAGAAGCGCGCCGTCACCGACCCGCACGCCGGCCCCGTCAGCATCTACGAAGTCCACGCCAACAGCTGGCGCACGGACGTGAAGGACTACCGGGAACTGGCCGACAAGCTGGTCCCCTACGTCAGCGAGATGGGATTCACCCATGTGGAGTTCATGCCGCTGGCGGAGCACCCGTTCGCGGGATCCTGGGGCTATCAGGTCACCGGCTACTATGCGGTCGATTCCCGTCTCGGCGGACCGGACGACTTCAAGTATCTCGTCGAAAAGCTGCATGATGCAGGCATCGGCGTGATCATGGACTGGGTCCCGGCCCACTTCCCGAAGGACGCGTTCGCTCTGGGCCGATTCGACGGCACGCCGCTGTACGAGGATCCCGATCCCCTACGCGGCGAACACCCGGATTGGGGCACATACGTCTTCAACTTCGGCCGCAACGAGGTGCGCAACTTCCTCGTGGCCAACGCCTGCTTCTGGCTGGACGAATACCATATCGACGCGCTGCGCGTGGATGCGGTCAGCTCGATGCTGTACCTCGACTACAGCCGCGAAGCCGGCCAGTGGCGCCCCAACATCTACGGCGGACGCGAAAACCTCGAGGCGATCGACTTCCTCAAGGAAGCCAACGCCACGGCGTACAAGAACAACCCCGGCATCATGATGATCGCCGAGGAATCCACCGCCTACCCGGGCATCACCGCGCCGACCGACGCCAACGGCCTGGGATTCGGCCTCAAGTGGAATATGGGCTGGATGCATGACACGCTGGAATACCTGCATCACGCGCCGATCGACCGCAAGTGGCATCACAACGAGATCACGTTCTCCATGGTGTACGCGTATTCCGAGCATTATGTGCTGCCGATCAGCCACGACGAGGTCGTATACGGCAAGGGCGCGCTGTTCGGCAAGATGCCGGGCGACGACTGGCAGCGCTATGCAGGGGTCAGGGCCCTGTTCGCATACCAGTGGGCGCACCCGGGCAAAAAGCTGAGCTTCATGGGCAACGAAATCGCGCAGTACGGCGAATGGGACCATAACGGCTCCGTCGATTGGGATGCGCTTAACTGGCCGGACCATCGCGGCGTGCAGCGTTTCGTCGCCGATCTGAACAGGCTGTACAAGGCCTCCCCCGCGCTGTGGAGCCAGGATTTCGATCCGGAAGGGTTCCAGTGGCTCACCAGCGACGACGCCGACCACAATACGCTGAGCTTCATGCGTGTCGGCAAGGACGGCGAGCAGATGGTCGTGGTCGTCAACTTCTCCGGCAACGCATGGCAGGATTACCAGGTCCCGCTGCCCAAGGGCGGACGTTGGAAGGAAGTGCTGACCAGCGACGCCGAAGAGTACGGCGGTTCCGGCATCAGCAACGGCGTCTTCGAAGCCGAGGCCGGCGAATACCATTCGCGCGATTGGTCGGCAAAGCTCACCATTCCTGCGTTCGGAGCGGTATTCTTGGAACCGGAACTCTGAGAAAGGCAGCTTCACATGCTTAATACGTCACCGCAGCCCTCGGCCCCGCGCACCGTTTTGATCGTCGAAGACGAACCGACCCTGGCAACGGCCATCGCCCAACGCATCACCGCGGAAGGCTGGACCGCACGGGTCGCTTCCGACGGAGCAAGCGCGGTGCAGACCGCGTCGCAGTTCCATCCCGATCTGGTCATCATGGACATCATGCTGCCGGTGATGGATGGTCTGGAAGCCACCAAGCGCATCGTGGCGGCGCGCCCCGTTCCCGTGCTGATCCTGACCGCCCGCGACGACGAGGCGGACAAGGTCATCGGGCTGGGGGCCGGCGCTGACGATTACATGACGAAGCCCTTCTCCATGCGCGAACTCATCGCACGCTGCAAGGCGCTGCTGCGTCGCGTCGAACGCGCGAAGATCATCGCGAAGAACTCAGAAAACGAAAAGGTGCTCGACTTCGGTTCGCTGGTCATCGACCCCGCCCAGCGCATAGTCACGCTGAACGGCGAACCGGTGCACCTGACCCCGACCGAATTCGACCTGCTGGCCACTCTGGCCCGCAAGCCGAAGTCGGTACTGACCCGGGAAAAACTGCTCGAAGAGGTTTGGGATTGGGTCGACGCCTCGGGCACCCGCACCGTCGACTCGCATGTCAAGGCGCTGCGCCATAAGCTTGGAAGCGAGATGATCCGCACCGTGCACGGCGTCGGATACGCGTTCGAGCCTCCGAGTGAATGAGCAGGTAGACGATATGGCTAAGCCGTTGCGTCGGGGACGTTCCGCCACACCGTTGGCCGAGCGTCCCCTCGGCATGTTCGCCTCGCTCAAAGTCGAATTGAGTGTACTCATCGTCATCGCCACGTCGATCGCGTTCGCCATGGCATGGATCCTGCTGAAAATCAATTTCAGCGGCTGGATCGCCATGCCGTTGACCCTGGCGGTGGCGCTCGGCATCACCTATATCTTCTCCCGCGGCCTGACGGCGCCCCTGCGCCAGATGAGGGACGCGGCCCAGGCGATGTCCGAAGGCGACTACAGCGTGCGCGTGCACATCGAGGAATCCCGGCGGGACGAAGTGGGGCGGCTGGCCCGGTCATTCAACGAAATGGCCGAGGAACTGCAACACGCCGACCAGTTGCGTCGCGACATGGTCGCCAATGTCAGCCATGAACTGCGCACCCCCGTGTCCGCGTTGCAGGCCATGGTCGAGAACATGGCCGACGGGGTGACCGATCCCACTCCGGCCAATCTGGAAAGCATCCTCAATCAGACGCATCGTCTGACGGATCTGATCACCTTCCTTCTTGATTCCTCCCGCATGGAGGCCGGCGCGGCAAGCCTGCAGATCAAGAAATTCCGCTTTTCCGATTTCCTTGACGAAACCATCGAGCCCCTTGAGATCGCCGATGCCGGGCATGCGCACAACATCGAAGTCAACATCGCCTCGGACATCGTCATGGAAGGCGATCAGGACCGTCTGCGTCAGCTGTTCACCAACATCATCTCCAATGCGCTCAAGCACTCGCCCAACGGCACGACCGTGCTGATCGAGGCGCATGAGGACAAGGCCCACGACACCGTGGTGACCAATGTCGTCAATTTCGGTTCCCAGATCCCCAAAGAAGCCCGTTCCGACATTTTCCGACGCTTCGTCAAAGGCAAGACGGGGCCGGGAACCGAATCCGGCGGCACGGGCCTCGGCCTGTCGATCGCACGCTGGGCGGCCCAACTGCACGGCGGCACCGTGCGCGTGGTGGATGATGCGCGAGGGGCCAATTTCGAGATCCTGCTGCCGAAACACCACCGTGCGTCCGTAAAATGATTCGTCCCGCCCGCATCGCATACTGATTAGAACAAATGTTCGATGGCGGCTGTGAGGGGTGCTGGGAGGCACGTTGGTCACCGGGAAACCGGCCCGCCGCAACGGCTATGTCATCATGACCGTTGCGGTGAGCCCTATGCGTAAACGCATGGCGCCGCAGCACGGCGCGCGAGGCGTCAGGCGGCTGTCGATACTCGCGCAGCGTCGTGACATAGCCGCGCCCGGGGACATCGTCATCCTCCGTTCCGCGGGGGAATTCGTCATCGCCCGGTATACGGGCGCCGCTGACGGCATTCATGTCTGGGGCGTCGTAGTCGGCGCATTCGACGGCGTATACGACAGCGCGCATACGGACAGCACTTCGGCCCCCGACCGTCTCAGGGCCGCGATGCACTGACGCATCGTCGCCCCCGTCGTCACGATATCGTCGATCAGCAGCACCGGCGCACCCGACAGGTCCACATCGCCGCGAATCGCGACGCGTCCCGCTATGCGACTGGCACGCTGGCGGGCATTGGCCGTTTGCACCGATTTGATGTGCGTATCGCGAACACACAGCATGCTTTTCGCGCAGACGTCCACGCCTTCGCCCCGTATGCGGGCCGCCACCTGTCCGGCCAATGATTCCATGTGGGCGCGCCCGCGCTCATGCAGCGAACGGGCCGACGACGGCGCAGGCACTATCAGCACGCGATCTCGGCCATGAAGGAGGCCAAGGCCTATGATCATGTCCGCCAACGCATCCGCAAAAGGCGCGTCGCACTGTTCGTCGCCATGATCCTTCCACGCAAGGATCGCGCGCCGTACACACCCTTCATATCGTCCGCAGGCGTACCAGAAGCCCGTAACGCTTTCCTCGCAGGGAAATCGTCGATATTCACGCAAGAGCCCCCTGCAGCGTTCGCACAGCACGATGTCCGGGCGGTCGCAGCCCGCGCAGCCACGCGGCAGCATCAGGTCGAGCACGCAACGGCCGGCGGCGGCTACGCCCCCAAGCACCCGGAACGACGCGCCGCGCGCATTCATCGCAGGCAGCCGATCAACAGATTGCAGAAGCGCAGGGTGTCATCGGGACAGTTGACCTGCACGGCCATCGCGCCGGCCAATGCGGCAGGATAGTCGTTGCCGTCGGGAGTCATGCGATCGCCGACGAAGATGATCTCTTCCGGCCTGACCGCCAGGGATTGCGCCAGATCGCGTATCGCATGGGATTTGTCACGGCCCCGCATGTATACGTCGACGCTCGTCATGCCGCCGGGACGCACACCCAAATGCGGCAGCTCCGCCGCCACGGCCTGCGCCAGACGGTTTTTCTTCGTATTGTCCGGGTCCCACGCGGCCTTGAGCTCATTGGGCGCCTGCTGGCCCAATGCGGAGAACGTGATCTGGCTGCCGCGGTTCTCGATGCGGCTCCCCCACACCCGTTCGGCCCATAGCCCCTGCGCACGCGCGTTGCGCTCCAACGCTTCAACGGCCCGTTCGCAATCCTCGTCGCTCAGATTATATGCGTGCACTTCGGACCACCCATGCCCGTCCCAGCGATAGTACAGGGTGCCGCTGGTAGGCATCAGATGCATGTTGAACAGGTCGGCGTCCCGCGGCAGGACATCCGTGACCTGGCCGGTGACCAGTTGGAATTTACCGCCGGAAATCACCGCGACGGGCATTTCGCGGGTCAGCGCCGCGACGCGTTGCGCCATCTGCGGTTTCATCGGCTTCTTGCTCCGGGCAAGGGTATTGTCAAGGTCGAATGCGATCGCACGCGTCCGGGCGGCCATCGCACAGACGTCCACTTCATTCCATGAAGGAACCTGAATCACGCACATGCCCGGCCTCTCCTCTCGGTCGCCTTCAGCCTTTCAATGTCATCCCTTGGCATAAGGTGGTTAGCATGCAACGACCACCTTGGGAATCTACAGTGTATCGCAATCGACATGGCCGCGGGGTCAGGACGCCCATGTTCGGCACCAGACTCCCCCGTTACCGTACGCGCAGCGGCATGTTCGACGACATGGTCGCCGCCCAGCTTCGCCGTCTGAGCGCCGCATGGCCCCAACTTATCAAGCCGGTGCAGTTCGCCGTGGAGGATGTCCCGCCTTCGGATCCGGCGCCATGGGAGCGGCGCTCGGTGCCGATGTCGCAATCCTTCCCCGCACAGCACGGCATCCCGGCCCGGGTCGTTCTCTACCGCATGCCGATGCAATCGCATGCGACCAGTCGGATCGACCTGCAACTGCTCATCAGGGACGAAATGGTGTCGTGCCTGGCCGACCTGTACGGCAGGCGTCCCGAGGAGATCGATCCCGATTGGGGAATGTGAGCCGAAACGTTCATCTCACGATGGTGGGGTCATTGTTCGCCCAAATCAGCTCCGTGGACACGGTCAAGGCCTCAGGCTTCATCGCGGACAGCCCGGCCAGCCCCGCATCCGTAACGGATCGCTGACCTATGCGGACGCCCCACGACGCTTCACCGCCTTCGTCATCGACCGATACGGCGGCCACATCCTCACCGAGCTCGGATGCGGCAAAGGACGTGGCATGTCCGGCGTCTACGGAGATGCGGCGAGTGCCGACCGCACTGCCCGCCGAGTCGTACGCCGTCACGGAAACCTCATCGTTCCGGGCTGCGGCAAAAGTCAATTCCGCATCGCACTGATCGGGAATCGCGACAGCCGAAGACCGCGCCGACGCCGGGACCGAGGCCAGCGCGAAATCCGACTGCCCGTCGTTCCCGTCGGAACGCGTCAGAATCGCGCTGAACGTCGCCGGGGAATCCGATCCGACTTCGATGGCCAACGCGTCTTGCGGAGCCGTGCCCATATCGATGACGGACACTCGATCGGCTTGCAGATGATGGTTCTCGGCACCGGTCGAGCCGTTCTCGCCTACCCATGCCACGCTGATATCCTGTTCGGCCTCGCTGTAGACGACGAGTTTCGTCTCGTCGTTTTCGCGCACCGACGGAATGTATGCCACGCCCTGCGTTTCGGTGACGGGAACCGCATACTCACTTCCCTTTGAAGCCAGTCCATCCATCGCCACACTTCGTACGTACGCCGCAATCGGGGTCTGCGCGCTCGACACGGTAACATACAGGCCATCCTGATTGCTTGCGGCAGCCGACAGGTCGAACACGGACTCCGAATGCGCAGGCACATTGATCATCGCGCCCGTACTCAGCTCCAATTCGCCTGCGCCGCGCGTGCCCCAGACATGCACGGTGATCGACGTCGCCTTGGAAGAGAGGTTGGCCGCGATCAGCTGCTGCGTCGTACCCGTCTGCGTACCGCCCAGAACAAAGGACTGATCCAGAGAAGGCGGCAGGCAGGAGGTCGCGGACACGCCTCGAAGATCACCGGTCGTGGCCCATGACATCACCGATGATGTGGGGCCCGTGCCATCCCTGGACTCCAGCAGACGCGTATTCTGCACAACCGGGGAAGAGGCGTCCGAAACCGCGGTAAGCGGAGAATCCCGACCTTCGTCCCCGTTCGCAGACAAGGGGACCGCATCCGCCCCCTCATCCGCAAGAGCGGATGCTTCGGAACCGTACACCGCGCCGAAGGCGGTGTATCTGGCGGAGGACTTCAGATCGCCTGCGCTGCTCTGGAACTGGCTGTCGCCATAGCTTCCGGTATCCGCAAGCTGCATCTGAGCCGGGCAGTACATCAGCAATTGCTTGGGACTGACCTGCTGGGACGTCGCGGATTGCGCCGAAACGGCATCGTCGGCGAATTGCGTGAACGGCATCCCGACAGCACAGATACCGGCTGCGGCGGCGATCGACAATGCGGAGGCCACCGCGCCTGTAATACGCAACGCCTTATTGCCTGCGGCAGGCTTCGAATGCATTCCCTGACTCATACGGACTCCTCGATTCGACCGTGCAGACGCGGCAAAGCCACCAGACAGTACATGAACATCACGATCCCCATACACCATAGCCACGCATAACGCCATTGGCTCGACTGCGTCCGCCGCTGCCATGACGTGTCGATCCCTTGGCCGTCCGCATCGGAAATCGTCAGACGATAATACGTGCCCTCATTGTTGCTTACGACGCTCTGCGTACCGTCAGAGGCCGTGATATTGGACATCAGCTGCGTCGCGGCATCCAAATCGCCATCCTGAGGGTCGAACGAAACGTAGATGCCGCCGAATCCCAGATCGTGAATCTGTGAGATCGCATCCGCGTCAGGATTCGCCAGCAAACGGACGGCCGCCGTGGAGATGGCTTCGCTGGCGGCGTTGCCCTGATCGGTAATATATTGCGCGCGTTGCGCCGGAGAACTGTCGATCAGATCGCCGCGCTGCGTACGCATCACGGTGAAGCTCACCTGATTGGCGGATTCCGCACGCAAGGCCAAAACCCGATGGTCGTCCTGCTGCAGATAATCGACCGCCACCATCGGCAGGCCGCCGTCACTGAATCCGACGGTGTCCTCCTGCGGACGCATCATCTGCGTCGACAGACCAGCGACGCTCGCAAGGGCAAGAAGCACCGCCAAGACGCCACGCGCGACAGTCGGAACGGGAACGGAACGCGACGAGGAACGTGCCACGCGCGACATGGATCCAGGTCGGAGCATCATGAAACGCTGCACCGCCGACCCGGAGACCAGGCATAGGCAACCCATCATGCCGACCAGCGCGAAAACGACTCCCGGCTGAGTCGAGGCCGCGGTCAGACCACCGGCATCGATGCCGACCGCGATGCGCGCGGCGATGCAGGAAAGCAGCATGCCCGTCAATACGACGACCCACATCATACGTGAGGCTCGGATGCCGAACGGCAACGCCAAGGTGATCAACGACACCGCCATCAGCAATGCGAGCACCGACACCACGATGAGTGCGCATATCGCATCGGCGCCGGCCAACCCGGACTTCATTGCCGAGATATCAATATCAAAGGCCCGATTGATGACGCCGATAAGACTCAAGGCTTCGGGAGCGCCGTTCCGCCCGGTCGAAGGAATCATGATGTCGCCGAACAGCGCGCGCCATAGGCCCTGCGGCGCATACCGCACGGCATTCATCAGACTCGGCGCGCAGACCAGTGCGGAAGGCAGCGGAATCAGCCACAGCATCATCCGATGCCCTCGAACGAACAATACGAACGCGACGAACGTCACCACCAAGGGGAACAGCAGCTGCGGCTCGGCCGCGACGACCGCGACGAAGCACAGCGCTCCCAAAGCCGCGGACTGCACCGATGCACGGGAATACACCGGCTCTTCCGTTCGGTACATGCCGACGGCGCGGAAAGTGAACGCGAACGCCGTAGGCAGGAAGGTCATCACCGTAAGCATCGGCAGATTCGCATCGGCATAAAAGCCCAAAGAGAACGAGAAGGAGACCCACAGCAGCGACGTAGCGGCGCGCACGGCGTCGGAACGGGTGAATATGCCGGCAAAAGCCCAGAACGACAATGCGCTTAAAGGCGCCGACATGAAGAACATCGCCGAAAGAGCCACGGATACATTGCCAAGCGTAATCATGCTGGCGCACATCAACACCAGCAGCCACGGCGTCGGAGGAGCGGGAACGCCCGTACCGTATCCGAAAACCCAAGGCGTGGTGGCGGCCTGCACCAGTTGATTGAAATTCGCGCCTGTGGGCAAAAGGGAATCCGAATACAACGAACCGGAAGACCATGAGGCACGGAACACATCCCATTGCGACGCGATGACGGCGACCGACACGGCCAACGCCATGATCAGGGCGATGGTCCAGCGCCGAATCAGACGACGCCGCAGATGGGCCTTCGCCAAAGGACTCAGCACGACATGGTCGCGTTGGGCTTCGAAGGCGTTACGACGGTCATGCCATTGGGCGATCTGTTTTCCGGTGGCCATCAATGCGGATAGCTGGGACTTGGGTACGACACGTTGCGCGACCACCGTGGAGCGTGCGTGAAAGGCGCCGGGAATGTCAAGAACGGCCAGCCAAGGCAACATAAGCTCGCACAATGCCTCATACGGACGTTTGTGCACCAGCTGCGACACGAACAGCCCCAATGCGCGCAGCAGCGACCACAGCCACCACAACGGCCACAGCACGCGATGCGTTTCGCAATAGCGATAGCGCTGGCTGGCGCGCAGCACGCCCAACGAGGGATTGTTCGGCTCGGATTCGTCCAAGGCATGCCCTCCGCGCGAGCGTATGCCTTCATACCTCGCACGACGATGCGCCATACGGGCTCGCGGCACGACCACCACACGGCCGCCGCTATACACCACGCGGCGGGAGAAATCCACCGACTCCCCCAGCGTCGTGAACCAGGAATTCACGCCGCCCAGCATCGTCAATGTCTTCAGGGGGACGAGAGCCCCCGCCAGAGACACCGCAAACACATCCTGACGGCTGTCATACTGCTCCTGATCGGGCTCACCGTCCACGACCAAGGAAGCCACGCCGCGTTTCGACGCGTACATGCCGACATCATGCAGGTTTTCGCCCTGCCAATCCAGCTGCTTGGCCCCCAACAGCGAAGCGGTGGATGTATTGCGCCACGTATCGGTCAAGGCTTCAAGACAATGGTCATCGGCGGGACGCGAATCGTCGTGCAGCAGCCACAACGCCTGCACATGACCACCTACGTTCGTCTGCCGGATTCCCCTGCCTACCGCATCCGCGAAAGAGACGGCGCCTTCGACGCCTACGATCTGGACTTGTACGGTCCTTGGCGGCATCTCGGCGATGACGCCCGTCGACACGACCGGCGTCACGACGAGTTCAAGTCCTACAGGCTCCTTCTGCCCGCCCGTGCAATCGACGATGACGACCATGCCCGGCATCACGCGCTGCGACAATACCGCGTCCAACGTCTCCGGGAAGAATCTCCAATCAGCCTCAACCGTGATGACCGCAGCGACGTCGGCGGCGATATCTCGGGGGTGGCAGGCCGTCCCCTTGCCCAACGCTTCGGCCACCATCCGCTGGATTTCATTATTGCCTGTGGAATTCATAAGCTCAAGTGTACGCGACGCCCTGCTATGCCCGTTCCTTCAGTTCCTTCTTGTACTTGCGACGTTCACGCTCGCTCATGCCGCCCCATATGCCGAAACGCTCATCATGGTCGATGGCCCACTGCAGACACTGCTCGCGAACCTCGCATTGCGCGCATACACGCTTTGCGTCCCGTGTCGATCCGCCTTTTTCCGGAAAGAACGCCTCTGGATCCGTTTGGGAGCATAACGCCTTGTGCTGCCAAGACAAACCGTCGTCCTGTGTGAACAGTCCCCAAAGCTCTATCCACGGGTTGTCGGAGGAATCGCTGGCCATATCCTGCATGCGCCCTCCTGTCCTTTCTTCAGCAACAGATGCCTGATGTTTACGATTGAACACACGCGAAGCAAAAATGTCAAATTTATTTATCGGCAATACCAATGTTCGGGACAAAACGTGCTAGGCGGATATGCCGGGCGGGACGGGCACCGAATGCATCGCGACGACGCATGTTTCCTTCGCGGTGCAGAAGACGGAGTAAAGTGGCATATCAGTGCCGTACAATGTACCGGGTTCGCCGTATTCAAACATCGGCGTGTCGCGCTATGCGCACACGGCTACGGCACGTATCCGCCCAACCGAGGAAGGTAGTCACTGTGCACCCTAACACCACCGACGACAAGCTCCCCCATATCAGCGGTCTGCGCAACGCATGCCCGAAGCATAGCCTCGGTTACCGTATGGGGCTCAGGCTGCGCAGCATCATCGCCATGGTGGCGATCGCCTGCTTCATGTTCACGGGATCGGCCGCGGCGGCGGTGTGGGTCGACCTGAATTCCACGGTGCAAAGCGGAGTCGTGAAGCCCATCGTCCAGGCCGACGATAATGAGGAAGAGGAACGCATCATCGATCCGAATGCGGGCAAAAGCATCGAACTGCTGATTCTCGGTCAGGACACGCGCGAAGGCGAAGGCAATTCCGCGCTCGGCGGATCCCAGGATCCGGCGGATGCAAGTTTGCATAATGCAGATACCACGATGGTCATGCAGATCTCAGCAGATCGTTCGTGGATCAATCTGATATCCATTCCAAGGGATTCCATCGTCGATGTGCCGCAATGCGAAACCACCAACGGCACGATGGCGGCGCAGTACGGCGTGATGTTCAACTCGATCTTCCCGAACGCATGGAGCTTCGGCGGCAATCTTGCCTCTGCCGCCAGCTGCACCATGAATGCGGTCAATTCGCTGACAGGATTGAATATCACGAACTTCGTCGTCGTCGACTTCCAAGGCCTGCGCAATATGATCGACGCTTTGGGCGGCGTGGACCTTTGCATCCCGACCGACATCCAGGACGTATACACCGGACTCACCCTGTCGAAAGGCCTGCAGCATCTCGACGGCACGCAGGCCACGCAGTACGCGCGAGTACGCCACGGCGTCGGCAACGGCACCGACACGATGCGCACCACGCGTCAGCAATATCTGATCAAGCAGCTCATACGTACCGCGCTGAGCAAAAACCTGTTTACCGACACCTCACAGCTGTATCAGCTCGCAAAGTCCGCCCTGCAATCGCTCAATTTCAGCGAGGGTCTTGGAGACCTGTCCACACTGGTCGGCCTGGCGATGAGTCTGGCATCGTTCGACATCAGCAACCTGTATGCGCAGACCGTTCCGGTCATACCGGCCCCTTCGGACGAAAACCGCCGCGTCTGGACCGATGACGCCGACCTGTTGTGGGCCAAGATACGCGAAGGCAAACCGCTGACGGAAAACACGCAGGCCAACACGGACGGTCCTGATGCCGGCGCCGATCAGCAGCCGACCGACGGCACGACCGACGGCACGGCAAGCGGCGACGGAGCATCCGCCGGGGATTCCGCGACGACCGAGACGCCGGCCGCACCGACACCGGATCCGGTCACCGGACTGATCACCCTGGAGGACGGCACACTGGTCGATCCGGACACCGGCGGCATCGTCGACCCCGAAGACGGAAGCATCCTCGATCCGAACACCGGCGAATACATCGGCATAGCGGACCGTTATCTGAATGCCACCGTATGTGCCGTTACTGAGTAGGAATCACGGGTTTGGACCGTACATGGTCCGTTCCATGTAAAAAAGTGTGTGGCAGAACACCGTACAAGCCCTTGTAAGAGGAGACCATGAGCGAAAAGACCGGAAGCCGGCAGCCCCAGGACATTCCGCCCAGCTTTGTTCCGTCAAACGGCCGCAAGACCGGCTCCGGGCAAACATATTCCAGCAGGCCAGGCAGCTCCGGCGCCACCCCGCCCAGTTTCGCTCCGGCCGCTTCGAGGCCCCACCCATCAGCGTCGGCTTCGCGGACGCATGGCGGTTCCGTCGGCCAACCGTCCGGCCGGATTGCGGGCACGCCGATCGATCAGGCGCCAAGCTTTCCGCCGGCGACCGCGCATACGCCCGCCGCGCGGCGTTCCCATGGATCGACAAGCACATCCGCATCACGCACCGCAAACGTGGCACCGGCAAAACAGGCTCCCGCGCTGTCATCATTCGCCGAATCCGGAGCGATGGCACGACGCGCGCCGTCCAAAGCGCGAAAGGCGTTCAACGCCTTCGTCGTCGCTCTGGTCGTTCTGGTCATCACGTTGGTCGTCGGTCTGTTCGGCACGTGGAATTGGGTGGATGGGCATCTGAACAGAACCGCTTGGCTGTCTGATATGGACGATTCCCCTGCGACGTCATGGCTGATTCTCGGTTCCGACGAGCGCGACGGAACCGTCGGCGGAGACGTCGGTGACGCCGTCGGTTTCAGAACCGATACGATTCTGGTGCTGACCAAACCGACCAATGGTCCGAGTTCCCTGATCTCCATTCCGCGCGACTCGTTGGTCGTCGTCAACGACCAATACATGAAAATCAATGCGGTTGCGGAATTGTACGGCAGGCAGGCGCTTGTGGAGCAAATCGAACAAATCACAGGCCACAGAATCGATCATGTCGCGCAATTGCAGTTCGGCGGTCTGATCAATGTGGTCGACGCTTTGGGCGGCATCGAATTGTGCTACGATCAGGATGTCGATGACCCGTATTCCGGATTGCAGTGGACGGCCGGATGCCATGTCGTCGATGGCGGCACCGCGCTTGCGTTCGCCCGTATGCGGTATTCCGATGTACAAAGCGATTTCGGACGCTCCGAACGTCAGCGTCAGGTCATCGGCGCCATTGTGAAAAAAGGAATGTCCAAGGAAGTGCTGACCAGTTTCGGGACGATTCATGATGTCGCACAAGCCGGATTGGACGCGTTGAACGTAGACGAGAACACCACCCCGTACACATTGGCGCAAATGATGCTGGCCTTCAGAAACGCCTCAAGCGATCAGGGCATCAGCGGCACCATATATTGGCAGGATCCCGCATACTACATTGATGGAGTCGGGTCCAGCGTGCTTCTGGACGATGAGAGCAACCTGAAGCTATTCGATGCGCTCAATGACGGCAGCCACGAGCCGGGGGCCGTGGGTTCCCTCGCGGAGGGCTGATCCGGTTCATCCGAAGCCACGACACGCGGCGTCGGCGTGTCCACTGGTCATATGCCTTCGACACGCCGCAATTGTGGATAACCGTTTCTTTTCGTCCACAATTGCCGGAATGGATTGACAGGCGTTCACGCGTCACCGCACACTGACGACATGACGCGAAGGATCAGGAAGCATGGACGGCGACGGCATCGATCAGGCGGATACGGCGATCGCCGTATCCTGCGCATACTTGCATGGGTTGCGCCCACCTGCGCGCAATCGATGATGCTGACGGTCATGTTCGTCCAAGGCAATTGGCTGTTCTGTCTGATGATCGTGCCGGGCATTCTCGTCAGCCTGTCCAATATGCTGCTGTCCTTCCCGCACGGTACCGAAAAGCCCGCAACGGCGGCGGCCGAAGGCGGCGTGCATGCGTGGCACACCGCATCGGACGGGCGGACGGACGACTCGTGTGGCGTCGCCGTGCCGTCGTCGCCCCAGCATGTGCTCGAGGAGATGCTGGGATTCGAAGACGATCATCTTATGTGGCGGCATATCGTATTCAACTGGCTTATGCCGTCGTCATTCGATGTCGCCATCGGATGGAGCGCCGACGGCCCCTACTCCATCGACCTGCGCAGGCAGGGGCCTCACGCGTTGGTGGCGGGAACCACGGGATCAGGCAAATCGGTGCTGCTGCAAAGCTGGTGTCTTGCCCTCGCCGCCAATATCGCGCCGAACGAACTGCGATTCGTCTTCCTGGATTTCAAAGGCGGCTCCACATTCCATCAGCTCGCCGAGCTTCCCCATACCATCGGCAACGTATGCGACCTGAATCTCAAGCATGCGGTACGAGCGCTCGAAGCCTTGGAGCGGGAGCTGCGACGCCGGGAGCGGTTGGCGGCCGATGCCCGGGTGCCCTCGATCGATCTGCTAAGCCCGGCGCAGCCGCGCCTCATCATCATCGTCGATGAATTCCAGGCCCTTAAGGATCAGCTGCCGGATTATATGGGCCGACTCAACCGAATCGCCGCACAGGGAAGATCCTTGGGAATGCATCTGATCGCCTGCACGCAAAATCCTTCAGGGCAGGTCAGCGCCGACATGAAAGCTAATATTTCGTTGAACATATGCCTGCGGGTCAGGGATGGCGCGCAGTCCCGCGAGCTCATCGGAGACGCGCGCGCCGCGTCCATCGACCCGGCCAGGCCCGGAGTCGCCTACTGCAACGACGGCGCCGAAGTCGTCGCCATGCGATGCATCCCCGCATACGACATCGCCCGATGCGTCGACGCGATACGCACCGCGTACTCATTCGTCGGACAAGCGCCGCCGGCCGCGTTGTTCACCGCTCCCCTGCCCGCGATCGTATCGCCTCACACGATGCCCGCCGCGCGATCGACTGAATCGGTCCCTTTCGCCGTCGGGGACGACGGAACGCGCCTGCGGACGGTCACGCTGACGTTGCGTGCGGGCAACATCGGCGTATTCGGACCACGCGGGCACGGCAAAACGACCGTGTTGCGCGCGATCATCGAACAGACGATGCATATCGACGGTTTGGACGCGCTGCATACCATCCGGGACGCGCATGGCTACGTGACCGTGCGGATCAGGCCTGATATTCCTCCGCAGCCGCCCGGCAGGCACCGCATATGGTTCGTCGACGATGCCGACGACCTGTTCGATCCTTTCTGCACGTCGTCCGACGCGAAGCGATTCATGCGTGCGCTTGCCGACCCGCATCGCACCGTGGTGTTCACGGCGGAACGCATTCGCCATATCAGGATTCCCGAACATTGCCCGACCAGGATCGTCTTTCCGTACGCCGACAGGACCACGGATCTGATGACCGGGGTCCCGGCCGCGACGCTCGGCTCCTTCGACACGCACGACATGTCCGTTCCGGGACGTGCGATTTGGATTGACGGCGCGACATGTCAGCCGGTGCAGTGTATGCTTCCACGCGGGTCGACCCATTGCGGAAAACATGTGAACGAACGAAGTTTTTAGCTCAAAACTCTTGAAAAAACATCTTTTTCGTGTTTTCCTGTTTAGTAAACCGCAAACATGCGGATATGACGATAGGCGATGAGGAAAAATATGAGCAGTGCTTTTGATTGGCGTGCCAAGGCCGCATGCCGGGATAAGGATCCTGAGTTGTTCTTCCCGGTGGGCAACACCGGTGCCGCGTATCAGCAGATCGAAGAGGCGAAGGCCGTATGCCGCACCTGCAAGGTCATCGACGCATGCCTCAAGTGCGCGCTGGACACCAATCAGGATTATGGCGTCTGGGGCGGATTGAGCGAGGACGAGCGTCGCGCCTTGAAGCGTCGCGCCATGCGCGCCCGCCGTTCGCAGGCCATGCAGATGCAGGTCTGATCGAAGGATCCGGATTCTGCCGGCCACCGGCGGTTCGGCTGCGACGCGGACATGATGGATGTGCCTCCGATGCGATATCGCATCGGAGGCACATCCGTATATCAGTTCTCCGCCTGGGCCGCGCGCAGCGTCATGTCGAGCACGACGCGCGTGCCGCCTCCCCGACGCGGCTCCCAACGCACGGAGCCTCCGAAATCATTGGTCACGAACGTGTTGATGATCTGCGTTCCCAATCCCGATCCGGAGGAACGCGCCATTCCGTCATGTTCCTCATTGTCCAGACCGATGCCGTCGTCTTCGACCACGACATTGAGCGAATTGCCGCCACGTCCGACGGAGATCACGATATGGCCGTCCTTGCGGCCTTCGAATCCATGCTCGACCGCATTGGTGATCAGCTCGGTCAGCACCAGCGACAGCGGGGTGGCGTCCTGGGCCGGCATCATGCCGAATTTTCCGACGAAATTGATGGAGATATGCTGGTCGCGCATCGTGGCCAGATCCACGCTCATCTTCAGCAGATTCGAAATGACCTTGTCGAAGTCGACGACCTCGTCTGCGGTCTGGCTCAGGCCTTCATGGACCATCGCGATCGTCTGCACGCGGCGCTGGGCCTCCTCCAGCTCCTTCTTGACCTCCTGGGACTTGGTCTTCCGCGCCTGGAGGCGCAGCAACGCGGATACCGCCTGCAGATTGTTCTTCACGCGATGGTGGATTTCGGAGATCGTCGCATTCTTGGTCTGCAGTTCCTTTTCGCGGCGTCGCAGCTCGGTGACGTCACGGCACAGGACGATGCCGCCGGAACGGCCGTTGTTGTCCATCAAAGGCAGGGAACGCATGGATACTGCGGATTTGTTGGCGTCCAATTCGGAATCGACTGCGGCCTTGCCGCTCAACACCAACGGCAGGGTTTCCGGAACCGGATCCTTTTCCCGGATCAGATTCGTGCCGATTTCGCTGAGGTACTCCCCCTGCATCGTGGTCACCCACCCCAGACGGCGGAAGCAGCTTATCGCATTCGGAGAGGCGTAGCGCACCACGCCGTCGACGGTGAGCACGATGAAGCCGTCGGCGACCCGGGCGTTGTGGCGCTGGTTCATCACCGGATTATGATAGGGGAACTGACCTCGTGGGATCATCTCATACAGCTGCTTGCCGGCATTGATGCTTTCGGACTCGTAGCGGCCGTTCGACTCGCGCGTGGCCATGTTCGTTTCACGCACGACCAGCCCCAGGGTCTTGCCGTTATGGCGGACGGGCGCATAGACATTGCATACCGTCGATCCGCCGACGGTGCGCAGGACCGTGGACCGGAACACCGTTTCGGATTTCATCGCGGCATCCAGTTCGACCGACATCTGCGAATCGACTTCCATGCCGACGACGTCTTCGCTGCGAAGGCTCATCACCGTGGAGGGACGGCACTGTTCGGCGATGATGTATTTCCCGTCCCCCGACTGCAGGATCAGCAGCAGATCGGCGAAGCTCAGATCCGCGATCACCTGCCAATCGGCGACAAGATGGTGCAGCCATTCGCGGTCTTCGTCGCCGAAATCAGGGCGTGTCATCAGAATATGTGAAAAATCAGCCATGCGTCCCATGATACGCATATTTCGTGTCGCCGTTACCGCAATGCCGGACATGCCGCGCCGCTTTCGGCTCGGACCGCCGCATGCCGGCGTCGCTCTCGACAATATCCGCAACCTACGGTATCGTAAGCTACGGTTCCGTAACCGACAGTGCACAGGATCGAAACGATGAACGATACGACACAGCAGAGCGAACAAGAAGACATCCGGGCGACGCTCGACGAGCTCAAGGCGCAGGCCCTTGCGGCGGACGTGGCCGCTGTCAGGGCGAAGGCGCGCAACAAGGCCGACGACATCCGGCATAAGGCCGAGGCCCGAGCCCGCAAGGCCATCGCCAAGGGCGAATACAAGGCGGCACGCATACAGGGGCTCGTTCCCGACAAACCGGCGCGCAGGATACGCCTCGACGTACATGGGCGCCCCAAGCCGCTGATGCGAGGATGGATCCACGCCGCGGCGGCCCCGCTTGCGCTGGCGGCGGGCATAGTGCTGATCTGCCTTGCCCAGGACATCGCATTGAAGTGGGCCTGCGCCGTGTTCATGGTCTGTTCGCTGGTGCTGTTCGGCAACTCCGCCGCCTACCATCTCGGCGATTGGTCGCCGAAGGTGACCAATGTGCTGCGTCGCATCGACCATATGAACATCTTCCTGCTGATCGCAGGCACCTACACCCCGGTGTCGTTCGCACTGGAACCGTTCTGGCGCAACGCCATCATCATCGGCATGTGGGTCTGCACGACCATCGCGCTGATCATCCATGTGATCTGGATCGATGCGCCACGCTGGCTGTATGTCATCGTCTACATCATCTTCGGCGTGTCGGGCGTGGCCTATATGGGCATGTTCTGGCTCTCCCCCGCGGCAGGCCCCGCCGTCGTCGTGCTGTTGGCCTCCGGCGGCGCCTGCTATATCGCCGGCGCGATCGTATACGCGCTGCGCAGGCCCGATCCATGGCCGCGCGTATTCGGATTCCACGAAATCTTCCACATCGGCACCGTCGCGGGATATGCGTGCCACATGGTCGCGATCTACATGGTGATCGTCGCCCTGTGGCAATAGCGCCGGGGAATCGGCCCGCATAGCGATGAGGTCCCCCGTATCGTACCGGGGCAAGCCGGCGCGATACGGGGGACCTCATTGACGTCTATGCGACGCCGTCAGTTCAGCGGCTTCGAGTCCTTGATCGTCACCGAAATCTCGCGGCCGTTCGGAGCCTTATAGGTCACCGTGTCCCCCGTGTGGGAGCCGATGATGGCGGCGCCGATCGGCGATTCCGGACTGATCACGTCATAATCGGTGGCCACCGCGATATCGCGGGAGCCCAGCACATACGTCATTTCACGACCGGCCATGTCGATCGTGACGACGGAGCCGTTGCCGACCAGGCCGGCCTGGGGGGCTTCCAGGATCTTCGCGTTACGCAGCTTGACGATCAGTTCGTTGATGCGCCCCTCGTTCTTGCTCTGCTCCTCGCGTGCGGCATGATAGCCGCCGTTTTCCGACAGATCGCCTTCGGCGCGGGCCGCGGCGATGCGTTCGGTGATCTCGTCACGGTATTCGCCTTCGCGGTACGTGAGCTCTTCCTTAAGCTTGTCGTACGCTTCCTGCGTAAGCAGGATGGTTTTTTCCTCAGTCATGTTTCCTCCTTGGACGAATCCTTGCGCCGGATCCCCGTCGAATCGCGAAGATCCGGCGGCCTGATTCAGCGCGTCGAAATGATGTCGATGACGAATACCAGGGTGTCCCCGCCGCCGATGCCGGCCTGCGGAACGCCACGGGTGCCGTATCCGTATTCCGGCGGGATCGAGACCACCAGACGGGAGCCGACGTTATGGCCGGGAACGGTCTGGTCCCAGCCCTTGATGACCTGGCCCACGCCGATGCCGAAGCTGGCCGGCTGGTGGCGTTCGAAGCTGGAATCGAAGGCGGAGTCCTTGCCCCAGACCACGCCATGATAGTTCACGGTCACGGTGTCCCCCCGGCGGACCATCGGGCCGTCGCCTTCGACCAGTTCGACGACCTTCAGGCCGGTCGGGGCCTCGGCGGTCGGGAAGACGATGGACGGCGCGGCGCCGAACTCGGCGTTGACTTCAGGCATCTGATTGGACATGTCGTATAACCTCCTTATAAGCGCAATGCCACATACAATAGCACCATCCCGGCATTCAGCATTCCACGACGTTCACGGCAAGGCCGCCCTTGGAGGTCTCCTTGTACTTGGCCATCATGTCTTCGCCGGTGTCCTTCATCGTCTTGATGGCCTGATCCAACGTGACGATATGCGTGCCGTCGCCCAGCATCGCCATACGCACCGCGTTGATGGCCGTATTCGCGGCCATCGCATTGCGTTCGATGCATGGGATCTGCACCAGTCCCCCGACGGGGTCGCAGGTCAGTCCAAGATTATGCTCGATGCCGATCTCCGCGGCGTTCTCCACCTGCTGGACGGTGCCTCCCATAACGGCGCACAGTCCGGCGGCGGCCATCGAGCATGCCGTGCCGACTTCGCCCTGGCAACCGACTTCGGCACCGGAAATCGACGCGTTGCGTTTGAACAGGTATCCGACCGCGCCGGCGGTGAGCAGAAAATCGATTATGCCGTCTTCGTTTGCGCTTTCGACGAAATGCCAGTAATAATGCAGCACCGCGGGGATGATGCCGGCGGAGCCGTTGGTCGGCGCGGTGACGATGCGTCCGCCTGCCGCGTTCTCTTCGGAGACCGCCAAGGCGAACAGATTGACCCACGCGGCGTCGGAGGCCTCCAGGACGGCGTCCGCGCGGCGCTCCCCGCGGTGCAGCACATCGCTGTTCGCGGCAAGACGCGCATACATATGGGGGGCGCGACGTGGCACGTCAAGGCCGCCGGGGAGAATGCGCCGCCCGCTGGTGCAGCCGTTGTCGACGCACTGACGCATGGCGTTCCACACTTCGATCAGATCGCGCCTCACCTCGGATCCGGGACGCTGCGCGATCTCATTGGCCCACACGACCTGCGCCATCGTCATGTGATTGTCGACGCAGGCCGCGACCAATTCGTCGCATGTCGTGAACGGATACGGCAGGGCGGCGGATCCGTCGTCATCGGCGTCGAAGGCGTCGTCCGCGGCGTCACCGGAAGCGTCGTCGGATACGGCATGGTCGTGCATGCCGATCAGCGGATCGTCGATGCCGCCCTGCCGGATGAATCCGCCGCCGATCGAATACCAGACCTGTTCCAGCAACACACCACCATGCATATCGAACGCCTGGAAACGCATGCCGTTGGGATGCGCGGCAAGACGCAGCCAACGTTCCATGACGATATCGCAATCGTAGTCGAAGGGGATCGGATGCGAACCGCCAAGATTCAGGACGCCGCTCGCCGCGCATTCCTCGCGTATCGCCGCCAGATGATCCGTATCCACGGTTTTCGGCAGATTGCCTTCCAATCCGGCCATTGCGGCACGGTCGGTGCCGTGTCCGAGTCCGGTCATCGACAGCGATCCATAGAGGACGACACGCACGCGGGCCGTTTCCGCCAGTTTTCCGGCGTCGGCCAGCGCGTCGGCGAATTCCTTCGCCGCGCACATCGGGCCGACGGTATGGGAGGAGCTGGGACCGACTCCGATGGAGAACATTTCAAGAACGCTGAACATACCGCTTTCCAATCATGCTGTTGTCTGCAATCTCGCCGTCGTCCGGCAGGTCGGGCGTACGGGCGACGTTCAAGACAATGATGCCGGCATGTTCCAGGCCTTCTGGCCAAGAACATGCCGGCGTATCACCAGTGCCCCCAGCGGGACTCGAACCCGCAAGCCGAAGCGGCTGATTTTAAGTCAGCTGCGTATACCGATTTCGCCATGGGGGCGTTCGTGGACGCATATCGCGACCACAGGTATTATGCCACGTCATCGCGCGGCAAGCAATCCGCGTCCGAGGTCGAGCACGATGCCGTCCAGCAATCCGTGTTCGCTGGCGACGAAGGAATCGATGGCCTCGCCGTGATCGAGCGCCGCCGCTTCGGACACGCGGGCCAGCACGCGGCTCCATACCAGTGCGCCGCCGCCGACCACGTCGATGCGACCGGGATGGATCGTCTTGTATCCGCTGCGCTCGGCGCGCGTCATCCTGAGGAAGCGATCGTTGACGGCGTAGGCCTCGTCCAATCCGACGCGCACGCCGTCGACCAGCGTATGGTCGTATTCCTTCAGCCCCATCGTCAGGGCGGTCATCGTCGTCACCGTTCCCGACACCCCGATGATGGTCCGGGCCTTGCCCGCCGGCACATGCTTGAAGGCCTCATCGATGTGGGCGTCGATGTCGGCGACGGCCGATGCGATCTGCCCGTCCGTAGGCGGGTCGCTCAGCAGGTGGCGTTCGGTCATGCGCACCGATCCGATGTTCATTGAATATTCCGAACGCACACGGGTTACCGGCAGGTCGACGCCGTCGCCTCCCAAAACCATTTCGGTGGATCCGCCGCCCAGATCGACGACGAGGAACGGCGGCGTCAGATCGTCTCGTCTGACCACGCCGGTGGCGGCGAGAAAGCTCAGGTCCGCCTCTTCGGCGCCGCTGATGACTTCAGGCCTGACGCCGAGGATGCTTTCGATCGTGTCTTCGAATTCAACACGGTTCTGCGCGTCACGGGTGGCCGAGGTCGCGACGAATCGGACGGCGTCGACCTTATGGTCCGCAAGGATGTCGGCGAATTCGCGTGCGGCCGCATAGGCGCGTTCCAGCGCGTCGTCGGCGAAACGGTGCGTTTTGTCGACGTCCTGCCCCAGACGGATCACGCGCAGCGTGCGCGGCACGATGTCGTGCATGCCGCCGGCGTCGACGCGGGCGATCTTCAGACGGATGGAGTTCGTGCCGCAATCGATGCCTGCGACCACCACTGATTCGCTCATCATCATGCTCCTTAACTTAAGGCGTGCTTATCTGCCGATGCCATCGACCGCGCAGCGGCAGACGGTCGGGCTGAATTCGTCACGGATGCGCGCCAACGCCATGTCTCCGATCGGATTGGCGCCTTCGCCCATCACCAGCGTCTGGGCCAGCAATGCGTGCAGGCATTTGACGCGCACCGGCATGCCGCCGGCGCTGGTTCCCGCGATATGCTCCTCGCCGTCGCCCGTCATCAGCGCCAATTCATGGCGGAACGCCAGATACAGCCGGTGCGCGCGCTCGTAATCGGCGCGCAGCGCTTCGTCTTCGGCAAGCATGTCGTTGTATTCGTACATGGCGCCGGCCGCTTCGATATGGGAAACGGCCTTCACCGCTTCCGGACTGGTCAGATAGCAGGTCGTCGGAAACGGCACGCCGCCCGGCAGCATCGGCCGGGTGACCACGGCCAAGGGCCTGCCGCATACGCATCGCGCGCCGACGGCCATCATGCCGCGCGGAAAACGGCCAAGCTGCCGTTCTACGATGGCGGTGTCGGCATCGGTGGCCGGAGTGGCCATTATGCGGGACAGCAACGCCTTGGCCTGCTGTTCAACGGTCATGTTCTGCGTCATCTACTGTCCTTCCGAAGTGTTGTCGGTCGTATCCGCAGCGGAGTCTTCAGCTGCTGCGTTCGCGTCATCCGACGCATTCCCTTCCCGCCTGTCCTCGGGCGCCGCGGCATCGCCCGAGGAAGCGGAACCGCCTTGTGCGGCGTCGCCCTGCGGCTCCTTGTCGATCTGTTCGAGCGAATACGCCAGCTCTTTATACCACGGCAGCGTGTCCGAACCTGCATCGGACGTCGTCTTGTCCGCATCCTGCGATTGCGGCTGGCCCGTCACCGCCTCCGGATGCAGGACGCGGATTGCCTGCTCTCCGGGGAAAACGAATCCGAGCTGCTTGCGGGCCTGGGCGGTGACATACGCCTTGTCGTCCCAACGTTTGATGCTGTTCTCCAGCTCCTGCTTTTCGGCGACGAGCGCGGCTTCCTGCTTCTTCAGGCTGTTGAGCTCGGCCAGATTCAAAGCGTAGGTGTGGAACGTGGAGAGCAGCTGGAGGGCTCCCAAAGCCACGATGAACATGGAGACGAAGAACGCCACCGGCCCCGCACCGCCGCGTTTGGACGAAGTCCTGCTTTTTTTGGAATCGCTGCCACGGCTTTTTTTGCTCATGCACACGAAAATACCCGCCGCATGCGACTTGACGTCATGCGGCGGGCATTCTTTGAAGCGCTTAGCGAACGGTTTCGGCGAGTATTTCAGATGCGCGCCGAAACATCAGATCACATGTACTTCTTGCAGGCCTTGAAGGCGCTGTAGCCGGCGTACTGAGCGGTGGAGCCGAGCTCCTCCTCGATCTCGAGCAGACGGTTGTACTTGGCGATACGCTCGCCACGTGCCGGGGCACCGGTCTTGATCTGGCCGGTGTTCTTGGCGACGGCGAGATCGGAGATGGTGGTGTCCGGGGTTTCGCCGGAACGATGGGAGACCATGGAGGTGAAGCCGTTCTTGGTGGCCAGTTCGATGGCGTCCAGGGTTTCGGTGACGGAGCCGATCTGGTTGAGCTTGACCAGCAGGGAGTTGGCGGCGCCGAGCTCGATGCCCTTGGCCAGACGCTTCGGGTTGGTCACGAGCAGATCGTCGCCGACGAACTGCAGGCGGTCGCCCAGGCGAGCGGTGATGGCGGCCCAGTCTTCCCAGCCTTCTTCCTGGAACGGATCCTCGATGGAGACGATCGGGTACTCGTTGACGAGGTTCTCGTAGTAGTCCAGCATGTAGGCGGATTCACGCTCTTCGCCGTCGAAGCGGTACTTGCCGGTCTCCTTGTTGTAGAACTCGGAGGAGGCGACGTCCAGGGAGATGCCGATCTGCTTGCCCGGCTCGTAGCCGGCGGCGGAGATGGCGTCCATGATGAACTTGATGGAGTCTTCGTTGGACTTCATCTTCGGAGCGAAGCCGCCCTCGTCGCCCAGACCGGTGGCCAGGCCCTGCTTCTTCAGCACGGACTTGAGGGTGTGGTAGACCTCGACGCCGGCGCGCAGAGCCTCGGAATAGGTTTCGAAGCCGTACGGGGAGATCATGTACTCCTGGATGTCGGTGGCGAAGTCGGCATGGGCGCCGCCGTTCATGATGTTCATGTTCGGAACCGGCAGGATGTGGCCGTTGGTGCCGCCGATGTAGCGGTACAGCGGCATGCCTGCGGATTCGGCGGAGGCGTACAGGGCAGCCAGGGAGACGCCCAGGATGGCGTTGGCGCCGAGGCGGCCCTTGTTCGGGGTGCCGTCGAGCTCGATCATGACCTCGTCGAGAGCGCGCTGGTCGGCGGCATCCATGCCGATGACCTTCGGGGCGATCTCTTCGTTCACAGCCTTGACTGCGTTCAGAACGCCCTTGCCCAGATACACGGACTTGTCGCCGTCACGACGCTCCCAAGCCTCGGCTTCGCCGGTGGAGGCGCCGGACGGAACCAGGCCCAGGCCCTGAGCGCCGTCTTCGGTGTCGAGGACGACCTCAACGGTCGGGTTGCCGCGGGAGTCGAGGATCTGACGCGCGTACACGCTTTCAATTACTGCCACAACTACTCCTTAAAACGTTAGGTTGTGTTGACGTTTCCTAGAATAGTGCGATTTGTGGACGATTTGCAAACAGGCGGCCGCATATTTGCGTTAGCGCTCACATCAATTCCGTCCGACCGGGCCTCCATCCGCGCCACGCCGCAATGTCCACCCCGCATCACAACAATGGTGCGCGACACGGGGTGCCCGGGCCAAGATTTCAAACATGCTGGAACACGCCCATCGCGCGTCAAAGCGAATCGGCTGGGCTGAGATCACACTCGTCGAACCTGATATAGCTCGTACTATCGAAGGGAATGTCCTCGTGCATCGGTTGAACAACCATGTAACGGCCTGGATCTCCACCATCGCGCTGCTGTGCTGGTGGCTGTTCGCCACAGCCGGCACGCCCGCCGACTCCAGACCCCTCCCGTCCCCGGCCGAAGTGATCGCCGCAGGCGTGGACCTCAACGACGAGGGGCTTCTTCTGCCCTCCATCGCAGTCAGCCTGCTGCGCGTCATATCCGGACTGGCGCTCGGCGTCGCCGCCGGCGTGCCCGCCGGCATCGTCGCGGGCGCTTCGCGACTCGGCCGCACCGTCATCGACAAACCGGTGCATATGCTACGCGCCATACCGTTTCCGGCGTTGGCGCCCCTGCTGATCGTCTGCCTCGGCATCGGCGAAGGCATGAAGATCATCCTGATCGCCATCGGCGCATTCTCTTTGATCTACGTCAATGTTCGCGACGGCGTGCGCGGCATCGATGAGAAACTGCTGGAACTCGCCCGCTCCTATCATGTTGGCGGACGGACGACGTTCTTCAAGATCCTGTTCCTCGGCACTCTGCCGAATTTCATGACAGGACTGCGTTTCGCGCTCACCGTATCGTGGATCGCACTGGTCACCTGCGAAACGGTGAACTCGTCGACCGGCATCGGATACATCCTGTCGCGCTCACAGCAGTTCTACCGCACCGACCAGATGGTGCTGTGCATCGTGCTGTATGCCGCGCTCGGCCTTGCGGGCGAAGCCTTGGTCGGACTGGTCGAACGCAAGGCGACGCCATGGCGTCATGCCGGCTGAACGAGTCCTTGCCGCACCGTCCAAACGCACATCACGCATACGGCGACCATCAGGACGTCCACGACCATCATCGATTGCGTCGCATCATGCAATCGGACAACCAATCAAAAGAGAGACCATCATGTTTGACCATGCCAATACCCGTACGATCCGCGCCGTCGCCGCAGCCTGCGCCGCGATCATGCTGACGCCGCTCGCCGGCTGCGCCGCGAACGGCAACGCCACCCCGCGAAACGACGGCGCAACCACCATGCGCGTCGCCTATCTGTCGACCGCCAACTATCTGACCACGCTCAAAAACGAGGATTTCATCGACGACACGCTCTCCCCCGACACCGTCGAATACACCGGCCCGTACAATCCGACCGACGCGTTCGCCGCGGTCACCTCCGGCAACGCCGACGCCACATCCGACGGCACCGGCCATTTCATCGATCTGATCGCGGACGGCCAGCCGTGGGTGGCGTTCGCCATCGAATACTACGAGGGCGATTCGCAAGGCATCGTCGCCGCGCCCGACAGCGGCGTCGACAGCCTCGAAGACCTGTACGGCAAGAAGGTCGCCATCACCACCAAGGGCGCCACCGGAGACTACGTCGTGCACGCGGCCTTCGCCGACGCCGGGCTCGACGTGTCCAAAGTCGAGGAGGTCGAGATGAGCGCCAGCAATCTGATGACGGCCTTCACCTCCGGCCAGGTCGACGCCGTAGCCAGCTTCGACCAGAACCTCGCCGCCGCCATGAGCGTTCCGGGCGCGAAGCTGCTCGTCAGCGCCGAGGACTACGGCAACCTCAACGTGACGATCCACATGGTCTCCAAGAGCTTCGCCCAGGCGCACCCGGATACCGTCAAGCGCATGTATCGGGCGCTTGTCAGGGAATCCGACAAGGCGCAGGACGATCCTTCCATCATCACCGACGCCTATAGGGAATTCGGCGCGGCCGACGGCATCATCAAGCAGGTCGCGCAATTCGACGTGCCGGAGATCCGCCCGATCGACGCCGACGGCCTGGCCATGCTGGAACGGCAGGCGCAGCAGTACGTCGACTTCGGTTTCATCGACGAAACGCCGGATCTCGCTTCCGCGGTCATCGACTGCAGCAAATGATCGGATGCCGTCCGGACCCGGCGCGCAGGCGGCCGGCGTACCGAACGGCGATGAACAGTCAGGAAAAGGACGGTTACCATGCAGCAGAACACCGAATCAACGGACCCCGTCGCGCGACTCGCCGATGTCGCCGTCACCTTCGACGGGACCGCCGTTCTACGCGATGTGTCGCTGACGATCGCCCCCGGCGAATTCGTATCGCTGATCGGACGGTCCGGATGCGGCAAGTCGACGCTGCTGCGCGTCATCGCGCGGCTGATCACGCCCGACGCCGGGCAGGTGCGGGCGAGCGACGCGCAGGCATTGGGCTTCCAGGATGCACGCCTTGTGCCATGGCTGAAGGTCTGGGATAACGTGACGCTCGGCATGCCCGGCGGCAAAAGGGAACGCCGCGCGCTTGCCGACGCCGCGTTGGCGCAGGTCGGTCTCGCCGATCATGCGGACGCGTGGCCGGGTTCGCTTTCGGGCGGGCAGGCCCAACGCGTGTCGCTGGCGCGGGCGCTGGTGAGAAAGCCGTCGCTGCTGCTGCTCGACGAGCCGTTCGGCGCGTTGGACGCGTTGACGCGATTGGACATGCAGGATCTGCTCGCCTCGTTGCAGGCCGAATACGGCTGGGCGACGCTGATGGTGACGCATGACATCGCGGAGGCGGTGCGCCTGTCGGACCGCGTGCTGGTGCTTCACGGCGGCGGAATCAGCCACGATATGACGATCGACCGCAACACCCTTGACGATGAGGGGCGGCCTGCCGGGCATGCCCGATCGGAGGACGCGCTCCGCGCATTCCTGCGGCGGGCGTAGCGCGATACGCACAGCCCCCCTACGGAATGGCCCTGCCGTGACATGATGGGCGGCGTCGCATTGCCAGCGACGCCGCCCGTCATCATACGTCCGGCGCTTTCAACGCCTGTTCGGCGTCCAATCGAGATCGTCGAACAGCTGGTTCATCCAACGCATCACCTCATCCGATCCCATCGGCCCCGAACCCAGGGATCCGGCGAACGGCGCCGGAATCAGATACGTCTGCGTCACAGGACGGTACTGGATGCCCTTGTAGATGCGCGCCATGCGCATCTGCACGGATTCGCGCGGCGTGAACTTCGCGATGCGCACGTTGCGCCCCTGCGCGATGACTTCGGAGATCCCCAACGCGCGCGCACGCTCGCGCAGGCGCGCGACTTCGAACAGCGTGTCGAATTCCTTCGGCAGCGGCCCGTAGCGGTCGGTCAGCTCCTCGGTCAGATCGGACAGATCGCGCTCGGTATGCGCCGCGGCGATCTTGCGATACGCCTCCAGACGCAGCTTGTCGGAATCGATATAGTCGACCGGGATCGACGCTTCGATCGGCAGATCGATGGACACCGCCACCGGTTCGATGCGGTCGGGTTCCTTGTATTCCTCCACCGCCTCGGACACCATGCGCACATACAGGTCGAAGCCGACGCCTTCGATATGGCCGGACTGTTCGTCGCCGAGCAGATTGCCGGTGCCGCGCAGCTCCAGATCCTTCATCGCGACGTCGAAGCCGGAGCCCAACGACGTGTTCTGCGCGATCGTGGCCAGTCGGTCATGCGACTGCTGGGTCATCGGCTTCGACGGATCGTACAGGAAGTAGGCGTAGGCGCGCTCGCGGCCGCGGCCGACCCTGCCGCGCAGCTGATGCAGCTGAGACAGGCCGAAGCGGTCGGCGCGGTCGACGATCAGCGTATTCGCGTTGGAGATGTCCAATCCGGTTTCGATGATCGTCGTGCACACCAGCACGTCGATGTCACGACGCCAGAAATCCCTGATGATGCCGTCGAGCTGCTTCTCCCCCATCTTGCCGTGGGCGACGCCCACATGCGATTCGGGGACGAGCGCATGGATCTTTTCGGCGACGCGGCCGATGTCCTCCACTCGATTGTGCACGTAGAACACCTGGCCTCCGCGCAGCAGCTCGCGCCGAATCGCCGCGACGACCTGCGCGTCCTCGTAGGCGCCCACATAGGTGAGCACCGGCAGACGGTCCTCCGGCGGGGTCGCCAGCGTGGACATCTCCCTGATGCCGGTGACCGCCATTTCCAGCGTGCGCGGAATGGGCGTCGCCGACAGGCTCAGCACATCCACGTTCGTGCGCAGCGCCTTCAGCGTCTCCTTGTGCTCGACGCCGAAACGCTGTTCCTCGTCGATGATGACAAGCCCGAGGTCCTTGAATTTGACCTTCGGGTTGAGCAGCTTGTGCGTGCCGATCACCACGTCGACCGTGCCGTCGGCAAGCCCCTGCATGGTGGCGTTGATTTCCTTCGTCGTCTGGAATCGGCTCATCGCCGCCACGTTCACGGGGAAGCCCTCATACCGTTCGCTGAACGTTTCGAAATGCTGCTGCACCAGCAGCGTGGTCGGCACGAGCACGGCCACCTGCTTGGAATCCTGCACGGCCTTGAAGGCCGCGCGCACGGCGATTTCGGTTTTGCCGAAGCCGACGTCGCCGCAGATAAGACGGTCCATCGGCACGGGCTTTTCCATATCGGACTTGACTTCGTCGATGGTGGTGAGCTGGTCGGCCGTTTCCTGGTATGGGAACGCGTCCTCCAATTCCTTCTGCCATGGCGTGTCCGCGCCGAACGCGTAGCCTGCGGCGCGCTGGCGGGCGGAATACAGCTTGACCAGGTCCTCGGCGATCTCATGCACGTGCTTGCGGGCCTTCGCCTTGGTGGCCGCCCAGTCGGAACCGCCCAACTTGTTGAGCTTCGGCGCGTCCGCGCCGATGTATTTGCTGACCTGATCGAGCTGGTCGGTGGGGATGAACAGCTTGTCGGGCGGCGCGTTGCGTTTGCTCGGAGCGTATTCGATGACCAGATATTCACGTGTCGTGCCGTTCGCGCCGGAGCCGACCTTGCGCTGCCGCATTTCGATGAACCGCCCGATGCCGTGCTGTTCGTGCACGACATAGTCGCCGGCCTTCAATTCCATCAGGTCGATGGCCTTGCGGCGGCGTTTCGGCGTCTTCGCCTGGCCTGCGGCGCTGGTGCGGCCGGTCAGATCGCGTTCCGTCAGCAATGCGATTTTCGCGGCGTCGTCGACGAAGCCGTCGAAGGCGTGCGACCGGATGCAATCGAAATTCGCGATGCCCGTTTCGTTGATGGCACGCTTCAAACGCGACAGCGTGCCTTGCGCGGCGGCGGTGACGGTAAGCGCGTATCCCGCGTCAATCAGGTCCTCGATGCCGCGCGCGGCCTTGCCGCCGTCGCCGCGGTACTCGCCGGGGGTGCGCGCATGAAGCGCGTAATGGCCTTCGCGGCTGACGTCGACGCCGAAACCGGTGAGCTTCCACAGGTCATGCTTGGAGAACGCCAATGCGGCGATGGTTTCGTCGAAATTGAGGAAGCTGGCCTGATCGAAGGTGATCGGCGCGCCCGCGCCATGCCCGGATGCGGCGACATGCCAGCTGGCGGCGAGGAATTCGTTCGCCGTTTTCGCAAGGTCTTCGGCGGCGCGACGCAGCTTTTCCGGATCCGACAGCATCACCACCGCACGGTTCGGCAGCATGCCGTATACCGGCTCCATGTCGTCGATCAAGGCCGGCATCAACGATTCCATGCCTTCCACCGGAATCGCGTTCGCGATGGACTCCAGCATGTCCTCGGCGTTCGGTATCGAGCCGATCAGCGACTTCGCGCGCTTGCGCACGGTCTCGGTCAGCTGCAGCTCACGGCACGGCGTCGCCCAGATGCGCCGCAGAGGCTCGCCGTATGTGCGCTGGTCGGCGGAATGGAATTCACGGATCGTGTCGATCTCATCGCCGAAGAATTCGATACGCACCGGATGCGGCGCCGTCGGCGGGAACACATCGATGATGCCGCCTCGCACCGCGAACTCGCCGCGGTCCATCACCAGATCGACGCGCGTATAGGCGTTCTCCACCAGACGTGCGGCGGCCTTGTCGAGCGCAAGCTCTTCGCCCTGCACGAAGACCAGTGGTTCGACGTCGCCAAGGCCGCGCACCACCGGCTGGATCAGCGAACGGATCGGCATCACCAGGATGCGGATCGGTCCGAACAGCGGATCGTCGTCCCTCGGGTGGCTCAAACGGCGGAATACCGCCATACGGCTGGCGACGGTGTCGGCGCGCGGGCTCAACCGTTCATGCGGCAGCGTCTCCCACGCTTCCAGCTGGGCGATTTCATTCGGATCGCCCGCATACCAGGAACGCAAAGAGTCGACGGTCTCCTCCGCCTCACGCCCCGACGCGACGACCAGCACCACCGGGCGTTCCTCGGCGACGGCCGCGGCCAGCGCGGGGCGAACGCCTTCCGGAGCGCCGATGGTCACACTCGGATCGACGTCGGATCGGGGAACGTCGATATTGCCGGAGGCCAGGTCCTGGAAGGTCTGATCGGCGTACAGCGATTCCAGCAGGCCCGACAATGAGCCTGAGGCGGGAGCCTGAGGCGTGGCCCGCGTCGGCTGAACGTCCTGCCGCCTTGGGGAATCGGCCGTCCCGCCGCGACGCGCGTCAACGGCCATTGAACTTCTCCTGCGTTTTCGCCAGACCGTCGAAAACGATCGTTTCCGCGGCGTCGGCGCCGTCCATCAGGAATTCGGGAAGCTGTTTGCGCTGGTCGGCGCCGAAACCGCCCAGCACCCAGTTGACGGTGTTGTCATGCGCGTTCGCGCCGCGACGGGCATGGCCCACTCCCATGCGCACACGCGCGTATTTCGGCGTATTAAGCGAACGGTCGATCGATTTGATGCCGTTGTGCCCGCCGGCGGAGCCGCCGGACTTGACCTTGATGCGGCCGAAATCCAAATCCATGTCGTCGTGGATCACAATGATATGATCCGGCTCGATCTGATAGTAGGCGCTGATCGAGGCGACGGCGTTGCCGGATTCGTTCATATACGTCAACGGCTTGGCGAGGAAGAATTTCACATTGCGTCCCGACAGGCTCATCGCGCCCTTGCCCAGCAGCGACAGGCCCTTATGGTCGGAAAAGGCGACCGACCAGCGTTCGGCCAGCACGTCGGCCACCATGAATCCCATGTTATGACGGGTGTCTTCATATTTCCTGCCGGGATTGCCCAATCCCACGATCAGCCAAAAATCGGACGCCATTGCGCGTATCTCCTCATCATCCGCATATCTGCAACATCATTCGTTCGGCGCGGCATCGCATACGGCTCGCGCCCGAAAAACACCGTCAGAATTGTACTCGAGACACAAGCCAAGCGGCGAAGCCGTCGGCATATCCCCGTCAGAGGGGTCTGATCCAGTAGCCCATGTCGTGGATACGGCCGTCGCCGCTCAGCACGGCGCCTTGCAGCAGGCCGAAGCGGGTGAAGCCGAAACGATGCATCAGCGCATTCGATCCGGCATTGTCGGCGTAGATGATCGCGGCGGCATGCGTGAAGCCGCGCCCGGCGGCGGCGTCCAGCAGCCAGGAGACCATCGCCGTGCCCAAGCCCGCCCCGCGGAAGGCGTCGGCGATGTAGTAGCTCAATTCGCAGACGCCGTCATAGCCGGCACGCTGATGGAATTTCGACAGTGAGCCGAATCCGGCGACATGTCCGTCTTCGGTTTCGATGACGACAACCGGATAACGGTCGCGTGGCTCATGGGAATCCACCCATGCGCGACGCTGCTGTAATGTGACGGGCTTCAGGTCGGCGGACGAGCCTCCTCGGATCACCGCCTCATTGTAGATATCGGTGATGGCCCGCAAGTCAGCCGGTTCGGCGTTGCGTATCGTGTGCTCCATCATGTGCTTCATGGTCATGGCATACCAGCATAACGCAGGCGATACAACATTGGGGAGGCCGCCTCATGCGAGGCGGCCTCCCCAATGTCAATGCCGAATGGCCTCATGCCCGGAGGATCCGGCGAATACGCCGGCGACGGGCATGATCGCCTTACCGATCCAGCTCAAGCGCCTTGTTCAGCGCCTCCTCCAGACGCTGCTGGGCTTCGCCGTAGGCGCTCCAGTCGCCGTTCTTCATCGCGGCGTCGGAATCCTTCATCGCCTGCGCGGCGTCCTCCAACGCGCTCTTCAGGTCGCCGGACGGAGAGGCGTCGGACTGGCCGTCCTGCGAAGCGTCCGAATCGGCGTCGCCGTTTGCCGGGGAGTCCCCTGTCGAAGGATCCCCCGTCGAGGAGCCGTCCGGAGCGTCGGCCGAGGAATCGCCATCCGACGGATCCTGCGGATCGGACGAATCCGCGGCGTTCTCGGCATCGCCGGCATACGCGCCGGAATCGCCGCCGAACACCTGGTCAAGCGCCTCATCCAACGTGTCGGCGAAACCGACCTGATCGCCGAAGGCGACCAGCACCTTCTTCAGCAGCGGGAAGCTGGTCGAGCCGGACGACTTGACGTATACCGGCTGCACATACACCAGGCCGCCGCCCAGCGGCAGGGTCAGCAGATTGCCACGCTCGACGTTCGTGGAACCGGATTCCAGCAGGTTGAGCTCCTTGGACACGTCGGCATTCGCGTTGAAGTTGTTCTGCGCCTGTCCGGGGCCCGGGACGTTGGAATCCTTCGGCAGTTCCTGCAACCGGATCGTGCCGTAGCTCTTGCCGATCACGCCCGCCTCGTTGCCCGCGTCGGAATCCACCGACAGGAAGCCGGTCAGGATCTCACGGGTGGAAGCGCCGGCCGGAATGTATGTGGAGGTCAGCGAGAACACCGGCTCCTTCGACCCGCCGGTCTGCAGCGTCAGATAGTACGGCGGCTGCAGAATATCGTTCGCCTGGGCCTGCTGGGATTCGGTCGGGTCGACCGGGGTCTGCCAGAAGTCTTCGCCGGAGAAGAACTGGCTGGCGGAGCTCACATGGTACTTCGCCAGCAGTTGGCGCTGCACCTTGAACAGGCCTTCCGGATAGCGCATATGGCTCATCAGGTCGCCGGAGATCTCGTCCAGCGAATGGTATTGACCCGGGAAGATCCGCGACCATGCCTTGATGACCGGATCGCTTTCGTCCCATACATACAGGTCCACGGAACCGTCGTAGGCGTCAACGGTCGCCTTGACGGAATTGCGGATGTAGTTCGCCTCCTGACGACCCAGGCCCTGCACGGTGTCGGAGGAAACGGTGGTCGAATCCTCGGTGGCTTCGGCCAGGTCGGTCATCTGCGAGTACGGGTATGCGTCGGATGTGGTGTAGCCGTCCACGATCCACTTGACCCGTCCGTCGACCACCGCCGGGTACACGCGACCGTCCAGCGTCAGATACGGCGCGACCTTGGCGACGCGTTCCCTCGGGGAACGGTCGTAGAGGATCTGGGATTCGGAGGTCACACGGTTGGAGAACAGGATCTGGTCGGAGCCGAATCGGATCGCATAGAGCAGACGGGAGAAGATGTTGCCCACGGAAGGGCCGCCGTCGCCGTCGAAGGTGTTCGTCGCGCCTTCGGATCCGGTCGGATAGTCGAATTCCCAGGATTCGGTGCCTTCCGGAGCGCCGACGATCGAATATTCGGTGGCGTTCGGCGAGAAGTAGATGCGCGGCTCGTAGGATTCCTCATCGGTCAGCGCGCCCTGCGTCGGGATGCCTGATTCGAAGAATTCCGGCTGCCCGTCGGAGGTCACCTTGTTGCCGTAGGCCGCGACGACGCCGTAGCCGTGCGTGTATACGGTGTGGTCGTTCACCCAGTTGCGGTTGTCGAGGCCGTCGAGGTTGAGTTCGCGGGCCGCGATCACCGTATCCTGGCTTTGCCCGTCGATCTCGTACTTGTCGACGGCAAGCGTGTCGGCGAAGGTGTAATACTGCTTGGACTGCTGCAGCTGCTTGAAGGTCGGGGAAACGACCTGCGGATCGAGCAGACGGATCTGCGCCGTGGATTCGGAGTCCTCGCTCAGCGCGCCGGCCTCGCCTTCGGTGGTCGCCTCATACTGTTCGATCTGCACGTCGCCCAATCCGTAGGCGGCGCGGGTGGCGTCGATGTTGCGCTGGATATAGGTGGATTCCATCTCCTGCGCGTTCGGGTTGACGCGGAAACGCTGCAGCAGCATCGGCCATACGATGCTCAGCACCATCGAGACGACGATGACGGCGGCGATGGCGACGATCGGGGTACGCCATGCCTTGATCGCCGCGGAGGCTCGCACGCCGATCGTCGCCGGACCTTCCAGCTGGTGCGAGGTCATCATCCACACGCCCAATATGACGCCGAGGACCACGGTCAGCGCGGCCATGATGAAGGTGACGGGGATGGTGGCGTTCACCGTGGTGTAGGTGGCGCCGGTGATGCGGTCGCCTTCCGACGTCAGATGGTCGAACACGCCCAGAACCTGGTTGACCGCGAGCACGAACATGTTCAGCATCAGCCAGATCGCGATCTGCCTGCGGGCGCGTTTGGTGATGGCGAACAGGCCCCGTCCGTTGACCGGCATGGTGATGCGGATGCCTCCCATGAGCACGTGGGTGGCGATGGAGAAGACGATGCCGGCGAGCAGCAGCAGCGACACCGCGGACATGATGAGTTTCAGGCCGGGCAGGATGAAGACGTAGAAACCGTTGTCGAGGCCGAATTGCGGGTCGGTGGTGCCGAAGCTCTGCGCGTTGAACATGAGCAGGATTTCGGACCAGTTCGCGTTGAATCGGGAGCCGAATACGAGGCCGACGACCAGCGAGATGATGACGGCCACGCGGCGCGCGTGCTTCGAGGTGACGGTTTTGCCGATTTCAATGGTGTCGCCGTTGACGCGGATCGTCGATCCGTCGGCGGAGTCCGGGCGCGCACGGATGGCGAGCGTGGCGGAGACGAAGCTCACCAACGCCATCAGGGCCGCATAGGCGACCCATAATCCGACCTTCGTACCCAGCTGCGTCCATACGACGCTTTCGAAGCCGAGCTGGTCATACCACATCAGGTCGGTGATGAAACGGGATAGGCCGAAGAACAGTCCTGCGACAATGACCAAGGCCAGTACGACGCCGATCAGTATTTTGGTGCCGAACGAGCTGCGCGGCGGCGGCGTCGGACGCGGCGCGATGCGCGGGCCGGTCGGTCTGGTGGGCGGCATATCGCCGTGTGCGTCCGTACGGCGCGCCTGTTCGGCGTGTCCGTCGCCGTCGGCCTGCACGTCGAGGATCACGGGCTCGCCGTCGTCGGGCTTTCCGCCGTCGGAGCGACGCGGGTCGTCACCCGGGTCGAACATGGGTCCAAATACATCGAAAAATGACATGGATACAGCCTAACGTCAGGCACGGAACAGCTACGCTGGCAGCGCATACGCGCCCCATACGCCATGATGATGTGCGGATGGCATTGAGGGATGACGTTGAAGGAGAGACGCCATGAACACGACGACGCATACGGTGACTGACGGCACCGCGGCCGCGGATACACGCATCGAACATGATTGCATCGGCACTTTGCGGGTGCCGGCGGACGCGTATTGGGGCATCCATACGCAGCGTGCGATCGGCAATTTCGATGTTTCCGGATTGTCCGACGCCACGCATCCGATGCTGATCCGCGCGTATGCGACGGTGAAGCGCGCCTGCGCCGCGGCGAACGAGGAGCTGGGGCTGCTGGATGCGGAGCGTTCCCGTCTGATCCGCGCGGCCTGCCGTGACATCGAGGCCGGTCTTCTGCTCGACCAGTTTCCGGTGGATGTGCTGCAGGGCGGCGCCGGCACGAGCTGCAATATGAACATGAACGAGGTCGTCGCCAATCGCGCGTTGCAGATCGCGGGCCGGCCACGCGGCGATTACGCCTACATCCATCCCAATGATCATGTCAATCATTCGCAGTCGACGAACGACACGTATCCCGCCGCCTGCAAGCTGGCCATCATCGATGCGCTGCATCCTTTGGCGGATTCATGCCGCAGGCTTATGCGCGCGTTCCATGATCTGGCCGACCGCCACGCCAATGACGTCAAGCTTGGACGCACGCAGCTGCAGGACGCCGTGCCGATGACCTTCGGGCAGGAGCTGCACGCGTTCGCGACGTTCCTGAAAACTGATCTGGCGACGATCGAATCGCTGGTCCCGCAACTGGCGCAGGTCAATCTCGGCGCCACCGCATTGGGCACCGGCATTTGCGCGGATCTGCGATTCCGTAAATCCGCCACCGAACATCTGGCGCGCATCACGGGGCTGCCGGTGACGGCGGCGCCCGATCCGATCGCGGCGGTCACCGATATGAGCGCCTATATCGCGGCCAGTGCGATGCTGAAGAATCTGGCCATCCATCTGAAGAAGGCCGCCGACGATCTGCGTCTGCTCAATTCCGGCCCGCGTGCGGGCTTCGGCGATCTTCACGTGCCGGCGCGCCAGGCCGGCTCGTCGATCATGCCGGCCAAGGTCAATCCGGTGATTCCCGAATGCGTCGACCAATGCTGCTTCATGGTGTTCGGCATGGACGTGACCGTCAATTGGGCCGCGGCCGAAGGCCAATTGCAGCTGAACGCCTTCGACCCGGTGATCGTGCATGAGATCCTGACCGGCATCACATTGCTGACGCGTGCGATGGACATGTTCCGGACGCGCTGTGTTGAGGGCATCGTCGTCAATACTGAGGTCGGGCGCCGCTATGCGGAGGAATCCATGTCCATTTCGGCGGCGTTGAACGACGCCATCGGCTATGAGCGCGCCGCCGACATCGCCGCCGAAGCCGCCGCAAGCGGACTGACGGTACGGCAGGCGGCGAAGAAGCGTCTTGACATGCCGGACGAGGAGATCGACCGCATCCTGGATGTCGTGGCGCTGTCGCGACGGCTCGGGCAGACCTGCCGCGAAGCCGGCGATCAGTCGGCCTGAATCCTGTCGTACGGCGGGTTGATCATGCGGTCGCGCCAGTAGTACACGTCATCATGTTCGCCGATCTCGCGGTACACCCGGCAGGGCTGCCCGAAGGCGACCACGTTGGCGGGGATGTCCCCGGTGACGACCGACCCGGCGCCGATCACCGAATTGTCTCCGATGGTCACTCCCGGCAGCACCGTCACATTCGCCCCGATCCACACGTTGCGTCCGATCGTGACGGGGATGGAGAACTGCGTGACCCGCACGCGCAGATCGGGGCGGATCGGATGCCCCGTGGTGACGAGGGTGACGTTCGGCCCGATCATCGTATGGTCTCCGATCGTGATGTCGGCGTCGTCGACCAGCGTCAGGTTGAAATTCGCATACACGCCACGCCCGAAATAGGTGTTGCTGCCCCAATTGGCGTGCAGCGGCGGCTCGATGTACGAGCCTTCGCCGAACGATCCCAGCAGTTTCCGTGCGGCGTCATTGCGTTCCTCCGCCTGGCTCGGGCGCGTCCGGTTGAAATCGTAGAGCAGCTCCAGCTGTTCGCGTTGGGCGCGCATCATCTCCTCGTCATCGCAGGCGTAGATGTCGCCGGAATTCATCATATCCACCACTCGTTGCGGCACTGGCATCGTCGCTGCCTCCCATCACTGCACTCCGCGCCGCGCCGCCCACACAACGTCCAGGCGTTTTACCGCGTGCCACGCTTATCGCGAACATTTCATGCATAAATATATACTTGGATTTAACTTTAAACGAAAGGCCCCGAATATGGACCGGACGAGCGTGTCACCCCATGGTCGGCCGCGACGTCCGGAACGGTCCATGATGCGGCCCGCGTTCACGCATTACAGGAAGAGAACAAGGGAAAGAGAATTCCTTATGCCATGCAACATCTGCCAGTCCGGCCGGGAACCTTCGGCGACGACGGAGCTTCGGGAAGTACGCCAAGGTATGCTCACCGGCGAGCGCGCCGCGTTTTTCGCGCATGACACGCGCTATGTCGACACGGTTTTCGCCGACGGCGAGTCGCCGCTGAAGCATGCGAAGAACATCGAGCTGCTGGGCTCCATGTTCAAATGGAAGTATCCGCTGTGGTACTGCGAGCATGTGGCCGCGCGCGACACCACATGGTTCGCGATGGCGCGCGCCGGCGTGTGGTATACGAAGCATATGCTGGTGGAGCGCTGCACGGTCGAGGCGCCGAAGAATTTCCGCCGCGTCGAGGATCTGACGCTGCGTGACGTGGATTTCGTCAACGCCGAGGAGACGCTGTGGCATTGTTCGCGGGTCGTCGCGGAGCATGTGTCGGCGCGCGGCAACTATTTCGCGATGAACGTGGACGGTTTCACCGCGGACGACCTGCGTCTGGTCGGCGACTATCCGTTCGACGGCGCGAAGAACGTGACGATCGCGAATTCGCGTCTGATCTCGAAGGACGCCTTCTGGAACGCCGAAAACGTCACGGTGCGCGATTCGTTCGTTTCCGGCGAATATCTGGGCTGGAACTCGCGCAATCTCACCTTCGAGAACTGCACGATCGAAAGCCTGCAGGGCCTGTGCTATATCGATGGCCTGACGCTGCGCAACTGCCGTCTGATCAACACGACGTTGGCGTTCGAATATTCAACGGTCGACGCCGACGTGCGCGGCACGATCGACAGCGTGCTCAATCCCCTGGCCGGCACGATCCGTGCGGACGCCATCAAGGAGCTGACGTTGGATCCGACGAAGGTCGATCCGGACAGGACGACGATCGTCCTTGGCGAACAGTGATCATATTGCGATGATGGGGCGATGATTCCGATGTTTTATGATTTTGACACTCCGATTGACCGTTCCGGCACGTTTTCATTGAAGTGGGATGAGGCCGGCGACGCGTTGCCGATGTGGGTCGCGGATATGGATTTTGCGACGGCGCCGCAGATTCGCGAGGCGCTGCGGCGGCGCGTGGATCATGGCGTGTTCGGCTATTCGATTGTGCCTGATGAGTGGGCGCAAAGCTATGCGGATTGGTGGGGTCGTCGGCATGGGCTTGCCATTGACGCGGATTCATTGGTGTTCTGCACTGGTGTGGTTCCGGCGATTTCGAGTATGGTGCGCAAGTTGACGACGCCGAACGAGAATGTGCTGATTCAGACGCCGGTATACAACATCTTCTTCAATTCGATCGTCAACAACGGCTGCCGCGTATTGGAGGCGCCGCTGTCATATGACGGCAATGGCCATTATGACGTGGATTGGAATGCGTTGGAACAAGGTCTGGCCGACCCGCAGACGACGCTGATGATTCTGTGCAATCCGCATAATCCGTCGGGGCATATTTGGGATCGCGACGAATTGGAGCGCATCGGCGAATTGTGCTACCGCCACCATGTGACGGTGATCAGCGATGAGATCCATTGCGATCTGACCGATCCGGGCTACGATTATGTGCCTTTCGCGTCGGTAAGCGAGCATTGCCGTATGAATTCGGTGACTTGCCTGGCACCGACGAAGGCCTTCAACATCGCCGGTTTGCAGACGGCTGCCGTGATGATTCCCGATCCTGTGCTGCGCCATAAGGTATGGCGTGCGCTTAACACCGACGAGGTGGCCGAGCCAAATGCGTTCGCGATGACGGCCACGATCGCCGCATTCAACGAGGGCGAACCATGGCTGGAGGAGCTGCGCGCCTATCTGGCGGCCAATAGACGCGAAGCCTATGCCATGTTCGACGCGTATAACGCGGCCGCACCGACGAATCGCCGCATCGCCGTCGTCGAATCCCACGCCACATATCTGCTGTGGGTCGACTGCTCCGCAATCACCGCCGACACGAACGCGCTATGCGAATATCTGACGCGCGAATGCCACGTCATGCTCTCCCCCGGCGCGCAGTTCGGCGGCAACGGGCGTTCCTTCGTCCGCATCAATGTCGCATGTCCGCGTTCCCGCATGCGTGAGGGATTGGCCCGCTTCCTCAACGGCATCGCAACTCGTTGACTTATAAAAACGCTATTGTCCACTGCACAAATATCATGACATTTTTGCTGAATTCAACATAAACGCCTGATAATGTCCTTTTTCTCCTGTGATTGCCGTCCTTATACTGAAAAATGTCCATGACAATAGAGGAGAAAAACACATGAATACCGATAAAATCTATGCGGAGCAAATCGCCAACGAATACGCGCCGAAAAATGATTCCCAAGTGGTTGCCTTGCGTAAGTTGGATATCAAAGCAAAGATGCCCGCAATCATTTTCGCCTACGCCTTCGGCATCATCGCGGCGCTTGTCACCGGAGTCGGCATGTGCATGTCCATGAACGTGATCGGAGATGGCAGCAGCACCGTATTCATCCTCGGCATTGCAATCGGCGTCATCGGGTTGATCGGTATGGGAGTCAATTACCCGATCCATCTGAAGATGCTGGCGGCGGGCAAACAAAAATATGCTTTCGAAATCATGGAATTGGCAAAGAAAATCAGCAACGAATAACAGTACAGGATGCAACGGGAAATGCTTATCGGTCGGTCTGCAAAAGCAAAGCGACCGATAAGCATCCACTACGATTATTTCCCCGTCACGCTTTTGCGGCCTTCATCATTTATTCATCCACCCACCAATCTTGTGACGCCGCTTATGCGTCCCATGCAATCATTGCCGATATTATCCGCCTGTTCCATTGGCGCAGCCGAAGAGAAATGCAACCATGAATAAATCCGAAAGCAAATATTTCAACACTGCCGTTCGTATGGATCGGGCATTTCTAACATTATTGGACAAAAAAGATATCGAGTATATTACCGTAAAGGAAATCTGCAGCCTCGCCGGTGTAAACCGTTCGACGTTCTATCTGCATTATGCAAATATCGGCGATTTGCTTTCGGAAAGCATGTGGTACACGAAAAAGCTTTTCCTTGAATCAATGCCGTTATCTTCAGAAGATTTCACTTCCCATATTCGTGAGTGTTCTTTGGATGAATTGTATCTAGTGACACCAACATATCTAACGCCATATCTTGAATATATTGCACGGAATAAGCGATTGTTCAGAACCGTACTGAAGTATTCCAAACCCTTCGAATTGGAAAAGACCTATAAGCGAATGATGGAACATATCTTCACTCCGATTTTGCAGCGATTCCACGTACCGCAACCCGATCAGCAATACATCATGTCCTTCCACATACACGGATTGATGGCCATCATCTCGCAATGGCTGAACGATGACTGCAAGGATTCCATCGAACATGTGAGCGCGGTGATGGAACGATGCATCATGCCCGGCTGCAATGCCGATTCCCGCATGTGAGATATTCCACGTTCGCCCTGCCCCACGAGCGTAATGCTGCATAAGAACAGGACAGGCACTACTATGAAGGGCATGAGTCAAACCAATTCCCCTTCATCCCTGCCGTCGAACACGGTTCAGGGATGGGCCAATCCGCTGCGCGATCCGCGCGACCTGCGTCTGCCGCGCATCGCGGGGCCCTGCAGCATCGTGATCTTCGGCGTGACCGGCGATCTGTCACGTAAGAAGCTGCTGCCGGCGATCTATGATCTGGCCAATCGCGGTCTGCTGCCGCCCAGCTTCGGCCTGACCGGTTTCGCGCGCCGCGACTGGAACGAAGACCAGTTCAAGGCGTTCGTACGCGAAAACGTCGAAGCCCGCTGCCGCACCCCCTTCCGCGAATCGACGTGGAACCAGCTGGCCGAAGGCATTCGTTTCGTGCAGGGCAGCTTCGACGATCCGGAAGCGTTCGCGCGCCTGTCCGACACCGTCGCCGAACTTGACCGGGACCGTGGCACGCGCGGCAACCACGCGTTCTACATGTCGGTGCCGCCTCGCGCGTTCCCGCAGGTGTCGCGTCAGCTGGCCGACTGCGGTCTGGCGCGTTCCGAAGAGGACGCCTGGCGTCGCGTGATCATCGAAAAGCCGTTCGGCCATGACCTGGCCAGCGCCAAGGAGCTCGACCGCCTCGTCTCCGAAGTGTTCGACCCGTCGAGCGTGTTCCGCATCGACCATTATCTGGGCAAGGAGACCGTGCAGAATCTGCTTGCCTTCCGCTTCGCGAACGCCATGTACGAGCCGATCTGGAACGCGAACTACGTCGACCATGTGCAGATCACCATGGCCGAGGACATCGGCGTGGCCGGCCGCGCCGGCTACTATGACGGCATCGGCGCGGCGCGCGACATCATCCAGAACCACCTGCTGCAGCTGCTCGCCCTGACCGCCATGGAGGAGCCGGTCTCCTTCGCGCCGTCCGACCTGACGGCGGAGAAGACGAAGGTGCTTTCCGCCGTGCGCCTGCCGAAGGATCTGGCCGCGCACACCGCACGAGGCCAGTATGCCGCGGGATGGCAGGGCTCGCATGAGGTGCATGGCTATCTTGACGAGACGGGCATCGATCCGGCGTCCACGACGGAGACGTACGCCGCGATCCGGCTGGACATCGATACGCGCCGTTGGGCCGGCGTGCCGTTCTACCTGCGTGCCGGCAAGCGTCTGGGCAAACGCGTCACGGAAATCGCCGTCGTGTTCAAGAAGGCGCCGCATCTGCCGTTCGAATCGACCGCGACCCGTGAACTCGGCCAGAACGCGATCGTGATCCGCGTGCAGCCCGATGAGGGCGTGACGATGCGTTTCGGCGCAAAGGTGCCGGGCGGCACCTCGATGGAGGTGCGTGACGTGTCGATGGACTTCGGCTACGGCCGTTCCTTCACCGAATCCTCCCCGGAAGCGTATGAGCGTCTGATTCTGGACGTGCTGCTGGGCGACCCGCCGCTGTTCCCCACCACTCGTGAAGTGGAACTGTCGTGGGAGATCCTCGATCCGATCGAAGAGTTCTGGTCCACGCTTGGCCAGCCGCAGCCCTACCGTTCGGGCACGTGGGGCCCGCAGGAGGCCGATGAGATGCTTGCCCGTGACGGACGCCAGTGGAGGATGCCATGATCATTACGTTGCCGAATACCGAAACCCGTCAGATCGCCGAGAAAATCGAGGCCCTGCATGAGGAACGCGGCGAGGCCGCGCTGGGCCGTGTGCTGACGCTGCTGATCTCCACCGACGACGACGAGCTCGAACATGCGTTGAAGCTGGCGAACAATGCCAGCCGCGAGCATCCATGCCGCGTCATCGCCATCGCGCCGGACAACCGCGCGGTCGTCAAAGCCGTCCCGGACGACGCCGATGAGGAAACGGGCGGCGTCGCTCCGCACACGTATCTTGACGCCGAGATCCGCTTCGGCTCGGATGCGGGCGCGGGCGAGATCATCGTGCTTCGCCCGCGAGGCGGTCTGGTGCATCATGCGGACACGCTGGTCATTCCGCTGCTGGTTCCGGACGCGCCCGTGGTCGCCTGGTGGCCGACCGAAGCGCCGGCGAACCTGTCGAAGGATCTGCTGGGTTCGATGGCCCGCAGCCGCATCACCGATGCGATGCGCTCTTCGAATCCCATGCGCACGATGGACGATCTGCGGCGCAACTGGTCGTCGAAGAACGTGGACATGTCGTGGACGCGCCTGACCGTATGGCGGGCGATGCTCGCTTCGATGCTCGACCAGCCGCCGTACCTGCCGATCAGCGCGGCGCGCGTGGCCGGACCGGAAGGCTTCCTGCCGATGGACCTGCTCGCCGCGTGGCTGCGTCTGAAGCTGAACGTGCCGGTCACGATCGAGCATGTTCCGGGCGCCACCGCCGTCACCGGCGTGTACCTGACCCGTGCGGACGGCGAGCTGAGCCTGGAACGCCCTTCCGCCGAGGAGGGTTGCGCCGTCATCAGCATGCCGGGCCAGTCCCCGCAGACCATCAGCGTGCCTGCGCGCACGTTGGAGGAGTGCCTGAGCGAGGAACTGGGCCGCCTCTACCCCGACGACATCTACGCCGAGGTCGTCACCGAAGGCTGGGATCTGATCCATCCACGCCGATAGCGGTTTCGATCGTCTTCGGACATGGCGGATGGCGCGATACGGACGCCCGATGCGATGCGTCGCGCCCGCCCGCCGTCATCATCTGATATAAGGAGCACCATATGGGAACACGTAAAACCGTGGTCTATCCCAATCCGCAGCTGTTGGCGCAGGCGGTCGCTTCGCGCACGCTGCTGACCATCATCGACATGCTGGCCGAACCTGGCCGTGGACGCGTCGACATCGCCGTCACCGGCGGCACCGACGGCATCGAAGTGCTTGCCGTCATGGGCGCCGACCCGTTGTGCGACGCCGTCGACTGGTCGCATGTGCACGTGTGGTGGGGCGATGAACGATTCGTCGCCGACGACGATGACGACCGCAACGCCAAGCAGGCGCGTGAGGCGTTGTTCGGCCGTCTGGTCGAAGAAGGCCGCATGCCGGCCGAGAACATCCATGAGATGCCGGCGGACGGCCGTCGCCCGGAGGAGATCGCCCGGGACTCCCCTGAGCGGACCGACGCGGTTCTCGCCGCGGCCGCAGCGGAATACCAGCGCGAACTGACCGAGCAGTTGGGCGATGATGCGCGTATGGATATCGCTATGTTCGGCGTCGGTCCGGATGCGCATTTCGCGTCGCTGTTCCCCGGCAAGGACGAAGTGCTGATCGACGACCCGCATGTGCTGGTGGCCGGCGTACGCGACTCCCCCAAGCCGCCGCCGCTGCGCGTGACCATGACCGTGCCGATGATCGCACGTTCGCTTCATACGTGGGTGTTCACGTCCGAAGCGCGCAAGGCCGATGCAGTGCGCGCCGCGTTCGCCGAACCGCGCAATCCGCAGGCGCCCAGCTCCTATGCCGACGGCGAGGAGCTGCTGTGGCTGGTGGATGTGGGAGCGGTCAGCAGGCTGTAGCGCCGCAAGGCGTCGTCGGACCATCCGACATACGGATTTTCCAAAAACATGACGTGGGGGGCGGTTCATTGTGAACCGCCCCCCACGTCATGCCGCAACGACAGTCAGCGCCGATCAGGCTTCGATCTCCTCGCGGCCCGGTTCGGCCCACAACGTGTGGAAGGCGCCCGGAGCGTCGACGCGACCGTAGGTGTGCGCACCGAAGAAGTCGCGCTGGCCCTGGATCAGGGCGGCGGGCAGACGCGGGGAGCGCAGGCCGTCGAAGTACGCCAGCGACGACGACAGGGCCGGTACCGGAATGCCGAAGCGCACGGCGCGGGCGATGACGCGACGCCACGAGGATTCCGCGGTTTCGATGGCATCCTTGAAATACGGGGCGAACAGCAGCGACACGTTCGCCTCTCCGGATTCGAAGGCTTCGGAGATGCGGTTGAGGAACTTCGCTCGGATGATGCAGCCGCCACGCCAGATGCGTGCGACGGCGGCCAGGTCGATGTTCCAGCCGTATTCCTCTGCGGCGGTGGTGATCTCGTTGAAGCCCTGCGCGTAGGCGACGATCTTGGAGGCGTACAGCGCTTCACGGATGTCGTTGATGAATGCCTGGCGTTCTTCGACCGGCATGTCGATCGGATCGGACGGGCCTTCGAAGCCCTGGCGGAGGGCCTCCTCGCGCAACGCGCCCTGCGAGGACAGGCCACGGGCGAACACGGCTTCGGCGATGCCGGTGACCGGCACGCCCAGGGACAGCGCGGTCTGCACGGTCCAGGTGCCGGTGCCCTTCATGCCGGCATGATCCACGATCACATCGACCAGCGGCCTGCCGGTCTTCGCGTCGGTCTGATGCAGCACTTCGGCGGTGATTTCGATCAGATAGGAGTCGAGTTCGGTCTTGTTCCACTCTTCGAACACGTCGCCGATCTCGGCCGGGCTCATGCCCAGGCCGCGACGCATCAGATCGTAGCTTTCGGCGATCAGCTGCATGTCGGAGTATTCGATGCCGTTATGCACCATCTTGACGAAATGGCCGGCGCCGTTCTCGCCGATATGCGTCACGCACGGCTCGCCTTCGGCGACCGCCGCGATGGATTCGAAGATCGGCTTCAAGGTCTTCCAGGATTCCTCGGTGCCGCCCGGCATCATCGACGGGCCGCGCAATGCGCCTTCCTCGCCGCCGGAGACGCCGCAGCCGACGAAGTGCAGGCCGCGGGCGCTGATCTCCTTTTCGCGGCGGATCGTGTCCGGGAAATAGGCGTTGCCTGCGTCCACGATGATGTCGCCCGGCTCCATCAGATCGGCCAAAGCGTCGATCATCGCGTCGGTCGGTTCTCCGGCCTTGACCATGATGATGGCGGTGCGCGGCTTGGCCAGGCTGTCGACGAACTCTTCCAGGGTCTTCGCCGGATGGAACTCGCCTTCGCCGCCGTGTTCGGCCATCAGCTTTTCGGTACGGCCGTAGGAGCGGTTGAAGACGGCGACCCTGTTGCCATGGTGTGCGAGATTGCGGGCCAGGCTGCCGCCCATTGCGGCCAGACCGACGACGCCGACGTTTGCTTCAGCTGTCATACTGGTGTCCTCCATCAAAAGTAGTACTTTTCCCGTTGCCAGTGTAGCCCCAGCCTGTCATATCGCCAAGAATCGGTCTCACGGTTATGCTCATCGGGGAAATCGACGCGATGCGCGACATGCATATTCGTTTTCCCTTCCCAAACCAAGACAACTACACTGGTCGGAATGAGCGAATCACAAGTTGCAGCATCAGCACGGACGACAGGCGATGCGGCTCCCGCCGACGATTCCGACAAGACGGGCGCCGTTACGGCACGGCACCCGCAAAGCGGCCTGTCGTCGCGTAATCGCATATTGCTGACCGTCACCTTCTTTTCCATGTTCTTCGGCGCCGGCAATCTTATTTTCCCGCCGTTCCTGGGCGCTCAGGCCGGATCGGCCGCCGTCCCCGCCGCCGTCGGATTCATCATCTCCGCCGTGGGACTGCCGATCCTGGGCGTCATCGCCGTGTCCCGGGCCGGCGGCTTCGACGCTTTGGCCGGCAAGGTCGGCCCACGGTTCGCCTCCGTCCTGGGATTGGCCATCATTCTGACGATCGGCCCGTGCTTTGCGATTCCGCGTACCGCCACCACCTCATATGAGATGGTCGTCGTGCCGTTCGCCGGCGATGCGCCGCGGTGGCTGACGCAGCTGGCGTATTCGGCGGCGTTCTTCGCATTGTCCTATGTGGTGGCGCAGCATCCGGAACGTCTGTCCAAAGCGTTGGGCAAGGTCATGGGACCTGTGCTGCTGACGCTGATCGCCGCATTATTCGTCGCCTGCCTGGTCATCTCCCCCGACGTCTTCTCCGCGCCGTTCGGCGATTACGCCACCGGACAGATGGCCCGCGGTTTTCTGGACGGCTATCAGACGATGGACCTGCTTGCCGCACTGTATTTCGGCATCATCATTTCAGTGAACGTCACGCAGATGGGCGTCAAGGACGAAAAAGCGAACCGCAGGGAGACCGGTCTGGCCGGCATCGGCACCGGCGTCATGCTGGTCGTCATCTACGGTGCGCTGACATTCGTCGGCGTCGTCTCGGGCTCGCTGGCGTCCGTCGACCCGGCGAACGATACCGGCGCCACGGTGCTGACGAATCTGACCTCCTCCGCGTTCGGCGTTTGGGGCACGGCCTTCGTCGGGCTGGTGTTCGTCATCGCCTGCTTCAATGTGTGCACGGGCCTCATCTCCACATGCGGCACGTATTTCCAGAACCGTTTTCCGCGCATTGCGGGCCGTCGTGTCAGTTATCGCATGTGGAGCGCGGTGTTCGCCGTATTCAGCTTTGCGGTGTCGAACGCCGGTCTGAGCACGATCATCAAAGTGTCGGTGCCGGTATTGTCCGCGCTGTATCCGATGGCGATCGTGCTGATCGTCCTTTCGTTCGCGCATCAACTGATCGCAGGCCGTTTCGCACGCGTCTATTTCTGGGTGATGCTGCTGGTCGGCATCGTCAGCATCGTGGATTGCGTGAACAGTCTGATCGGCCTGTTTGGCCTGTCGATTCCGCCGCTGGCCGAAGCGATGGCGATGCTGCCGTTGCATGACGCCCAGCTTGGATGGCTGCTTCCCGCGGTTGTCGGCCTGGTCATCGGCATTGTCGACGGCTTGCTGCGACGCAGGCAGTGATTGATATCACATTGGAATATGCGAATGGGCGCCGTGAAATTCACGATGCCCATTCGTTTCGCGCTCGAAAGCGGTCAGGACCTGGATGCCTTCGCCTTATGCTCCCTGACTTTGACGACGACGTACCAGACGACCAGAATCACGAGGATCGCGGCCACCACATACTGGAACTGGTCGAGGAATCCCAGAATCGTGCACCATTTGCCGCCGAGCAGATAGCCTGCCATCACCAGCAGCGTATTCCAGACGGCCGATCCCAACGTGGTCAGCGCGGCAAAACGCCACGGCGACATGGCCGCCAGACCGGCGGGAATGGAGATCAGGCTGCGCACGATCGGGATCACACGGCCGATCAGCACCGAAACGCCACCGTAACGGGCGAACCAGCGATCGGCGGTGTCGATGTCGTTCGCGTCGGTCAGCGGCATCCAATCGAACAGGCGACGGATCCTTTCGGAGCCGATCGCACGCGAGATGCCATACAGCAGAAGGGCGCCGAGCAGCGAGCCGACCGTCGCGCCGACGATCGCCTCGGCCACTGTCATATGCCCCTGTGCGGCGGTGAATCCGGCCAGAGGGAGAATCACCTCGCTCGGGATCGGCGGAAACAGGTTTTCCAGCAGCACCGCCATTCCCGTGCCGATGGCGCCCATGGCGGACATCAGCTGCACCAGCCAATTCGTAATGGCCCCGATGAAGCCGCCGGTGTCGACGGCGCACGATTCCACGCCGTCGGCCAGCGCAACGCCGGCCGCATATCCAAGCATCAATTCATTCATAAGCGCCAACAGTAGCGCATACCACTTCCATTATGGAAGCATTGACCTGCATATACGACTCAAATTCCCCCTTACGGCAGCCTCAGGCAATCGTCTTTGGTGAAGCATGTACGGTATACCATCGTCATGATCAGCGAATCGGCCAGCAAAGTCAATGCCGCGATCGCGCCAAGAATCACGAACTGGTATTTTGCCGCGTCCAACGGGTCGCCGCCGGCGATCACCTGTCCTGCCATCATTCCGGGAATCGTCACGATGCCGCTGGATGCCAGCGATGCAGTCGTGGGCAACAGTCCAAGGCGAATCGACGACATGATGGATGGACGGGCGGCTTCCCATGTGGTCGCGCCCAAGGCGAGCATCATGTCGATTTCATCGCGACGCTCTCGCATCGACTCATAGAATCGGCTTAATCCGACCGCCAATGCGGATACGGTGTTTCCCAGCAGCATGCCGGTCAAAGGAATGACCAGTTGAGGAGCATACCACGGTTGCGGGCGAACGATCAGTTCCGCGACGAGGGCGAGCATCAGCAGCATCGTGACGGCCAGGCTCAACAGCACCGGGCCGACCAGTCCGTGAGGCACTCCTTTGGCCCGAGACAATGTGATCTGCACGGCGGCGACCAGCATCACCACGATGAGCGCGAATACCAGCCATGGATTGTTCGACCGGATGACATAGCCCATGATCAGGCCCATCGCGCATAATTGCAGCAATGCACGGCAGGCAGACCACAGCAGCGTGCGTCCGACGCCCAGACGCATGAGTCCGGACACCGCGGCGGCCACCGCCACCATCAGCATGGCGACCAGCAACCCCCACAGGTCGATCGAATAATAGTTGCCGCTCATCGGTTCCGCTCCTCATGAAGTGCGCCATCACGCAATACGAGGATGCGCGAGGCCCGGCCATCCGACGCGCGATGCCGAACACGAATGATCGCCATGCCTTCTTCGGCGGCCTGCCGCATGATTTGGGCAACCTTATCGGCGTTGTCGTCATCCAATCCCGCGTCGACCTCATCGGCCAACAGCAGACGCGGTTTCGTCAGCAAGGTTCGTATCAGGCTGACTCGTGCGGCCTGTCCACCAGACAGGTCATGGGGAGGCCGGCCAAGTTCGATGTCCTCGCATCCGACCGCATCCATCATGCGTCGGATGGCGTCGTCGTCGACGCCCCGAAATGCAGTGTTCCGCGCGAACCGCATACGTGCCGTGGCGTCATATGATGCCGAGCGTGCGCGCAGCATCCAAGGCAGACGAATCGTTTCAGCCACCGTCCGTCCCGGCAATATCGATTTCTGCGGCAGATATGATACATTGCAACGCCACTGCTGGGGAGTGAATTCCGTATCCGGCCGCCCGTCAAGGGTGAGCTCGCCGTGTGCGTTCGGATTCAATCGGGCGAATGCCGTCAGAAGACTGCTTTTGCCTGATCCGGATGGGCCTGTCAGGTCCACTATCTCACATGGACCGATGTCAAGGCAGATGCCGCCGAACAACGTACGCCCGCCTTGCTCGCCGGGCATGGTGCAAGTGACGTTCCGTGCGGAAAACAATGATTGGCTGCGTTCCATGGGGCTCATGCTATCATCCAAGCCCATGGAACGCAGCCAATCGCGAATGTCCGTCAACGCGTGCGGAACGGGGCGCGTTTGACCTTCGTGCGGCGACGGCGGGGTACGCCGGAATGTTTTTCGCCGTAACGCGCCTTCATACGGCGTTCGTGACGCTTCACGTCCTCGGAATGCTCATCGGTGCGGATGCGGTTCTCGTCGCGGTGGATGCGCTTGCCGGAATACTGCGTATGGTCGCCGCGACGCTTCCTGTCGTTACGGCGATCCCGATCATCCCGACGATTCTGCGTCGTTCTACGCTGCTTTTCCGGTTTGCCGGCGTCGCGATCGTCTTTGCGGAGCACCGGACGATCGGCATCGCGCTTGGACTTCGGCCTGTCGTTGCCACGCTCCCCGGATTCCTCCTGGCGGCGCCTCTCTCGTTCGGCCTTGGAGGCGGCATGGCGACGGTCATACTTTTCACGGCGCTTGTCGTTGCGTGGCCTCCCGCCCTTGGCGGCGACATCCGTCTCTTCGGTTTCCGTCCGGCTGCCGCGCGGCTCTTCGAACGCTTCGACACCGCGCGTGGTCTCGTCGTCGCGGCGACGGTCCCCGCGGTCGCGACGGCCGTGTTTCCTGCCGCCTTTGCCGAAGCGGTCGTCGTTCCTGCGGCGACGCGTGCCGCGACCGCCGTCATGGTCGTTCTTTTCGCCGCGTCGACGCGGATTGCCGGCAGGCTGCGACTGCTCCAATGTCCAGCCGAACACCGGTTCGGCCATCTCTCCGACCAGTTCCAGCACTTCCGGGGAATCGGAGCGCACCTTGACGGAGCGCACCTGCAATCCGGCTTCGCGCATGGTGCGACGGGTTTTGCGACGCTGTTCGGGAAGCATCAGGGTGACGACGTCACCGGCCTGGCCCGCGCGCGCGGTACGGCCGGAGCGGTGCAGGAACGATTTCGGATCGTCCGGCGGATCGACCTGGACGACGAGTTCGACGCCGCTGATATCGATGCCTCGCGCCGCCACATCGGTGGCGACCATGACGTGGACGTCGCCGCAGTCGAAGGCCGCGAGATTGCGGTCGCGCTGGTTCTGGCTGAGGTTGCCGTGCAGCTCGGCGGCCGGGATGCCGCTTTGCGTCAATGTTTTGGCGAGCTTCGTCGCCTGGAACTTCGTGCGCGTGAACAGGATGCGACGGCCCTTGCCGCTGGCCAGCGTCTTCACCAGGGCGGGCTTGTCGTCACGCGTGGTCTCGAACACGTGATGGGTCATCTCGTCGACCGTGGAGGTCGCCGAATCGACGCTGTGCACCTTCGGATCGGACAGGAAGGTTTCCACGACCTCGTCGACGCCGTGGTCGAGGGTCGCGGAGAACAGCATGACCTGGGCGTCGAAGGAGATCTGGCCGAGCAGTCGCTTGACCGGCGGCAGGAAGCCCATATCGGCCATTTCGTCGGCTTCGTCGATGACCGCGACCTGCACGTTGTCCAATGCGAGGGCCTTCTGTTCGATCAGGTCCTCCAGACGGCCCGGGCATGCGACGACGATGTCCGCGCCTTCGCGCAGTTCGCGGAACTGGCGGTTGTAGCGCACGCCGCCGTACACGGTCGTGGTGGCCATGCCGTACATGCGGGCCAGAGGGGCCAGCACATCGTTGATCTGATTGGCCAGCTCGCGCGTCGGAGCCAATACCAGACCGCGCGGGCGCGGCAGACGGTCGTCTTCGCGGCCGTTCTCGTCGGCGCCCTGGTTTTTGGTACGGCGTCCGCCGCCGCGGTTTCCCTGCGCATTGGCGCCCATGCCGATTTCACCCAGCCGGGCGACCAGCGGGATCGAAAAGGCGAGCGTTTTGCCGGAGCCGGTGCGGCCGCGTCCAAGCACGTCACGGCCTGCCAGCGAATCGGGAAGGGTGTCGGCCTGGATCGGGAATGCGGTGCGCTTGCCGTCCGCCGCCAGCGCTCGGACGAGCGGACCGGGTACGCCGAGTTCGGCGAAGGTGTAGGTGCGGTCGGCGTCCTGCATGGTTTCGGGCATGGACGATTCCGCCGCAAGGGCATCAAAAGTGTGTTCTGGCACAATGGCCTTTCATGTCAAAAGGTTGCGCGCGTTGCGCAAGCCCATCCACAGTACCGTACGCCCGATACTTTCGGCCGGAGCGCCCTTATGTCCCTGCCGCAGCGCGCCGGTCAGCTGTTGCGGTTGATTTCGATGTCGCTGACCGTCAGATTGGCCGGTGAGGTCAGATTGCAGACGATCACTTCGGCCAGCTGGTCGGCGCGCATGAAGGTGTGCTGCTTCTCTTCGGACACGTAGTCGCGGCTGTCGCGATAGAACGCGGTGTCGATGCCGCCCGGGTATACGGCGACGATTTTCACGCTGGTCCCCTTGTATGCCGCCTGCAGGCTCTTCGTATAGCCCTTTTCGCCCCATTTGGCCGCGCAGTACACGCTTTCGCCGGCGTTGCCGCGCGTGGCCGCGGTGCTCATGATGTTGGCGATCTTGACGTCCCTCTCCCCCGTGGCCTTCAATGTCGCCACGCTCCACAGGATCATGCCCTTCAGGCCTTTGAGGCATTTGTCGACGTCCGCGGCGACGTATGCGGCCGGGACCTTGAAGGACGGCTGTCCGGCATTGTTGACCAGCAGATCGACATGCCCCAGCTTCGCGATCCGCGACATGGATTCCTCCACGAATGCCTCATCCGAGACGTCGCCGACGAACGCCTGATATGAATCCTGCGCGAATTCCTCGGAAAGTTCGGCCTGTCGCCGCGCGTTGAAATCGATGCCCGCGACGAACCATCCCTTTTCGATCAGCTGACGGGTCATCTCATAGCCCAATCCCAATGCGCTGCCCGTGACGACGGCGATTTTCCTGCCCTGCGCTGTTGCCATGGCGAATCCCTTCATTGTCTTGTCATGCGTATGCCGTTTCAATGGTTCATCATATACGCGCGCAGCTTGCATGGATAGCGAAAAGCCCCTTTTCCAAGGGGCTTTTCGTCATCCATGCGACGATATCGCCGCCGGACGAAGCCGACGTCACAGAATGTCCGGATCGTCCTTTTCGATCGTGCCGGTGGCCTTGCCGATGGCCTTCAGCCCGTGGTAGGCGACGAGCACGACGATGGTGCCGAGCGCGATGCCATTGAAGGACACGCCCTGAATGGCGAAGGTGAAGTCGGCGATGCCGATGATCATCACGATCGCGGCGGTCATGACGTTCAGCGGCTTGTCGAAGTTGACCTTGTTCTCGACCCAGATGCGCACGCCGATCATGCCGATCATGCCATACAGCAGCGTGGTGACGCCGCCGAGCACGCCGGCGGGAATCGTGTTGATGATGGCGCCGAACTTCGGGCACAGGCTCAGCAGCAGCGCGAAGGCCGCGGCGCACCAGTACGCGGCGGTCGAATACACCTTGGTCGCGGCCATGACGCCGATGTTCTCGCCGTAGGTGGTGGTGCCGGAACCGCCGCCGAAACCGGCGAGTGCGGTGCCCAGGCCGTCCGCGAACAGGGCGGTGCCCATCTGGCCGTCATAGTCACGACCGGTCATCTGCGCCACGGACTTGACATGGCCGACGTTTTCGGCGACGAGCACGAGCACGACGGGGATGAACATCGGCAGGATCGTCAGGTCGACCTGCGGCAGGTGGAACTTCGGGAAGCCGATCCATGCGGCGTCGCCGATCGCGGAGAAGTCGACCTGTCCGCGGATGCAGGCGTAGATATAGCCCACGATGACGCCGAGCAGGATGTTCAGGCGGCCGAGCAGCCCCTTGAACAGCACGGCGATCAGCAGCACGGCGACCAGGGTGACCAGTGCGGTGTCGGGCGCGGCCTGGAAGTTGTTCCATACGGACGGGGCCAGATTGAAGCCGATGATGGCGACGATGGCGCCGTTGACGACCGGCGGCATGATGATGTCGATCCACTTGGCGCCGGCGAAATGCACGAGCACGCCGACCAAGGCCAGCAGCAGGCCGGTGACCATGATGCCGAAGGACGCCACGGCCAGACCCTTGTCGGCGGTGGTCACGGCCGCGATCGGCGCGATGAAGCCGAAGGACGAGCCGAGGTAGCTCGGCAGGACGTTCTTGTTGATCAGCAGGAACAGTGCCGTCGACATCGCAGTGAAGAACAGGGTGGTGGACGGGTCGAAGCCCGTCAGGATCGGCACCAGGAAGGTGGCGCCGAACATCGCGATCACATGCTGGGCGCCGATGCCGATGGTGCGGCCCCAAGTCAGGCGCTCGTCGGGTTCGACGACCTCGCCGGGGGCCAGCGTCTTGCCGTCGCCGTGCAGCTGCCACGTGAACAGATTGGACATTCACATCTCCTTAACTCTCTTGCGCGGCGGCACTGTGCCGCGCATCACAGCCATTGTAATGGAGACATGTCCAAATACCGGCCACCGGCGGCGCGGCCGTCAGCGTTCGTGGTATTCGACCAGATGCGGGTCGACGGTCTGCACGACGTTGACCAGGTCTCCGTTCGACAAAACCGGACGTTTGAATTCACGCCACGGCTCCACCTGCACCCGCCAACGGCCTTCGTCCTCGTCATGCACAGGCCGCGCGGTCTGTTCCCAGCGGAAGCGCTTATAGGTTCGGCCCGAATCGGGATCGCGACGGGAATAATGCAGGCATGTGCAATTGGTGATGCGCCATTCCTCGGCGTCGGCGCGATGCAGGAACTCCTCGTCCGACAGGTCTTCGAGCGTCAGCATCAGCGCCTGCATCAGATCGCCGTGGCTGACCATGACCACGGATTCCGCGTCGGATTTGCGGTTGAGCGAGGTGAGCAGATTGTGCACGCGGTCCTCCGCCACGTCGGCGATCGACTCGCCCGCCGGCGGGCGCCAGTATAGGGGATCGGTGTTTTTGAACATCCAATTGCGCGGATAGTTGTTGCGGAAATCCTCTTTGGTGATGGTGTTGATCTCGCCCCAGGAGCGTTCTCGCAGCACACGCGTCTCCTCCCATTTGGCTTTGGGCAAGGCCATCGTGGCCGCGGTCTCGCGGGTGCGCACATACGGGGAGACCAGGTAGCGGTCGAACAGCGGCTGCTGCGCGACCAGCCATCGGCCGATGCAATCGGCCTGCTTGCGGCCCGTTCCGGTCAGACGCCATGAGCGGTCCGGCACGGTGACGTTGTCCTGCGTGTACAGGGAATTGTCTCCCTGTTCGCCCGCGTTGACGATGACATTCGCCTCCGATTCGCCGTGGCGAATCACATACAGATCAAGCGGCATGCTCATATGCCGAGTCCTCCTTATCCGTCGTCGCGTCCCATTCCTCCTCGCATGGGGCGCCCATAACCGTCCAGAGCACAACCGTAGCCGAAATCGGCGGAAAAACACGGCCGTCCGATCATCATGTCGCAAAAAATTCAGCAGCGTGACACCGCCGATTCACGTTCTCCGGTCGAGGAGCGCCCGCAGGGGGCGGTCAGCCGATATGCACGGGAGTGCCTTCGGGGATGTTCTCGTACAGCCACTGCGCGTCGGCGACGGTGAGCCGCACGCATCCGTGCGATGCCGGCTCCCCCAGCTTGATGGCTTCCGACTCTATGTATTCCCCGGCGTTCTGCGTGGTGGGCACGCTGTGGAACAAATAGGTGGTATCAAGGAAGGCGACCCAATAGTCGGCGCCCATGCCTTCGGACTCGTTGTAGAAATGATCGCCGCGCATGCCGATCGTGTAATCGCCCGTCGGCGTGGTGTCGTCCAGTCCCGTGCTGGCGATCATCGTATAGACCACGTCTCCGCTGGACCGCAGGTATACGCGCTGGTCGGCGATGCTGACGTTCAGCGACAGATCGGGCAGCGCGCTTATATCAGGATATTCGCCGCCCGAAGGCGCACGCCAATCCAACGCCGCGGATTCACCGTCCGCATCGGACGGCCGCGCATCGTCCGCGTCCGACGCATCCGAGTTCCTCCCGTCGGCGTCGCCGTTCTTCCTCACGTCGACGCTTTGCGGCGTCGGCGCATCGGCGGCGAACATCTTCGCGCGCATTTGGACGACGCCGAACACCGACGTCGCCACACATGGCAGGAAGGCCGCAAGGCACAGGACGGCCACGATGCGGCGACGGCGATACCTCCGTTGCCTGTCCGTCCGTTTTGCGGCATATGACTTTGTATTCGACATTCTTCTCTCCGGCATGATTCCGCTTTCCACGTCACAGCGCATATACCGCACGCGATTCCGCCATGAATATACGACGTCCTACTTTATCCGCAGACTTGCCCGGCGGCGAGAACCGTCTTCCGATGATGCGGCTTGCGCCGGGGCTTCGACCTGCGATTTCGGCGCGTCCCGATCGAAGGCTTGGAGGAGTGGCATCTTACGGGAGGCTATTCAGGCCAGACGCCGGCCTGCGCGTAGGTCTTCCTGTATTGGCTCGGCGTCATGCCGGCATGCCGCTTGAACGCCTTCGAAAAGTGGCTTTGCGAACGGTATGCGAGAATCTGCGCGATTTCGGCGAATCCGTATTGCGAATATTTCAGCATGTTTTCGGCGGCCTCCATGCGCCGGTCGGCGATGTATCTCGATATGGGCGTGCCCGTTTCGCGGGCGAACAGTTCGGAAAGATACGTCGGATTCAGATGGACGTGCCCGGCCAGGATCGCCACGGTGATCTTTTCATGCAGATGATAGTGGATGTAGTCCATGCATTCGGCGACGGCTTTGGAATGCACGTCGGTTTTCTGCATGTCCGCCATCGCCCATGTGAAGAACGTCATCATATCGGTGTGCAGACGACGCACGTCCTCCACGTTTCGGCAACGGTCCATGTCCTGTATGTACAGGTCGGAGGCGTTGTAGGCGTCCTCCTCATCCATGCCGCCGTCGATGGCGAAGCGTGTGGCCAATGTGATCGATGTGACGAAACGGTATTTCGCATTGCGCAGGGGATCGTCCGACAGGTGTCCGTACAGGCCGGAGTCCCATAGGCGTGCGCTTTCGGCGATGGCGGAGACGTCGCCGACGCGCATCAGATCATATTGTTTCATCTCCTCCACATAACGGTGGTGCCGTATGCGGTCTTCGCGCGCGATGAAGTCGAGGTAGCGCAGACGCGCTTCGCTGACGATGTTCTGCGTCATATGTGCCCGCCTTGTACGTGAACAAAATGTAAATAACTCTGATTACCCGATGATTATACAAAAATAACAATGATTTCGGCATGCATTCGCGAGGCGGGCCGTTTTATCGTATAAGTGCAAAACAGAAGACGGATAAAGAAAAAACCACCGTATGCAACACGGCATTCCAAGGAAAGGAGTCCATCATGATGGACAACGAAATGATGAACAAGGCTCTGCGTTCCCCGCTCGCCGCCTCCGACCCGTCCCTGGGCCACTACGCGCTTTCCCAGGCGATCTGGGGCGCGATCAAGCACATGACCCGCAAGTAGGACTTTCTCCAGAACGGCGTCAGGGCCGGCAGTCATGAAACCGCAATGGCCCGCGTTACGTACTGACCGATTCGAGGCCGCACGGCATCAGCGTGCGGCCTCGATTTTATGCGAATGCGCAACCGAGGCATAAGTAACAAAATGTGGGTCTAATGACATGGTTTCCCGCTCAATGGACCCACCCCTTCCTGACACCGAAACCGGATTCATAGGCATCGACGCCGTCGGCTTTCCCGCCGGGAAGCTGGACTGCGACCTCGGTCCCGGGTTCCGGCTCGGCCGGCTCGGGATCCGGCCGTTCCGCGTCCTTCCCCTGTTCGGCGAGCCATGCCGCAAGCGCGCGTTCCGGATCGGGGTCGGCGGTCTTCATGTACAGATGCCATTCGACGGCCGTGCGCATATGTCCCTCGCTCATCCCGCGATGCAGGCCGGGCAGCCGTTTGACGCCGCTGTCGGCGCCGCCCTCGATCATGTTCGTGGTCGGCGGGACCGCGTCGCGCACGGGATTGCCGGGATCCAGGAACGCGAAGAGCTCGCCCCGGCCGACGAGCCGTTCGAGACGGTGGTACGCGGAACGCACCCGGATGTGCGTATACCACCACTGTCTGCCCGCCAACGCCTTGGGATTGGTCGGATCGTCCTTCGCGCTGGTGCGCTCCTTCAGGAACGCACCGTACCGGCTGTGCCATGAGTTCAGGTCGTCGGCCCACCGCGCGGCCTGTGTCTCGTCGCCGATCGCGGTCAGCCTCAGGTACAGGCCCCGCAGCGACTTTCCGGCCTCGGTGCGCGGTCTCGTCGTCAGGTCGCGCCTTCCGTCGCGCTGCACGTGCACCAGGCAGCGTTGGACGCGCACGTCCCGCCACCGTTCGCGCGCGGCGGCGCCGGTCGTCATCGCCCCGTCGCAGCCGAGCGTCCGGATCCGGCCCATCCTTGAGAACATCAGCCGGTACGCGGCGATGGTCTCATGGTCGCACCACTGCCAGGCCAGCACGCGGCAGTCGCCGTCGCACGCGACCAGCAGGCACCATCCATGGGACAGATACGTGCCGTCGGCCTGCGCGTAGTCGCGGTCGTGCGGTTCCGGCGACGGGACAGGTATCCGCCAGCACCACGAGGTCATCCGCCAGAACGTCTGCCTGCTCACGCCGAGATCGGCGGCGGCCTCGCCCGCGGTGCGGCGTCCCAGCAGCCATCGCAGCCATACGCGGAACCGGGCCTCCTTCGTGCGATCGTCGCGGCGGACGGTGGTGGACATCCGGCATTCGTCGCAACGCCATCGCTGCCTGCCGGCGGAGGTGAATCCCTTCTTGCGCATCGGACGGCCGCACGAGGGGCATTTGCGGGCGCGGATCGATTTGTGTTTGGCCATGCCCCAGTCAACCACGCCACCGGATAAAACGGGGATCCCGGACGCCGCCTTTAATGGGCAAAACGTTAATACCGTCCCGACACGCTTACTCCCGCAAGGGCCGACGGGTATTATTAGACCCACATTTTGTTACTTACGCCGCAACCGACGAATACATACTCGTACTCGGAAGGCAACTCGAGGGGCCGGCACGGAAGAATCCGCACCGGCCCCTTTCGCCTATGTGAAACGAATTCTACGAACGCTTCGCCATCAGGCTTTCTGCCCAGAACAGCGCCAGCGGGACCAGAGCCCACTGCAGCAGGATGCCCGGCAGACCGGCGACCAGCGTGCTGGTCCAGATCGCGGCGACGCTGGACTGCGCGCCGAACGCGAACACGGCGATGGCGGTCGCCACGGACAGCACCACGCGGCCCGCGACCTGAGCCAGGATGACCTTCACCAGACCCGGCAGCTTCACGGAACGCAGCAGGCCGGCGAACAGACCGTACGCGCACAGTTCGACCATCATGAACGGAACCATGGCCAGCACCGGCATGCCCGACAGCGCGAAGCTGATCATCGGAGCCAGCAGACCGGTGACGGCGCCGGCTGCGGGACCCGCGAACAGGCCGATGAAGATCACGGGCAGATGCATCGGCAGCAGCGTCGACCCCAGGGACGTGCCGAGTCCGGAGGCGGCGCCCAGCACATGGAAGAACTGCGGCAACGCGACCGCGGCGGCGACGCCCAGAACGGTGATGGCGGATTTGACGCTTACGGACAGGCGCGGCGCATCGGTGCGGCGCAGCGCCGCAATGGCGGTGGACATTCTTTATACTCCTTCTATCAACGATTCAATGCCGCGAAAGCGGCGCATCATTCGGCGGGCTTCCGCCGTCAGTCAAGCTCGGTCAGGCGGTACTCGCGGGACCCCAATCCAAGCTCCTCGGCGTATTCGAGCGTGTGTTCGCCATGTCGCGTGGCGATGCGTTCGGTGACGGAGGCGCCGTCCGGGGCGATATGGACCAGGTCGACGCAGGCCTGGTCGAGCGCGACCGGGTCGAGCGAGGCGAGAACGCCGACATCATGCATATCCGGTTCGGCCGGTTCCGCGAAGCAGTCGCAGTCGACCGACAGACGGTTCATGACGTTGATGTACAGCATGTTGCCGTTCATATGCGTGATGACGGCCTCGTCGGCTTCGGCCATCGACTCGAGGAAATCGTCCTGTTCGGCCGCAAGCCAATGGTCCTTGGTCTGGCCGGCGGAATGGATCCAACGCTTGCCGTTGGATGAGGCGATGCCGATGGACACGTTCTTCAACGCGCCGCCGAAGCCGCCCATCGGGTGGCCTTTGAAATGCGACAGCACGACGAAGGAGTCGTAGTCGTCGATATGCCTGCCGACGATATCGTAGGCGATGTGGCGGTGCCTGGCCACCGGGATTTCGATTTCGCCGCCCATGTCCATGATCTGGATCGGCGCGATCTCGCCATAGCCGCGCGCCTTGAACACGGCCTCGCTCTTTTCGGGGGTCTCACGGTTGCCGTCGTATGCCGTGGCGCATTCGACGAGGGTGCCGCCGATTTCCTGGACCAGATCCTTGATCAGCGCAGGATTGAGGTTATTGGATTTTTCGGATTCGCCGGAATGGATTTTGATGGCCACCTTGCCCTTCGGCGTCGTGCCGAGCGCACGGTAGACGCGTTGCAGGCTTTCCGGTGTGATGACGCTGGTGAAGAACACCTCCGGGGCCCGTTCGTCGCCGGTGCGATGCTCCAGAGTCTCAAGATTCATCGTGGTCATGCTGCTCCTCGATTCTCTAATGTTGTCGATATCGAGCGTAGCAACTTCAAGCCGACTTTAAACAAATTTGATGCGCGAGTCGCGATGTTTTCACCCGCATCGACAGGCATTCGCCTGCAATATGGGAAATCCCCTTCGCGTTGCATGGGAACGCGAGGGGGAGATGCGAAACGGGCTTCCGTCAGAAGAACAGGATGGCGACCGCCGCGGCGAAGAACACCAGCAGGATGGAGGTGAGGAAGCTCGCCAGGAAGGCCTTGCGTCCCTTGTCCGCGATGGCGCGGAAGTTCACGTTGATGCCGAGGGCGGCCATGGCCATGCCGAGTACGATGTAGGCGAGGTCGACCAGCTGCGGGGCGACGGCGGCGACGGCCGGCACGAAGGTGCCGATCACGGATGCGCCGATGAAGCCGAGCATGAACCACGGGAAGGCGATGGAACGCTTGCCTTCCGAGTGGATGGCGGAATGCTTCCTGTCCCACCAGATGGCGATGATGATCGCGGCGAACACGAGCATCAGCACGCGCGACAGCTTCATGATCGTGGCGATGTCGACCGCGCCGAAGGCGTCGCCGGCGGCGACTGCGTGCGCGATCTCATGCAGGGAGGCTCCGGCCATGATGCCCATCTGGTCCTTGGTCATGCCGGTCAGCGGCGCGATGGCGATTTCGAGCAGCGCGAAGATCGTGCCCATGATGGCGACGGTGGCGACGGCCATGACTTCGTCATCGGCTTTGTCCTCCTCTTCCTCCGGCGGAACCTTGATGGAGCCGGACAGGCCCATCACGGCCGCGGCGCCGCAGATGCCGGTGCCGCCTGCGGTCAGGATGGCCAGTCGCGGTTCGACGCCGAGCCTGCGCGCGATGTTGTAGGCCACGACGATGGTCAGCGTGACGACGACCGCGGCGATCGGCAGGCATTTGACGCCCTGGGTGAACAGCACCTGCAGGTTGAGCTTGAAGCCCAGCAGGATGATGCCCAAGCGCAGCAGCTTGTTGGAGATCAGGCCGGCCGCGTCCTTGACGCCGGCCTTACGGCTGGCGTTGGAGCCGATGTAGGCGCTGCGGATCGGGAATTGGATGACCATGCCGATCAGCAGCGCGATGATCAGCGCGCCGAACAGGCTGAACCCCGGATACTGTTTGAGCCAGGAGCCGATGAAGGACGCGATCAGCGTCAACACGGCGATGAACAACATATCGACGGTGGCGATGCGTTTCCACCATTTCACACAGAATTCTCTCATACCTGCTATTACACACCGCCGCTAAACATCGGTCAAATAGAACATATCAATACATGTCATCGAAAAAATCAATGACAAATCAGAGTTCGGTCACATCACCGCGGATTGCATCGCGGCGATCATCACATCAACGGCATCACGCTGCTCACGCCCCAATCCGGAACGCGGAATCAGCGCATAGAAACGACGCTTGAATTCGCGGCCTATCCCACGGACCGGCACATCCTTCGGCACCGCCGAACGCGACACCACCGAACAGCCGACGCCGCTCCCCAGCATCGCCACAATCGCGGAATTGCTGGAGATCGTGATCGTATGACGCGGCACGATGCCGTTCATCTTGCAAAACAACTCGGTGTAATAACGCACGCCCGACCCGGCCTCACGCATCAGCCACACGTCATCCGGATCTCCCGCCAGCACCAGCTCATCCTCGCACAACGTCACCCGTTCCACCGATTCGTTGATGATCGGCTTCTCCACGACGCCGAACTGGACGGCCTTCAGACCGACCTGCTCCAGAATCGCATCCGAATTGCGCACATCGGCCGAACAATCATAACGGTCCAGCATCGGATGCAACGCACGCAGCGCGACAGGCAGCAACGTCACCGACGACGTGTGCGAGAACAGCATGGACAACGGCGCCGTATTGCGTTCGGCCCTCGCGATCGATTCGCACGCCTCCCGCCAATCCCCACCGATGCGGATCGCCGTCTGATAGAGCATCCTGCCGGCCTCGGTGGCTGCCACATCGCTTTTCGCGTTGCGCACGAACAGCCGCGCGCCCACCATGCGCTCCAGCGCGGCGATGCGGGACGACACCGTGGACTGCGAAATCTTCAGCTCGTCGGCGGCCAACGTGAACTGGCCCGTCTCATACACCGCGACCAGCGTCTCAAGCAAAGGGAACATGGCAACACACTACCGCCGCGGGCCGCCATAGAAGACGGCAGACGTCATATCAGAACATCACGTAGGACACGGCGCTCAACGTGAACAGGCTCGCAATCGTCGTCACCAGCACCATGCCCACCGCATACTGCGGCATATTGCGCTCACGCTCCGCGAACATCACCAGCGCGCTCATCGTCGGCAAGCCGGCGACCAGCGAAATCATATGCACCATGTCCGCAGGCAGCGCCGGCAGCCCCGACCAAACCGGCGCATACGTCAGCAGCGCGCACAGGGCGACCGGGACCAGCAGCATTTTGAATGCGACGCCTGCATACAATTCCGGGCAGCGCAGCACGCCCGACCAATCGCGTAACACCAGCAGACCGCCCAGATACAGCATCGACAGCGGCGTGGAGATGCCGCCCAACGAACGGATCGGCGACAGAACCCGTTCAGGCACGTCAACGCCAAGAAGAATCACCAGAATCGACAACGCCACCGACACCAGCGCGGGACTGACCAGACCGGACACACGATCCCGCCACGAACGGGCGGGGCGCTCGTCGAACCGACCGCTGCGATTCGACAGCGGCTTCGTGATCCACACGCCGTACGTCCACAGCAGGCACTGGTCCACCAGCGACATCAACGCGAAATACAACGCGCCACGCTCCGGGAACAACGCCAACACCAGCGGCAGGCCGATGAAACCGGCATTGCCGAAAATGAACGACGCCTGGAACAGGCGGCCGCGCTCCCCCGGCACGCGCAGCAGCTTCGACAGTAGCCACATCGAACCGATCAGCAGCGCATAAACCAGCAACGTCACCCAGATCATCGCGCCCGAATGCAGCAGATCCGACCTCGTCGCGCCCGACACCGCATTGGCGAACACCAGCATCGGAATGCCGACCTTCAAGATCAGCTGGCAGATGCCGTTCAGCATCCTCTCATCCAGCAGGCGCGCCTTCACGCACACCGCGCCGATGCCCATCATCACCGCCATGCCGATCAGCTGATCCAACACCACGCCGAACTGCTGCATACTACCTGCCCACCTGCGCTTCTCTTCCGGTCGCCTTTCCGCTTTTCCGCCCATCGTCGCACGCCGCACGAAAACGGCCTCGCCCGAACATCGCCGTCAGCCGGCGAAGAAATCAAGCACGTTCATGGCCGTATCGCTATCGGCACGATACAGTTCGGTATATCCGCACCGCCTGCACGCAATCGTGACGAACCGCTTGTTCTGCACGTTGAACAGTTTGGCGACGTTGCCGCCGGTGGCCTGAAGCTGGTCGCCGTCATACTCGCGGCATCCGCATTTCACGCATACATACTGCTGCTGCACCATACGAAACTCCTTTGCGGCACGACGTCATTTGATGCGGGCAACTGTATCACCTTTCACCATGAACGCGCGTTCGGCCATGTCGATCATCGGCTGGTCGAATTTCGAATCGGTATAGAATTCGTCGATATGCGCGTCGTCGCCGTATATCTCACGGAATTTTCTCGCCTTGTTGGCCCCGAAATTCAAATATGCAACCTGATGGTTCGCCATATCGACTTCGCTTGAAACCAGATTGGACAGCCCCAGCCGACGGCAGGCCTCACCCACCGTCACATCGAACGAAGCGGTGACGATCACATCGTCAGGCCGCGGCTCATACCATGATTTGATGCGGTTCATGCGCCGGTCCCAGAATGCGTCCACCATCATGCCGAGCGTATCCGCCCCGCCAGCGCCTGCGACCGCCGCCATCCGTCCGTCGCCGAAGCGACGCTCCAGAAGGCGGGAACGCGACAGGGCATCGAGATAGCGCATCGCCACATCGCCGACGCCGGCCTCCATCTGCTCCAGCGTCGCACGCCCCAGCTTGTAGCGCAGTCCGTAATGCGCGACAGGAACGATATAGCGGAACACGCGCGGATCGTAACGCGCGGAGAACAGATACAGGTCGAACAGGCTTTCGCCGTCGTAGATCGTTCCGTCAAAATCGAATACGCGCACGCACCCTCCACTTCATCGCTTCTGTGACCATTGTAAGGATCGCGCACGTCATCCTTCACAAGAAACGACGCCGGCACGCCGCAAATACGTCGAACGTACATCCGCCGTTCACCGATTCGACGGCGGACCGCACATCCGCCGCAAGGCTTATGAAAGCGGCGCGGCTCCTGCGATACGCGGTGAGCGATAATCGGAGCCACGCCGCTTTCGGAATGGGTTTGAGGCTTTACGGGGCCCTACTTGGACACGTTGAACTTGAATTCGACGATGTCGCCGTCCTGCATCACGTAGTCCTTGCCTTCAAGGCGGAGCTTGCCTTCCTCCTTGATCTTGGCCATGCTGCCTTCGGCGGCGACGAAATCGTCGTAGGAGACGACTTCGGCCTTGATGAAGCCCTTTTCGAAATCCGTATGGATGACGCCGGCGGCCTGCGGGGCGGTCCAGCCCTTATGGATCTGCCATGCGCGCACTTCCTTTTCGCCTGCGGTCAGGAAGGTCTGCAGGCCGAGGATGTCGAAGCCGACGCGGGCGAGCTGGTCGAGGCCGGACTCCTTCAGGCCGGCGTCTTCGAGCATTTCACGGGCGTCCGCCTCATCGAGCTCGGTCAGCTCGGCTTCGAACTGCGCATTGAGGAAGATGGCCTGCGCCGGGGCGACGGAGGCGGCCAGCTTCGCCTTGAGCTCGTCGTTGGCCAGTTCGGAATCGTCCACGTTGAACACGTAGATGAACGGCTTGGCGGTCATCAGATGCAGGTCGTAGACCTCGTCCTTGTCGAAACGGCCTTCGCGGGCGGCATGGTCGATGGTTTCGCCGGCCTCGAGGATTTCCTTGGCCTTCTTCACCGCCTCCATATAGGACGGTTCGATCTTCTTGCCGCGCAGATCCTTTTCGAGCTTCGGCAGCGCGTTTTCGATGGTCTGCAGATCGGCGAGGATCAGCTCCGTGTTGATCGTTTCGATGTCGTCGGACGGATCGACCTTGCCGTTGACATGCACGATGTCGTCGTTTTCGAAGGCGCGCACGACTTCGCAGATCGCGTCCGCCTCGCGGATGTTGGCCAGGAACTTGTTGCCCAGGCCTTCGCCTTCCGACGCGCCTTTGACGATGCCGGCGATGTCGACGAAGGTGACGGTGGCCGGCACGATCTTTTCGGTGTGCACGAGTTCGGCGAGCACGGGCAGACGGTCGTCCGGCAGCGGCACGATGCCGGTGTTCGGCTCGATGGTGGCGAACGGATAGTTCTCCGCCAGCACGTTGTTGCGGGTCAGCGCATTGAACATGGTGGACTTGCCGACGTTCGGCAGTCCGACGATTCCGATAGTAAGAGACATGCCTGTTAGCCTACCTTCCAGCCACGTCAACACGTATCGTGCTGCGTTCCGCTGATGTCGCGAGCCGCCGCCGCTTCAGCCGACGATTTCGTCCACCGCGTCGATGACCGCTCCGCGGAATCCGTCCTTCTCCAATCGGGCGACGCCTCGGATGGTGGTGCCGCCCGGCGAGCAGACCGCGTCCTTCATCGCGCCCGGATGCGTTTCGTCGTTCAGATACAACGCGCCCACGCCTTCGACCATGCGGGCCGCCAGGCGATAGGCGGCGGCGCGGGACAGGCCGTATTTCACGCCGGCGTCGCCCAATGCCTCGATGTACATCGCGGTGAAGGCGGGCGCGCAGCCGGCGACGACCATGGCGATGTCCATATGGGCGGCGTCGACGCGTTCGATCAGCGAGATCGGGGCGAACAACGATTCGAACAGACCGGTCTGCGCCTCGTCCAACGTGTTGTCCGTTTCGGTGACGAGCACGCCTTTGCCGACGGCCATCGGCGTGTTCGGGATCGTGCACTGCAGGTGAACGCGCGAGGCGGCGTCGCCGAACAGGGCCCGGTATCGTTCCAGGTTCCAGCCCGCCGCGATGGAGACGACCAGCGTGCCGCGTGCCGCCAGCGTTTCGGCGAGGGGGCCGATCACGGACTCGATCTGGTGCGGTTTGATGGCGATGATGACGACGTCGGCGGTCTGCGCGATTTCGTTCGCGTCATGCATGGCATGGGCGCCGATGCGTTCCACGTTGCGCTGCAGTTTGTCGAAGTGCGCGGCGCAGGCGACGATGCGGTCGCCGTCGGCGGCGTTCGCCGCGACCATGCCTTGCGCGATGGCCTGGGCCATGTTGCCGTAGCCGATGAAGCCGATCGTCGGCCGGGTGGTGTTGCCGTTCATGCGTGTCTCCTTAAGTCTTGTCCGTGTTGTTTCGATGGGAATCCGGCGGTGGGGGAAAATCAGCGGAACAGTTCCTCGAGGTCGCCGCGGTTGAGCGCCTCGTCGTACAGGTGTCTGAACACGACGGAACCGTGCAGCCCGTCATGTTCGAATTCGTTGGTCACCCAATAGTGGGAGCGTCCGACGCGGCTGAGCGTGTCGAGCTGCATGCCGGAGTCGACGTACATGTCGTCGAAGTAGACGGCGGATTGCAGCGGCACTTCGTTGCGGGCCAGCCGGTCGGCGTCGTAGATCACGCCGAAACGCGTGTCCTCCATCAGAAGGTCCATTGCGGGCTTGAATGGCCGCAGCGCCTTCTCCTGTTCGAACATCCACGGGAACATCGCCTCTCCGGTGAAGGTCAGCGGACGGCGGTCCGCGCCGAATTGCGGCATGGCGTCGCGTACGCGCTGCGCGGCCCATCGGATCGGCTCGTCCAGCTCGCCGTTCGCGTAGATGAATTCCTGCAGCGGCCAGTAGAGCGGTTTCGACGCGGTCGCCGTCATCACCTTGAACAGGAATTCGTCGGACAGCTCCGACGAGGCCGAAGCGGAGCCGTCCCCGTCGAGGAAGGCGTCGTCCATGATCCAATGCACGCGTTCGAAGCTCGGTTTCATGCCGAAGTCGGAGCCCAACGTCTGCAGGCGCTCGACGGTCAGCATATCGCCGTTGGGCAGCGCGATGCCTTCCGGCCCCGCGGCTTCGATGATGTCGGCCACCGCCGCCACGCGTTCGGCGTCCTGCGGGTAGCGTTCATAATACCGGCGCGTTTTCGTTTCCATGCGCGGGAAGGTATGTTCGTACACTTCGGTGGCGTCGGCCGGCACATGCGGGATGCCGCCGGTGGTGAAGCTTGCGGTGACGCCGTCCGGGAACAGCGAAAGGTACGTCAACGTAAGGAAGCCGCCGTAGCTTTGGCCGAGCGTCACCCAACGCCGGCCTTCGAATTCGGTCAGTCGCAGATGCTCGAAATCGCGGATGATGGAATCGGCGAGGAATTTCTTCAGGTAGGCCGCTCCCTGGGCGGCGTCCATCCGGTTCATGATATGCGAATCGATGCGCGAGGAACGCCCTGTGCCGCGCTGGTCGGGCAGTATGACGCGGAAATGCCTGACGGCCTCCTCGATCCAACCGTCGGATTGCGGGCTGTTCAGACGCGGGCCGGCGCCGCCGGGGCCGCCTTGCAGGAAGATCAGCAGCGGCATGTCGTCGTGCACGTGTTCGGGTGCGGTGACGACGCGGTAGAACAGGTTGACGCTTTCACCGGCGAATCCTTGCCCGGGCTTGCGGCCTGTCCAATCGAACGGGACCATGATCGAGCGGTCCTCGATATGCAGTCCCGGCACATAGTATTCGGCGAGCAACGTCATCGCCTTCCACCTTCCTTCACTGTCCCATGGCGTCATGTTGCATGAGATCACGGGATTCACGCCCGCGCGCGCATCCTCCCGACCCGCGCGCAGCATCCTTTACCCGTCATAGCATAATCGGGCGGTCTCCTTGCCGTGATGAAGCGTCCGCGTTCGGCGCGGCGTCCCTGTTCCGCCGTACGGCATGCACATGGGCGCGCCCGCTCATCCCCGCGTATGATGGCCGCCGTGGGGACTTCGCGCTAGCCTGTTCTTTCATGGGATTGATGGCACGCTTGGTTGATGCGGTCCGGGGCAACGTACTGGTGAAGGACACCGCGTATGCCCTGCTGTATGCGTTGCTGTTCCTCGGTACCGCTTCGTCGCTGGGACGGTCCCCCGGTCTGCTGTTCATGGTTTCCACGTCCGGACAGATGGTATGGACGTGCGTGCAACTGGTGCCGTTGGCGATGCGCCGCTGGCGTCCGCGTACGGCGGCGTTGCTGTTCGTCGCATTGGCCATCGCGCAGCTCATCGTCGGTCCGATGATGACCCTTACCGATTTTCTGGCGCTTCCGATGCTGTATTCGGTGATCGTGTACGACGAGCCCCGGCATACGCGTCCGTACATCGTCCTGGCGTTCGGCATGGGCGCCGTGGCCGCTTCGATGATGGGATGGGTGTCGGTCATCGGCCCGCGGTTCCCCGGACCGGTGTATGCGGAACAGTATGTGCCGATCCGGGAGGCGTTGACGGATCCGTCGTTCTGGGTGTCGATCATCGGCAGTTCCCTGTTCCTCTACATGCTGATCTGCCTGTGTCTGCTGTCCACCATCGTCATGGCGTACTGGCAGCGCGCACGCCTGGCCACCGTCAGCATGATGAGGGAACGCAACGCCGCCATCGAGGCCCGCGAGCAGGAGGAGCGCCATATCGCCGCCCTGGCCGAACGTGCACGCATCGCCCGCGATATGCATGACGTCGTCGCCCACACCCTGTCGATCATCATCATCCAATCCGACGGTGGAAGGTATGCGGGCGCGGACGACCCGGACATCGCCCGCGCCACGATGCACACGATCCGCCATGAGGCGGAGCGCGCATTGCACGATATGAAATGCCTGTTGGGCGTGTTCGGCGGTTCCCGGCATGCCGACTACGCCGACATCGACGCGCTGGTCACACAGGCCACGAACACGGCGCCGGACTGCACGTTCACCCGGGTCGTTCACGGCGCCCCGGCCCCTTCCCGACTGTCCGGACCGGCGGGCGTCGCCATATACCGCGTCGTGCAGGAATCCCTGACGAATGTCCGCAAATACGCCGGACCGCGCGTCACCGTGACGATACGGGAGGATTGGGGCGACGACATGCTGCGCATCGTCATCGAGGACGACGGACGCGGCGCGGCCGCCTCATTGGACGGGCATACGAGCGGATACGGCCTGCTGGGCATGCGCGAACGCGTCGAGGCGGTCGGAGGCCGCGTGTCGAGCGGGCCACGGCTGAACGGCGGATACGCGGTGGCCGCCGAAGTGCCCCTTGGGTCTCGGCGATCCGACGGGGACGGCGATGACGCCGCGGAACGCACGGGCGACTCTGCGGATGTGGAGTCCGCCGTCGTCGTGCCAGGCGACGCCCCGCACGACGGCGTTGCGCAGCCGACGGCCGAGCGTCGCCGGGCGGAGGCCGAGAGGCCGGCGGCCCCATCCGTGCGTCTTGCCATGCCGTCGCTGTCCGCCGTGACGTCGTTATTCGCGAAATTCCGTTCCCGTCCGATAGACCAGGCCTCGTTGGACGGCGGGAAGCGTTCCAATGCCGTGGAGCGCCTGTCGCAGTGGACGGAACGGCATTACATGCTCGTCGATTCGCTGTCCGCCGCATTGATGCTGGTCGTATCGCTCCGCCTGCTGTCGTCCTCCTATGGCGATGTCGCGTTCTGGATGCTGGATACGCCTACGATGCGGCAGTATCTGGCCGACATGCTCGTCATCGTCATGATGGTCACGCCGCTGGCGTTCCGACGCCGGTTCCCGGAATCAAGCGCCGCCGTCGTGGCCGTATCCGCCGCGTTCCAGCTTGCCTTCCTCCCCGGGTCGATCATCACCGTGAATCTGCTGGCATTGTGCTCGTTGTATTCCGCGGTGCTGTACGGACGGGAGCATGCCTGGCGCTGGGCCGGGGCCGCAGCGATCGTGGACGCGGGGCTCGTCGGTCTGAGAGTGGGGGTCGAAGTCAGGGGGTACGTGACGCTGTTCGATTGGCTGCGGGGCCTGCGTCTGGGCATGCCGATGCCCTATTTTTCCAGACTGACCGCGGTGATGTGGGCCGTCAGCACCGCCATGGTCTGCTTCGGCGTCATCGCGGCGGCGCGTTGGACCCGCTCCAGCGGGACCAACGTGCTGGTGCTGCGGGCCCGCGAGGAGGCGTTGCGCGCCGAGCAGGAGAAGCAGAAGCTGCTGGCGGCGAATATGGAACGCGACCGCATCGGCGCACGCATTCAGGAGGAGGTCACGCGCACGTTGACCACCGTCATCGATCAGGCCGCGGACGGCCTGCGGATGCTGGACGAATGCGCCGCTGACGGACGGTCCCCCTCCCGAGAAGACATCACGGCGGCGTTCAAGGCGATCGGCGATCAGGGACGTGCCGCATTGGCGCATATGCGACGGCTGCTCGGCGTTCTGCGCCAGACGGAATTCAGCGACGCCCCGCAACGGGACGCCGCGCCGCAGATGCAGCTGCACCCCGTGAAATCCTTGGATGAGCAGCTGAAGGACTTCGCCGGCGATACGGCTCCGACGCCGGACGCCCCGCAACGGTAGGCCATACGCTCCCCCGGGTGCGCTCAGGGTCGGATTCAGGGTATGTTGCACCGGTCTGAGACCGCGGCCGTCGGCTAGTGTGGGGCCTATGAACGACATGCAAAGGATTCGGGTGGCAATCGCCGACGACCAGGAACTCGTACGCGTCGGCTTCTCGATGGTGATCGGCTCGCAGCCGGACATGCAGGTGGTGGGGCAGGCCGGGGACGGCGAAACGGCCGTGGCGCTGGCCGGGACGACGCATCCCGATGTGATGCTGATGGACGTGCGCATGCCCGGCATGGATGGCATCGAAGCGGCCCGGCGCATCAGCGCCATGCATGCCGACGGCGAGGACGCCGACGGAGCGCCGGATCGTCCTGCACGCACCCGCGTGATCATCCTTACGACGTTCGATCTGGATGAATACGTGATGGCCGCGATCAATGCGGGCGCTTCCGGCTTCCTGCTCAAGGACACGGAGCCGGAGACGCTGCTCAATTCCATCCGCACCGTATTCCACGGCAATGCGATCATCGCGCCGTCCGCGACGAAGCGCCTTATCGAAAAGATGATGGCCGACGGTCTGACGAGGAACACGCCCGGCGCGGATGGCGGCCAGGCCGGGGCCCCGCTTGGGCCATGCGACGGAGAGCCGGCCGCATACACCGACCCGGAGCTGGATACGCTCACCGAACGCGAGCGCGAGGTGCTGATCGAGATCGCCCATGGCCTGAGCAATCAGGAGATCGCCGATAAGCTGTTCGTCGGCCTGCCGACCGTCAAAACGCATGTGGCGCATATTCTGTCGAAGATCAATGCCCGCGATCGGGTGCAGGCGGTGGTGTTCGCCTATGAGAACCATCTGGTCTGACCGTATATGGGGCCGACGGCGCGGCGTGTGGGCAATGGCCGCGCGTTTCGGTTGCCCGGGCGTCCGGAATACGCAGTGACGGCATTGGGGCGGAACCCGTTTCGGGTTCCGCCCCAATGCCGTCACGAGGATGGCCGCCGGCGTCTTCTACGGCGTCAGCTTTCGGCCAGCGCTTCGACCGGCGGCGTCTTGATGGCGCGGCGGGCCGGCAGGATGCTGGCGAGCAGGGCCGCGATCGCGGCCACCGCCAGCATGATGCCGTCGTATTCCCATTCGATGGGGAACACGGTTTCGGCGTACAGGCTGAACACCATATAGGAGCCGAGCCAGCCGAACAGCGTGCCGAGCACGATGCCGCAGACGCCGGAGACGATCGAGATGAGCAGCGCTTCGATGGCCAGCGACCGTCGCAGCTGGCCGCGTGTCATGCCGATGGCGCGCAGCGTCGCGGATTCGTGGGTGCGTTCGATCACCGACAGGCTCAGCGTGTTGGCGACGCCGATAAGCGCGATGAACACGGCGACCGCGATCAGCCCGACCAGCAGCAGCATCATCGAGTCGATCATCTGGTCCCATTCGGCGCGTTCGGCGATGGGGCCGGATACGGTGACGTCACCGTTGTCTTCGGTCTGCCGCTGCACGTCGAGGAACACGTCGTTGAGCGTGGCGTCCGAGCCTTCGTCGACGTCGATCAGCATGAGATGTCCGCTTGTGTCGAGCTCTCCGTCCGTAAAACGTTCGGCGTCGATGAAGGCGACGACGCTGTAGGAGTTGGATACGCGACGATAGTCCGCCTGCTGCGGCGCGAACGCCACGGTATCCTTCCTTTCGCCGGTGGGCTGGTCGAGCATCGTCACGTCGATGTCCTGTCCGGCCTCGTAGGCGAGCTCCTTGCCCGTGTTGGCGGTGTATCGGGGCAGCAGGATGGCGTCGGGGCCGAGCGTGACGCCGGACAGGTCCGCCTGCATGACGTCCGCGAGCTCGTTGATGTCGTCGACTCCCACGAGCAGGGCGGAAAGCTCCTGCCCGTCCTGGTCCTTGACGATGGCGTTTTCGGTGGGCGCGTACAGGGATCCGGCGACGCCCTTGATGCCGGCGATGGCTTCGGCTTCCTTCGGGGTGACGCCGGACGCGACGATGTCGACGCTGTAGCGGCTGTCGAGCGCGTCCCCCATCGTTTCCTTGGCGCTGGCCGCTCCGGTGGCGATGGTGGAGACCAGTGTCACGCCGATCAGCAGGGCCGCGCCCGTGGCCGCGATGCGACGCGGGTTCTTCTGGATGTTCGCATGCGCCAGCGTCGCGGATGGTCCGGCGTGGGCGACGAGCGCGCCGACGCCTTTCATCAGGACGGGCATCCAGAAGAGGGAGGTCAGCACGACGCCGAGGAAGATCAGTCCCGCGCCCGCTATCGCGCCGAGCAGGATGATGCTGTACTGGTCGTTGAGGATGGTGTCGTCGCCGTCCAGTCCGGCCGTCAGTCGTTGTACGCAGATCGCGGCGGCCGCGATGCCGACGATGATGGACAGCACGCCCACGATGCCGCGCACGCGGCCGGTCTTGCGCCTGTCCGTCAATTCGAGCGGGCGCAGCGCTTCCAAGGCGGTGACGGACGTGGCGAGCCGCGCCGAACCAATGGAGGCGAGCACCGTCATGACGACGCCGAACGACACCGGAACGATGAACACCGGCCAGGTGAGGATCAGCCGCAGGTCAGCGCCGTTGGCCTTCATCACGTCGGATCCGCAGACCAGGCCCATCAGGCCGATGCCGGCACCCACGCCCAGCAGGGATGCGACCAGGCCAAGCAGGCCCGCTTCGAACAGCACCGAGGCGTACAGCTGTCCCTTCCTCGCGCCGATGGTGCGCAGCAACGCGAGGATGCGGCGGCGTTGGGCGACGAGCACCTGGAAGGTGTTGGCGATGACGAGTGCGGCGACGATCATGGCGAGGATGCCGAAGCTCATCAGGAAGGTGGTGACGATGTCGGTCTGACCGGCGCTGAGCGCGTCCATGGCCATGTCGCCCAGCACCTGACGGCTTTCCACGATGTAGTGTTCCGGCAGCATCGTTTCGATCTGCGAGATGGCGTCGTCCAGCGTCCGCTGGTCGTCGTCATCGAGGTCGAGCAGCAGCATGGTGACGGTGGCGTCGTTGAAATCGGCCACGCCGTTGATGTACGCCAGCACGTTGTCGGACAATACCGCGGCGCCGCCGTAATAGCCGTAGGCGCCGCCGGTGTCCTCCGTCAGGCCGACGACGCGCACTTCATAGTCGTCCGTGCCGCCGTTCTCGTGGTATGCCCATTGCGAGTCGACGCCGACGGTGTCCCCGATGGAGATACCGAGCTGGCCCGCCATGGCTTTCGGCAGTGCGATTTCGTCGTCTTCGGCCGGCTGGTCTCCTTCCGTGATATCGACGGGAAGCAGTCCGGGCTCGTCCGCGGTGGAGACGGCGTAGCCGTTGGCGTGGCGTCCGTCCGTCGTGGTCACGTCGAGTTCGTTCGACGCGTCGGCCCGCACGGATCTGACGCCTTGTACGGCCCGGATGCCGTCGAGACGGAAATCACCGACTGTCCTCGTATAGACTTCGTTGATTTCCTCGTCGCTCAGACCTTCCAGTTTTTCGGTCGTCACGAAATAGTTCGCGTCGCCGTACTGCGCGGTCAGCTGACGACGCAGGGAGTCGTCCATCGCATTGCCGAGCAGGAAGGTCGAGGCTATGAACGCGGTGCCGATCAGAATGGCGATTCCCGCGGGAATGAGCATTCTGAGGCTTTTGCGCATGAGTTTCACGGTGATTGACCACATGTCGGATCCTCCTTTCAGCGGGCGTGGCGGGCCGATGCGCCCTGGACTCCGGAGAACGGCGTGGGGTCGGACGGCGTGGCGGCGCGTGTGGCGCGCTCCCGCTCCGCCATCAGCAGCTCGTTCATCCGTTCGGCGGACGGGGCGTCCTCATCGGCGACGATGCGCCCGTCGGCGAAGACGATGGCACGGTCGGCGTAGGAGGCCGCGACCGCATCATGCGTCACCATGACGATCGTCTGCCCCAGCTCCTTGACGGAATGCCGCAGGAAGCTGAGCACCTCCGCGCTGGAGACCGAATCGAGGTTTCCCGTCGGCTCGTCCGCGAACACCAAGGCCGGCTTGCCGATCAGAGCGCGGGCGATGGCGACGCGCTGCTGCTGGCCGCCGGACAGTTCGTTGGGCCTGTGGTTCAGACGCTCCTTCAATCCCAGCGTGGAGACCAGCATGTCGAACCATTGGCGGTCCGCCTTGCGGCCCGCCAGCGTCAACGGCATGACGATGTTCTGTTCGGCGGTGAACATGGGCAGCAGATTGAAGTTTTGGAAGATGAAGCCTATCTTGTCGCGGCGCAGCTTCGTCAGCTGGTTGTCGTTCATGACGGTGATGTCGGCCCCGTCGAACATGATGTGCCCGGCCGTGACCGAATCCAGCCCCGCCAAAGTGTGCATCAGTGTGGATTTTCCCGAGCCGGACGGCCCCATGATGGCTGTGAACCGGCCTTTTTCGAATCTGATGTTCACGTCGCGCAGCGCATGCACGACGCCTTCCCCGCGGCCATAGTCCTTTTTCAGTCCGATCGCCTCGATCGCCGCCGGGCGCACGACCGGCACGCCCGTCTCGCGGACGTCCGTCCGATCGCCTGCATATGCGGGATTCATGCTGCTTTCCTGCATGGCTGTTCCTTCCCCTGTCGTGAAACGCGCCGGACGTTACCGATTTCGCCCGGCCGATGATTCCAGCGTATGGAACATCCGTCGCCGACGGCATCGTGCGGCGGGATGGAATGCGAAGGGCCGCTCATCCTCGAGGATGAGCGGCCCAATCCGCCCGACGGCGGACCATGCCCGCTGCTGCCGGCCGTCTATGCTCCGTGGCCTGCGGCGCGCACCGCGTCGAACGCGCCGTCAAGGTCGGCGATGATGTCGTCGATATGCTCCAATCCGATGGACAGGCGGATCGTCCCTTCCGAAATTCCCTGTTCGGCCAATTCCCGCTCATTCAGTTGCGCATGCGTGGTGGAGGCGGGGTGGATCACCAGGCTCTTGGCGTCGGCCACGTTGGCGAGCAGGCTGAACAGGTGCAGGTTGTCGATGAACACACGCGCCGCATCCTTGCCCCCGGCGATGTCGAAGGTGAAGATCGAACATGCGCCGTCGGGGAAATACCTGCGGTACAGCGCGTTATCGGCACGCCCTTCGATGGAGGGGTGCGACACCGAAACGACCTGCGGCACCCGGCGCAGATATTCCACGACCTGCAACGCATTCGACACATGACGTTCGACGCGCAGCGACAGCGTCTCCGTGCCCTGCAGCAGCAGGAACGCGGCGAACGGCGACAGCGTCGCGCCGGTGTCGCGCAGCAATACCGCACGGATGCGGGTGACGAACGCGCAGGCGCCCAGAGCTTCATGGAACACGAGGCCGTGATAGCTCGGATCCGGCTCGCTCAACGTCGGGAACCTGCCCGGCACGGCCGACCAGTCGAACCGGCCGCCTTCGACGATGACGCCGCCCAGCGTCGTGCCATGCCCGCCGATGAACTTCGTGGCCGATTCGACCACGACGTCGGCGCCATGCTCCAGCGGGCGGAACAGATACGGCGTGGCGAACGTGTTGTCGACGACCAGCGGCAGATGATGGCGGTGCGCGATCTCGCCCAAACGCTCGACGTCGCACAGGTCGGCGTTTGGATTGCCGAAGGTCTCCGCATAGATGAGCTTCGTGTTTCCCCGGATCGCGTCTTCGAAGGCGTCCGGGTCGTCGGCCGGCACGAACGTCGTGTCCACGCCGTCACGCGGCAGCGTGTGGCGCAGCAGGTTGTAGGTGCCGCCGTAGATGTTGCGGGCCGCGACGATATGGTCGCCCGCCTGGGTGATGTTGCGGACCGCATATTCGACGGCGGCCGCGCCGGAGGCGACGGCCAATGCCGCGGCGCCGCCCTCCAAAGCCGCGATGCGCTCCTCGAACACGCTCTGCGTCGGATTGGTCAGACGGCCATAGATGTTGCCCGGGTCCGACAATGCGAAACGCGCTGCGGCATGGTCGAAATCATGGAACACGTAGCTCGCGGTCTGGTAGATCGGCACCGCGCGCGAATCGGTGGCCGGATCGGCCCGCTCCTGTCCCGCATGCAACTGCAGGGTTTCAAAATGCCGCCGTTCGAATCGAGTCATCCGCATGTCCTTTCCTCGTATTTCCAGACGTCGTCGGCGCGACGTTGACGACGACGATACGGAACGCGGCAGGCCATGCGCAAGAAAATCGTTATCGTTCTTCCTTATAACGGCCTATCGAACGGCGTCGCCGGAGACGATTCCGCCATGCCGAGGGGCGCGCGCCACGCCGCCCCGACTCGGCGACACGCCCGGAAACGACGTTCTATGCCGCACGGACCGCGTCCCATATGCAAACAATTGCAATCCCGTTCCCAAGTTTGGGACTAAAGTCGTATGCAGCTTCACGGCAACGGCCGACCGATCCGAAAACGGTGGCCTCGTGAAACGAGAGGAAAGGACATCCCATGACCGACATGACGCTTTACCAGCGTGACCCTCATTACATTCCGCGCGTCGCCGCGGTGCACGACATGTGCGGATACGGCAAATGCTCGCTGACCGCCGCGATCCCGATTCTTTCCGCGGCCGGCTGCGACGTATGCCCCGTACCGACCGCGCTGTTCTCCGCGCACACGCGCTACGAGGTGTTCACCTTCCACGACACCACCGACATCCTTTCCGGCTATCTTGACGCGTGGAGGAAGGAGGACGTCGAGCTCGACGGCGTCTACTCCGGCTTCCTCGGCTCCGCCGAACAGGTCGCCCTGATCCAGCGGCTGTACGGCGAATACCCGAACGCGCTGCGTCTGGTCGACCCGGTGATGGGCGACGCCGGCGAAATCTACGCGACCTACACGCCGGAACTGTGCGAGGCGATGGGCGCGCTCGCCGATGGCGCCGACGTGCTGTTGCCGAATCTGACCGAGGCTTCGATTCTGACCGGCCGTGAATATCCGGGGCAGAACCTCGACGACGGCCAGGTCGCCGACATGCTTGACGCGCTGCTCGGTCTGGGCGCGAAGCATGTCGTGCTCAAAGGCATCGACCGCGGGGACGGCATGCTGCGCAACTATGTGGCCTCCGCCGAATCCGGCGCGCAGGGCCGCATCGAGCTCGCCCATGAGAAGCTGCCGTTCATGTCCCACGGCACCGGCGACGCGTTCGCCTCCGCCCTGTGCGGCGCCGTGATGGCCGGCCGTTCCCTGGATGAGGCCGCACGCGTGGCCGGCGAATTCGTGCGCCACGCGATGATCAGCACGCAGAACCAGCCGCACCATGAGGATCGCGGCGTCAGCTTCGAACTGAACCTCGGCGAACTGACCTCGCTGGTCGGCTGAAAACCGCGCGAATCAGCCTTTCGGCATATTTTCGATATATTCATGCGGCGCCGTCTCCGGATAACGGAGCGGCGCCGCATCCGTTTTGTCCTGCATTGGCCCTGTTCCGCGGTGCCGCCGCGATTGGTTCCGCTCCGCATCGCCTGGTTTCGCCGGCGATCTTGCCGCCCCGTCCGATATTCTCCGACGCTCGGCGGCGTCGGATCCGTCGGAACGCATTGTGGACAAGTCGGTGTGGATAAGCGGAAATTGTCCACATTCCGTCCACGACACGCCCCGGCGGTCGTCCATTCGTCCACAATGCCCGGTCGTCCTTGCCGGAACATGCCGCGCTCTGTTCCACTTGATATATGGATACGAGGAATCATGAAGACGATACGATTCAACGGCGAATCGACGAGTTGGAGCAGCGCCTGCATGACGGCACGCTGACCGCCCGGCAGCTGGGCGAGATCGGCGAACAGTACGCCGCGGCATGGTTGGAATCACGGCAGTGGCGGACGCTGGACCGTAATTGGCGGTCGCGTTTCGGCGAATTGGACGTCGTTTCCCTGACGCCGGATCGCATCATCGTATTCGTCGAGGTCAAGACACGCAGAACCCTGCGCTACGGGGTTCCGCAAGAAGCGGTGAACCACGCCAAACAGAGCAATCTTCGCCATGCGGCGGTGCAATGGCTGTTGGAACCGGAGCATCGTTTCGCACACGACGGGGTGCGCTTCGACGTGGTGACGATCGTCGTCCGCGGCGGCACGCCCCTGGTGCATCACATCGAAGGGGCGTTCTGATGGCCATCGGAGGCGCTCTTTCCGTGGGCCTGATTGGTCTGAAGGCCTTCACGATCCAAGTGCAGGCGTTCATCTCCCCCGGCCTGCCGTATTTCTCCATCATCGGCCTGCCCGACACATCCTTGTCGGAGGCCCGCGAGCGCGTTCGTTCGGCATGCCAGGCCAGTGGCTTCTCCTGGCCGCAGACCCGCGTCACGGTGAATCTGTCGCCTGCGTCGTTTCCCAAGCGCGGCTCTTCGCATGACCTGGCCATCGCCGCGGGCGTGCTGAGCGCGGCGGGCATGATCCCCGTGGATTGCGTGGCCGATACGATCGTGTTGGGCGAGTTGAATCTTGACGGTACGGTGCTGCCGATTCATGGACTGTTGCCGATCATGCTGCATGCGCGTGAGCGTGGCATCCGTCGCATCATCGTTCCAGCCGCGAATGCCGACGAATCCGATCTGGTCGAGGGGCTCGAGATCGTCACGGTACGGCATGTCGGCGAATTGATCGAGATGTTCGGCGGCGATGCCAGATATCGGCTGCCTGACGGTCAGATCGACCGTGACCTGGACGACGGGAAGCGCTTTACGCATGACGTGGGCGATATGGCCGATGTGGTCGGTCAGGAGCAGACGAAATGGTCGCTTGAGGTGGCGGCCGCCGGCGGCCATCATCTGCTGATGGTCGGTCCTCCCGGTACGGGCAAGACCATGCTGGCTTCGCGCCTGCCGAGCATCATGTGCCCGTTGAATGAGGATGAGCAGTTGGAGGTGGCGTCCATCCGTTCGCTGTGCGGCACGCTGTCCGAGTATGGCATTACCGATGTCCCGCCGTTTGAGGCGCCTCATCATACGGCGTCGACCGCGTCTTTGGTGGGTGGGGGCTCCGGTTTGGCCGCCCCCGGGGCGATTACGCGGGCGCATTGCGGCATTCTGTTCATGGATGAGGCTCCCGAATTCCCCGCGCGCGTGCTGCAGACGCTGCGCGAGCCGTTGGAATGCGGGTATGTGACGTTGTCCCGTTCGAAGGGCACGACGCTGTATCCGGCGCGCTTCCAGCTGATCATGGCGGCGAATCCGTGCCCATGCGGCTTCGCCTACGGTACGGGCGAGCGCTGTACGTGCCGTGAGCGTGACCGTATCCGCTATTTCAATCGTCTTTCCGGTCCGATTCTGGATCGGATCGACATTCAGGTGATGGTGCCTCCGGTGGAGCGTCTTGACGTGGAAAGCATGGCTCCTCGCCGGTCGAGCGAGGATATTCGTTCTCAGGTGGTCACAGCGAAGCGTGCGGCCCATGAACGATATCGCGAGTGGGGCTGGTCGTGCAATGCGCAGGCGACCGGCACGTGGCTGCGCGCGAACACTTCGGCCAAAGCGCTGACGATGATCAATCACGCGTTGGAAAGCGAACGGCTGAGTTTGAGGGGCGCGGATAGGGCGATGCGCTTGGCGTGGACGCTGTCCGATCTGGCGGGGCGCGTGTCGCCCGGCACGGAGGAGATGGCGCAGGGCATTTCGATGAGGACGCGATTATCATGAACGACGATTGTGCAGGCGACGACGTTATGACGGGCGGCTTCGCAACAGAGGGCGCCACGCCCGGCGGCATCATGACCGGCGACGTCACGGCGGGCGATGCCTCGGCCGGCGAGGATGCACGATGCGGCCATGTTCCGCTTGATGATGAGACGCTGGCGAGAGCCGTGCTGACGTATTGCCTTGACGGCGCCGATGCGATGATGCATGCCTTGCTGAAAGGCACGGGCGGTGCGGGGACGGCGTTGCAGCTGATGATCGACGGCGACGCCGATGCGGATTCGCTGGTGTCGCGTGCCGCGACGCGCGCTTTGGACGAGGCGTTCGTCACCGGTTTGGCCAGATGGGGGCGCAAGGCAACGCCGCGCGGCATGACTTCGTTCCATCATGCGCTGGCATCATGGCGGCGACGACTGACGACGATGCCTTATAGGGAAGGGCGGGCCTTGGTGAGTTGGCTGAGCGGCAACGGCACGATGTGGATCATTGCGCCGAACAGCCCGTACTGGCCGCATCAGCTTGACGATCTGACCGTACGCACCAACTGGGCTCCTCCCCTATGCCTATGGGGCCGTGGCAATCCGGCGGCTTTGGTCAGCTGTCCGAAGCCCATCGGCATCGTCGGATCACGCGGCGCCAACGATTACGGACGTCAGGTCGCGCAGGAGATAGCACGACATGCCGCCCGGAACGGGCATCTGGTGGTATCCGGAGGCGCCATGGGCATCGACGCGGCGGCACATTGGACCGCGGTGGGCGTCAAAGCCTCCTCACCTGAAACGGCCGGCGAAACCGTCGCCGTTTTCGCCGGCGGGCTCAACCACATCGGACCGAAGATCAACCAGCATCTCTTCGACGGGATCATCGCCAACGACGGCGCGCTCATCAGCGAACACTGCCCCGACACCATTCCCGAAGCACGAAGATTCCTATTGCGCAACCGCATCATCGCCGCACTGTCATCCACTGTGGTCATCGTGCAGGCGCGGGCGCGTTCCGGAGCGCTCAACACCGCAGGTTGGGCCAACGAGCTGAATCGCGAACTGTATGCGGTGCCGGGCGATATCACCATGCCGAACAACACCGGATGCAATCGGCTCATCGAAGAGGGCAAAGCCATCATCCTGTGCTCATGCAACGACAACGGCATCTTCAATCATGAAGCGCATATGCCGGCGCATACATGTCTTGGCGGCGAAGACGAGGAAACCGACGACGCGACCGGCAACGGCGACATCGCAAACGGCGATGAAGACGACGCCGAAGACATCGGCATCGCCGACGGCGACGCTCCGAACGGCGACGCCGGATACGACGGCGATGCCGCACAATCGCGAAACGCCGCCGCGGACGCCGCCAAGCCACAGGACAGCGTCGCAGACGGCGACGCGGCGGCATCGAACGACAGCACGCGGCACGACATACGAAACGCCATACTGCACGCCATCAGCATCTGCGAGCGCCGACGCATTCCCGCCACCGCAGACACGCTATGCGCGTTGCTCAACGATGCGCGACGCGACCGCCCGACCATCGGCGACATCATGCAGGGACTCGGCGAACTCGAAATGGGCGGCGACGTCACCGTCGTCGACGGCACCCAGACATACCGACTTTCGTCCCGCCCTGTGCGACAATCAAGGGTATGAGTCCGAAGCATGTTGAAGATCTGTATGATGCGGTGATCGTCGGCGCCGGAGCGGCCGGCCTGTCCGCGGCGTTGGGATGCCTGCGCAGCGAGCGCATGCAAAACCTGAAAGACACGGGAATCGAACCGAACATTCTCGTGGTGTCCAAACTCCAGCCGTTGCGCTCGCATACCGGCTCCGCCGAAGGCGGCATCGCCGCCGCATTGGGCAACGTGGAGCATGACGACTGGCATTGGCATTACTACGACACCGTCAAGGGCGGCGACTGGCTGGTCGACCAGGATGCTGCCATGCTGCTCGCACAGCAGGCCCCCGCCACGGTGATTGATCTGGAACGTTCGGGGGTGGCGTTCTCCCGTACCGATGACGGGCGTATCGCGCAGCGTCGTTTCGGCGGGCATACCAAGGACTTCGGCGCCGAACCGGTGCGCCGTGCCGCCTATGCGACCGACCGCATCGGCCATCAGATCCTGCACGCGCTCTGGCAGCAGTGCGTCGCCGAAGGCGTGCAGTTCGCCGAAGAATGGTATGTGACCGATCTGGTGCTGTCCGAGGATGGTTCCGCCGTACGCGGCATCGTCGCCTTCGATACGCATGCCGGCGTCACTCATGCGATTCATGCGAATAACGTGCTGCTTGCCACCGGCGGTGCAGGCCGGCTGTTCCATACGACGTCGAATTCCTGGGATCTGACCGGCGACGGCATGGCGCTCGCCTTGCAGGCCGGCCTGCAGCTTGAGGATTGCGAATTCGTGCAGTTCCATCCCACGGGGCTGGCGCATACGGGCATTCTGCTTTCCGAGGCGGCGCGTGCGGAAGGCGGCGTGCTGCGCAACGCCGACGGCGAGGCGTTCATGGAACGCTATGCGCCGGGGCATGCGGATCTGGCCGCCCGCGACGTGGTGAGCCGTTCGATCATGGCCGAAATCGATGCCGGACGCGGCGTCGCCGACCCGAAGGATCCGGACGGGCCGAAGGACTGCGTATGGCTTGACATGACGGGCATCGACGCCGATCATATGCATGATGTGCTGCCGCAGGTGGTCGAAACCATCCGCGAATACGCGAACATCGATCCGACGAAGGATTATGTGCCGGTCAAACCGACCGCGCACTATACGATGGGCGGCATTCCGATCACCACGGACGGCGAGGCGTATCGTTGGACGGACGGCGAGCGCCGTATCGTCGACGGCCTGTTCGCAGCCGGCGAATGCTCCTGCGTGTCCGTGCATGGCGCGAACCGTCTCGGAGGCAATTCGCTGCTGGACGCCTGCCTGTTCGGCACCCGCGCCGGCGAGGCGTTGGCGCGGCGCATCGCGGATGATCCCGTCAACGATCCGATGCGCGAAGAGGACGGCTCCGTCGAGGACGCGGTCGAAGACGCCGCCGCACGTCGTCGCGACGAAGTCGCTGCGCTGCTTGGCGATGCCGCCGACGCCGCCGCGCATACGGATGGCGCCGATGACAATCCGTACCGTCTGATGGCCGATCTGGGCGCCGCGATGGAACGTGCCGTGGCCGTCCGCTGCGATGCGGCCGGCATCGCCGACGCACTGGAGGTCGTGCGCGAGAGTCTGCTTCCTCGAGCCGCGGCGCTGCATGCGCATGACGCCACCGCCATGTTCAATCAGGAGATCACCGCGATCTGGGAGATCCGCCATCTGCTGGACTTGGGCGGAGCGGTGTTGTCGGCGTCCGCGGCCCGTGAGGAATCGCGAGGCTCCCTGAAGCGTCTGGACTTCCCGGAACGCGACGATGCGCGCTTCCTCGCCCATTCGATGACCGACACGAACGGCGATGTCGCATGGCAGCCCGTGCACATCGTCGACATGCCGCCGCAGGCCCGCACGTACTGATAAGGAGGGCACGGCTTATGGCACACTATATGACGTTTTGTTATATTCAGGCAGGCAGGTGAAGTATGGAACACGGTGTGAAGACGGTGACGTTGAAAGTGAACAGGTTCACTCCGCGCGCCGAGCGCAGCCGCGAACGTTCCGCAAGCCCGTTCGCCAGGAAAAGCTCGCCGTTCGGCGATTCCGGCGCGGCCGCCCGCCGCCGCCCGCGCGGCCGCCAGTGGGTGCAGGAATACACGGTTCCGGCCCGTCCTGAAGATACCGTGCTGGACTGCCTGCTGACGGTCAAACGCAAGATCGATCCGACGCTGGCGTTCCGCTATTCCTGCGGCCACGGCATGTGCGGATCCGACGCGGTCGCCATCAACGGCTCCCCCACGCTGCTGTGCACCGCCACGGTCGGCGAATGGGCGAAGCCGGAGAACGCTTTCGCGCAGGTCGATGATGAAGGGTTCCGTCGTACAGGCGAACCGACGGAAGAGCAGGCCGAGGATGCAGCGGAAGACGCCGCATCCTCGTCGCTGGGCGTCATCGAACTGGCTCCGCTGCCGGGCTTCCCTCCGCTGCGCGACCTGATCGCCGACATCGATCCGATGCTGGAGCAGATCAAGCGTCTGAAGCCGTATCTGCAGGCGGAGGGCGCGCTTGCCGTCACCTCCGACGGCAAGGTCGACGTATTCGAATATCTGCAGAATCCTGAACAGTTGGCCAAATACGAGCTGTTGAGCAATTGCATCGCCTGCGGCGTATGCGAAGGCAGCTGCCCGGTGTACGCCGGCGGCGAAGCGTTCGTCGGACCGGCCGCATTGATCACGGCATCGCGTTTCATCAACGATTCCCGCGATACGCATGCCGATGAGCGTCTTGATGCGATCGACACGGCCGATGGCATCACCGCCTGCCAGTCCGTACGCGCCTGCACTCGGGAATGCCCGCGCGGCATCGACGTCGGCGAGGAGATCTGGCAGCTCATCTCCAAGGTCAAAGAACGGTAAGGCGCGCTGGGGGAAACGACGATCATGGATAAAACCTCATACACTACAAGGGCACAGGCTTGGGAATATGTTGAGGATCATGCGTTTGCACGCCAGTCGCCACTGGCCCAGGAAGTGCGCGCATGGGCCGAGGAATCAGGCATCCCGCAAGGCCCCGCCGCACAAGGCGACCTGTTGCAGGCTCTCGTGCATGTCACTTCCGCCACGTCCGTCATTTCGGTCGGCACAGGGTCGATCATCGAAACGCTGCAGATGATCGAAGGCATGGAAGGCAACGGCCAGCTCACCGCCGTGGACTCCTCCGCGCAGGGCATCGCGCTGGTGCGCCGCCTGTTCGCCCGGATCTCCGATACCACGCAGACCTCGCTGCGCGCGGTCAATGCGAATCCCGGCGTGTTCCTGCCCCGTCTCAACGGCGGCGTATACGATCTGATCGTCGTCGGCGGCGACGCGGCCAACTATGATGCCACGTTCAATCAGGCGCATCGTCTGTTGAAAGCCCACGGCATCATCGCATTCACCGACGTGCTGGCATTCGCGTCCGCCCACACCAACGGCGGCGTCCTGAATCCCGCGGACCGCAGTGATAAGGCCGTCGCCATGCGCGATCTGATCAATGCCGTGGAAGAGGACGAACGTTTCGTCACGACCCTGACGCCGACGGGATCGGGATTGCTGCTCGCCGTCAAACGCTGATCCGCGTCGACTTCGATTCGTGCGAACATGCGAGGAATCGAAGCGCATATGATCGTGGCCCGCAGACGACACATCTGCGGGCCACGATCATATGCGGCCGTATGAGGCGAAAAACCGTGGGACTCTAACGGTCCCGTTGACGCGACATGATGCCGCTGACCGCGATTTCTGCCGCCTCCCGCGCATCGTCCGTCAACGTCACCAACGAGGGGTCCAGCGGCGAGATCATGCCGTGGTCGCGCACCGTTCCGCCGATCCAATCAAGCAGTCCCCTCCAGTAGTCCCTGCCGTACAGCACGACCGGCATCGACGTCACCTTATGCGTCTGCACCAGGGTGAGCAGTTCGAACATCTCATCCAATGTGCCGAAGCCTCCCGGACAGATGATCACGCCGGACGAATATTTGACGAACATCGTTTTGCGTACGAAGAAATAGCGGAAGTTCATGCCCAGGTTCACCCATTGGTTGATGCCTTGCTCATGCGGCAGTTCGATGCCGAGGCCCACCGATTTGCCGCCGGCCAGCGCAGCTCCTTTGTTGGCCGCTTCCATGATGCCGGGCCCGCCGCCGGTGATGACGGCGACGCCGTCGCCCGCGATGAGCTCGCCCATACGGCATGCGGCCTGATACGCGGGATCCTCCGGCTTGGTGCGGGATGAGCCGAAGACGCTGACGGCGGGCCCAAGTTCCGCCAAAGCGCCGAAGCCGTCGACGAATTCCGCCTGGATGCGCAATACACGCCACGGATCCATATGCAGCCAATCGGCGGACTGGTCGGATCTGACCAGGTTGCCGGTGGTGTTGTCTTTCGGAATCATCGACCCGCGCATGATGACGGGGCCGCGCTGATAGGTCTGGCCCAAAGGCGAGGTGTCAGCGTCGTTCGTTTCCACGATGCCTCCTTCTGCGAATGATCTGGCTGAACACGATGCTGCCGTCGGCAAGCACGGATTCGGTTTCCTCATCCTGCGACGCCTGGTCGTCGTCGTGCGGCCGCTGCGCCTGCAACGCGGCTTCACGCTCGTACTTCTTGGATTGGAGGTGCAGCAGCACGCCGGACAGCCCCGCCGCGATCAGCGACGCCACAAGCACGCCGAAGCGGCTTTCCGCCGACAATTCAGGATCGGTGTATGCGAGGGAGGCCACGAGGAAGGCGACGGTGAAGCCGATGCCGCAGGCGCAGGCCGCCGGAAGCATGTCGCGCACGCGCAGGCCCTTAGGCATGCTCAGACGCCCGATATGCGTGGCGATCCATGCCGTGATCATAATGCCCAGGGGTTTGCCGATCACCAGCGCCACGATCAGCGCGATCACGATCGGAGAGACCAGCAGTGCGGGCGTGATCGATTCGAAATGCACGCCTGTGGCGAACAATGCGAAAATAGGCAACGCCAGCAACGAAGAGAACGGCTGCAGCTTGCTCGCGTACCGTTCCGCGCGCGGCGACTGCTCGCCGTACACTTCGTGCGCAGGCGTCAGCAGACCGACCAGAACGCCGGCCAATGTCGGGTGCACGCCGGCTTCGAACATCATCACCCAGGCCAGAATGCCGATGACGCCGACGGCGATCCACGGCACACGCTGCCGGCGCACCAGCACCGCCCAGATCGCCGCGCACACGGCGATGCCGATGAACCAGTACCATGCGTTCACCGATGAGAAGAACACGGCGATCAGAATGATGGCCAGCAGATCGTCGACGGTGGCGAGCGTCATCAAAAACGCGCGGATCGAGCCTGGCAGGCCCTTCGCGAACAGTGCGAGCACGGCCAGGGAGAAGGCGATATCGGTTGCGGTAGGCACCGCCCATCCCTGCGCCGCATCCGTGAACGGAATGACCTCGCCCGAAGCGATGACGATGTTGTCCAATCCACCCGCACCGAAATGGGCGAACAGCATCGTGACGATGAGAAACAGCACGGGCGGCATCAGCATGCCGCCCACCGCGCACAGCATCGGCACCGCCGCGGATTTGGGATTGGCCAGCGAACCGGTGGTGAGCTCCTGCTTCAGGTCAAGGCCCACCGTGAGGAAGAACACCGTCAACAGGCCGTCCTGCGCCCAATGGCCGATCGGCAGATCGATGTTCGTGTACGGAATGCCGATATACGTTTCGGCGATCGTTTCGAAAAGGTGGGCGGTCGCCGGCAGATTGGCGAGGATCAGGCCCGCCAATGCGAAACCGAGCATGATAAGGCCGGAAATTCGGTCCGATGCCGCAATATGACGTATCATCGCCCAAATTCCACGCCTGTTCCTGCCCATGTACGCTCCCCTGCCTTGCTGGCTTACGCCCTATTGCTTTTTCGCAAAAATATGCCCGCCGCCTTTACGGCGACGGACTATATCATGGTTCTCATTGTACCCGCAGTTTGTAACGTAACGGCTTGGGCGCAATCGGAAAACGTCCGTCCGATGGCTCCGGCGATCGGCGATCGTCCGCGCGTTGCGTCAGGAGCGTGCCGTCAACGCCTTGCCGATGCGATCCAGCACTTCGGCGAGCATCGCCTTCGGGCAGGCGAGATTCACGCGTTCGAAGCCCGCGCCGCATTCACCGAACATGATGCCTTCATCGAAGTAGACGCGGGCTTCGTTGCGCATGAAATCACGCAGTTCGTCCGCCGTCGCGAAGCCGAGGCCTCGGCAATCCACCCATGCCAGATACGTGCCTTCCGGTTCCACCAACCGCATGCCCGGGGTCTTTTCGACGAAATCACGCAGCAAGGCGAGGTTGCCGGCCAGGACATCCATCAATTCGTCCAGCCAGGATTCCGCATTGTTGTAGGCGGCCTCGCAGGCCACAAGACCGAAGTGGCTGACGGTCAGGCCTGCGATGTTGTCCGCGGCGATGTCGAAGACCTTCTTCAGTTCGGGATTGGCGGTGACGACATTGGAGCACAGCAGGCCGGCCAGATTGAAGGTTTTCGTCGGGGCGGTGAATTCGTAGCAATGATTCGCGTACTTTTCGCCCAGCGTGCCGAACATCGTCACCGGATGCTCCGGATAGGAGAAATCGGCATGGATTTCGTCGGCCAGAACGACCACGCCGTTATCGATGCAGATATCGCCAAGGCGGCGCAGTTCGTCGGCGGTCCACACGCGGCCTACGGGATTATGGGGATTGCACAGCATGATCGCGGCGCATCGCGGATCGGAGGCCTTCTGCTCCAGATCGTCGAAATCCATGGAATAACGGCCGTCAGCGTCCGTCAGCAGCTGGTTGTCCAGAATCGTCAGACCGTTATGTTCGGCTGCGGCTTTGAACGGATAATAGACCGGTCCCTGAATGATGACCTTGTCGCCGGGGTGGGTGACCGCACGCAGCGCCGTGTTGATGGCCGGCATGACGCCATCGGACAGCGTCACCCATTCGGGCTTGATGTCGAAGCCGTGACGACGATGCATCCAGGAGACCAGCGCATCGAAATATTCTTCAGGCGCGTAATCGTAGCCGAAGATGTCGTGCTGTGCGGCCGACACCAGAGCGTCGACGATCTGCGGCGCCGGCTTGAATTCCATATCGGCCACGGACAGGGCGGCCACATCCTCATTGCCCGGTCCCATTTCGTCTTCGATCATGTGCCATTTGGCCGACGTCGTGCCACGGCGTTCCACGAAGGATTGGAAATCGTACACTGCCTCAGTCTCCTCATCGAATATGTGCGGATAAACAAAACGTGAATATGATACGTCGGTCATGCCAACATGCCTTACCGCCGTTCCCTTCCTGACGGTTTTGGCCGCAACACGCCGGAGCCGGCGGTCAAAAGCGTCAAGAGGAAAGGCAGGAGCAAAAAACGCAGAAGGAGGGTGATGGGATAATCATGAAACAACGTTGCGTGCAAACACACGAAAACAAAGTACATTGCAAAAAGATGAAAAGACCATAGGAATGACAAATGCGAAACCACAGGAGCGGGAAGTGCGCGAGACAGGATTCGAACCTGCGACCTGCTGATCCGTAGTCAGCTGCTCTAATCCGCTGGGCTACTCGCGCAGTCCATCATGAAGATACGGCCGAAACCGTATGCGCCATAATGGCGGGTGCGCGAGACAGGATTCGAACCTGCGACCTGCTGATCCGTAGTCAGCTGCTCTAATCCGCTGGGCTACTCGCGCATGTTGCCCGCGTCAGGCAACTCGAATAAGATACATCCATTCTCACCGAAGCGCAAATCGGCGTGTCGCGCTTTGCCGGGCAACCGTCGGCCGCGGCCACCAAACAATGCAGGATCGCGATAACGACTCCACGAGAATACGCCGACTCCGCATGTCTTCAGCCTTTGCAGCGGACTGAAAGATTCCTATGCGCGACGCCGCCGAGGTATTTCCTCGGTCACCGATCGCAGCAGTTTCGGCGCGCCCATGCCCAGAACCGCCGACTCATCCACGATCACCTGCGACACATCGTCCATGCTGGGCAGACGGAACATCGTCTCCTCCAACGTCTTTTCGATGATCGAGCGCAGCCCGCGCGCGCCGGTCCCCTGCTCGATCGACGTATGCGCGATCGCGGCGACCGCATCATCCGTGAACGACAATTCCACGCCGTCAATGGCGAGCAGTTTCTGATACTGGCGAATCAGCGAATTCTCCGGTTTCGTCAAAATCGCCGACAGATCCTTTTCCTCCAGCTCGCGCAGCACACTGACCACAGGCAAACGCCCGATGAATTCCGGCAATAAACCGAATTCCACCAGATCGTCGGCGGTGACCTGCGCCAGCAATTCCTCATGCGGCACTTCATGGTCGTGCCAGGCTGCGCCGAAACCGCTTTCACGAGCCCCCAAACGACGTGCGATGATGTCGGTCAATCCGACGAAGGCGCCGCCGCAGATGAACAGGATTCCACGCGTATCGATTTGCAGGCTGTCCTGCTCACGGTGTTTGCGGTCGCTTTCATTCGTGACGGAGGCGACGGTGCCTTCCAGGATCTTCAACAGGGCCTGTTGGACGCCCTCGCCCGACACATCCCTGGTGATTGATGTGTTTTCACCGCTTTTACGCGCGATCTTGTCGATTTCGTCAATGTAGACGATGCCTTGTTGCGCACGTTCGACGTCACCGTCGGCGGCCTGCAGCAGGCGCTGCAACACGGTTTCGACGTCGTCGCCGACATATCCCGCTTCCGTCAGCGTCGTGGCATCGGTGATGACGAAGGGGACGTTCATCACTTTGGCCAGCGTCTGCGCCAGATATGTTTTGCCCACACCGGTGGGACCGAGCAGCAGAATGTTCGATTTGGCGACTTCGACATCCGCCAGCGGGTCGGACGCGCGGGAAAGGTTCAAGCGCGCGAATTGCCTGGACTTGAAGATATCCGCGGATTCGCGCGCCTCCATGCCGACGCGCTTGTAGTGATTGTATACGGCGACCGACAGCGTACGTTTGGCGGCATCCTGCCCGACGATGAAACGATCGAGATATTCGTTGATCTGCATCGGCTTGGGCAATCGCGCCACCTGGTCCTTGGCGTCCTTCGCATATTCTTCCGATATGATGTCGACGCACAGCGCAATGCATTCATCGCAGATGGCGGCCCCCGAACCGGTGACCAGCTTGCGGACCTGCTGCTCCGTCTTATTGCAGAACGTGCATATGGGCATGTCGTCGCCATAGCTCACCACGCGTCCCATCATGCCCCTTTCGGTTCAAAGAATCATGTCATATAACAATAACCCCTGACGCGATGCGCCAGGGGTATTCAGACGACGGCATGCCGCGGCATCGTTTAGTCTCGATGCTCGAGCACTTCGTCCACGATGCCGTATTCCTTGGCTTCGGGAGCGGTCAGGAACGTATCGACTTCGATGTCCTTGCGGATGCGCTCGACGTCTTGGCCGGTATGCTTGGCCAGCGTGTTCTCCAGCCATTCGCGCATACGCAGCATTTCCTTGGCCTGGATTTCGATTTCCGTGGCCTTGCCGAAGCCCTGGTCGATGGCGGGCTGGTGGATCAGCACGCGGGCGTTCGGCAGCATCAGGCGCTTGCCTTTGGCGCCGGCGGCGAGCAGGATCGCCGCGGCGGATGCGGCCTGACCCAGGCATACGGTCTGCACGTCCGGCTTGATGTACTGCATCGTGTCGTAGATGGCGGTCATGGCCGTCATCGAGCCGCCCGGGGAATTGATGTACATCATGACGTCACGGTTCGGATCCTGGCTTTCCAGCACGAGCAGCTGAGCCATGATGTCGTCGGCGGAAGTGTCGTCCACCTGGACGCCCATGAAAATGATGCGGTCTTCGAACAGGCGGGTGTACGGGTCCTGACGTTTGTAGCCGTATGGGGTCTTCTCCTCGAACTGCGGCAGAACATAACGGTCCTGCGGCGCGAACGCGGCTTCACGGGCGGCGGACGGCATGAAGCCGACGACACCCGTCGGACCGGCCAGACGTTCGGCGCGGGCTACGAACTTCGCTTCTTCGCTTGCCATGTCACTCCCCCCTGCTCTCGTTCTGAATCGTATCCGGCGTGGAAACGATCTTGTCCACGAAACCGTAGGCCAACGCCTCGTCTGCCGTGAACCAGTGATCGTACTCGTTGTCGCGATAGATCTCCTCCACAGTGTGTCCGGTCTGTTGTGCGGTCAGTTCGGCCAGCGTACGCTTCATGTCCATGATCAGTTCGGCGTTGATGCGCACGTCGGTGGTGGTGCCGCCGATGCCGCCGGACGGCTGGTGCATCAGCACGCGGGCGTGCGAGGTCAGATAGCGCTTGCCCGGAGTGCCGGAGCTCAGCAGGAACTGACCCATCGATGCGCACATGCCCAGGCCCACGGTCGCCACATCCGGTTCGATGAGCTGCATCGTATCGTAGATGGCCATGCCGGCGGTGATGGAGCCGCCCGGGGAATTGATGTACAGCCAGATGTCCTTCTTCGGATCTTCGGCCGCCAGCATCAGCATCTGCGCGCAGATGCGGTTGGCCATGTCGTCTTTGACCTCCTCGCCCATCCAGATGATGCGGTCTTTGAGGAGCCTATTGAAAATCGGGTCCACCATGGACGGGGCCTCGCCCTCGCCCATGCGCGGTGAGGATGTCAGCAAATCTGCCACCATGTCTCCTTTTCACATTACGTTACGTTGGTTACTTTACCCGTTTGAAGCGACGGAAAGGTCCGGCCCGCGCAGTTTGCGCTCACTGCGTACCGGAAAGCCCACGCGCGCATCAGGCAATACCGTCCGCGAAACCAGCGCCGAAACGGCCACGCCCATGCCGACCGGCACGAAGAAGCCTATCGGCGCGCCGGTCAGTTCCATCACCAGGCACATCGCCATCAACGGCGCCTGCTGCGAGGCCGCCAGCAATGCGGCGGCGCCTATCAGCGCGCAGGACGTCAGGGAATCATTCGGAAACGCCGCGGCCCACAATATGCCCAGTATCGCTCCCAACGTCGCGCCCAATGCGATGCCCGGCTGCAGCACGCCGCCAGACGCGCCCGCGCGCATCGTCATCAACGTGGCCGCAGCCTTCGCCGCGAATGTCAATACGAGGATCGCAAGCATCAGCGGCACTCCGACGTCGGAATCGATATTGAGCAAGGCCCACGGCGATGACGTTTCGTACCGGCCCGTGCTGAGTCCCAGCTGTGCGGCGGCGCGGCCGTTCCCCATCACCTGCGGCGCGGCAATCGCGATCAGGCCCGTCAGCAGGCCCGCCAGCGGCATCATCCACAATAACGCCGCGCCTTTCGCCTTGTGTGCGCCGGCCCATTGCGAGCCTTTGCGGAACAGCGCGCCCGCGATGCCGCAGAAGACGCCGGCGATGATGGCGAATATCATCAGCGTGATCGTCGAATCGGTTTGCATTGCCGTGATGTCGTAAAACATGTGGCGTCCTTTGACGGCGGTGGCCACGCATGCCGCGACCTCCGACATGCCGAGCGCGAACGCGGCCTTCCCCAGCGTGATGTCGGCCAGCAGTATTTCGATGGCGAAGAACATGCCGGCAAGCGGCGCATTGTAGACGCCTCCAAGGCCTGCACCTGCGGCGACGGCCACGATCATGCGACGATCGACGACGGTCAGGCCCGCTCGTCGGCCGATGCGGAACAGATCGCAGAAACGCTGCGCCAGCATTGCGCCGAGTTCGCGCGGCGCGACCTCACGTCCGATGGATGCGCCGGATCCGACGATGAAGATCTGCAGCAGCACATGCGTGACCGTCTGCCAGACCGGCATGCGTTCGCCGTCGACCGCCTGTTCGACCGACGGCACTTTCACGGTTTTCGCACGCAGCAGATACCAGCTGGCGCCGGCGATGGACAGGCCCAAGGTCACCGATGCCACGCGGCGGATCGCCGGCACGTGGAACGGGCCCGGAAGGCTTGCGCTTTCGACGTAGCCGAGCATCACGTGTTCCACACCGTACAGCAGCAGGGTCAGCAATCCCGCTCCGACGCCGATGAGCATGCCAAGAATCAGCGTCGCCGCGGCAAGCCATGCCAGGCGTCGCCAGCCTGTTTCCCGATGCATATCGCGTTTCCCTCCCCTACAGCCCTTCATACATGCAGGCTGCGTGTTTCCCGAGTGTTTTCACGCCGACGATTCCCCGCCCGATCAAAAAAGGCTTGGAATCGGATGATTCCAAGCCTTTGATCATGAGGTTACGCTAAACGAAAAGCGTTATGCTTACTCGGCGTCCTCAGCGGGAGCCTCCTCGGACAGCTCGTCGGCCACGGCAGCGGCGGCGGCAGCGGCTTCCATGCTTTCGGCTTCTTCGGATTCGGCTTCCTCACCGAGGAACGCGCTCAGGTCGAGGGTCTCGCCTTCGGACCTGAACACGACGGCGCGCATGCCGGCGAGCAGGCCCTTGGAGCGGCCGACTTCCTGCACGGCGGAACCGAGCTGGCCGTTGCGCATGATGGCCTGGATGAAGGCGTTCGGGTCCATGCCGTACTGCTGGGCGATGGAGGCGAGGAAGTTGAACACGTCGGCCTGGGAGACCTTGACGTCCATCTTCTCGGCCAGAGCGTCGAGCACCATCTGGTCGCGCAGTTCCTTTTCGACGGTCTGCTCGGCTTCGCTCTTCTGCTCGTCGGTGGCGTTGGCCGGATCGGCGGTCACGTTCTTGAGCTGCTGTTCGACCATTTCGGCCTTGACGCCCTTCGGAACCGGGATCTCCAGGCCTTCCTGCAGCTTGGCGATGAACGCGTCGCGGGCGTCGGTGGCCTGACGGCCTTCGGCGTCGCGGCCGCAAGCCTTGCGGATGTCTTCCTTCAGCTCGTCGAGCGTGTCGAATTCGGAAGCGTCCTGAGCGAAGTCATCGTCCAGCTCCGGCAGCTCTTCGGCCTTGACGGAGTTGACCTTGACCTTGATCAGGGCCTTTTCGCCAGCGTGGTCGCCGGCTTCCAGAGTGCCTTCGAAGGAGGTCTCCTCGCCGGCGGACAGGCCTTCGAGGGCCTCATCCATGCCGTCAAGCATGGTGGCGGAGCCGAGTTCGTAGCTCACGCCTTCCTGGGAATCGACGGTTTCGCCGTCGATTTCGGCGGTCAGGTCGATGTTGGCGAAATCACCCTTGGCGGCCGGGCGGTCCACGCCGACCAGGGTGCCGAAACGCTGACGCAGGGATTCGAGGCGCTTGTTCACATCTTCGTCGGTGACTTCGGCCTTGGCGACTTCGATCTCCATGCCTTCGACCTCCGGCAGTTCGAAGTCCGGACGGCGTTCGACGGTGGCGGTGAACTTCAGCTTGGTCTCGTCCTTGGCGGACTGCGGCACTTCCTGAACGTCCAGCTCCGGCTGAGCCATCGGACGGATGCTCTTCTCTTCGATGGCCTTGGAATACAGCTCCGGGACGGCGTTGTTCACCGCTTCGCCGGCGACGGCCGCGAAGCCGATGCGCTGGTCGATGATCTTGCCGGGCACATGACCCTTACGGAAACCGGGGATGTTGACCTGCTTGGCGATTTCCTTGCGGGCCTCGTCGAGATACGGGTTCAACTCTTCCGGTTCGACGGTGACGGTGAGCTTCACCTTGGTCGGCTCGAGGTTCCTGACGCTGATTTTCACGCTTGCGCTCCTGAAAAATACGGTTCTTCAACTTATCTGCCGTTAGGCAACCTCTACATGATAGCGCGACTTACGGACGCGGCGACCAACGAGACCTGCCAGTCGCGCGCGCCCTGCTCCTTCAGATATTGCGCCACATCCTCACGGCCGGGATCGTCCGACCAGCACAGATTACGCAGATACTGCGGTTTGATGATCACGTCCGCAGGCGTTCTCGTATCCTGCGCGATCTGGTTGACGACGCCGCGAACCTTCTCAAGACGCTCGTACCGGTCGGGATGGCGCTGCCATTGTTTCATCGAACGCGGCGCATTGCCCTGGCCGTCCTGCGCGCCGCCCTGCGGCATCGGCCATTTGCCGCGAGGCAGGGCCAGCGCCTCCTGAATCGTGTCCTTCCATACGCGTGGCTTGATGGAGCGTTGGATCGGCGCATACCGTTCGAACATTTTGTCCTGCGCGCCGCCGGTATGGATGCGCACGCGTTCGTTCAGGGAGCGCACCATGCGGAATTCGCGGGCGTTGCGCGGGCGGATCCGCGCCGCTTCGATGATCGAGGAATCGGCAAGCAGCAGGCTTGGCGCGATGTCGTTGGCCTTGGCGAGCTCTTCGCGTTTCTCCCATAAGGCTTTGGCGACGGCCAACGCCCGAGGGTCCTTGCTGATCGTGTTGATGCGGGAGATGCGCATCCATGGCACGGGATGCTCCTTACGCGGCTGCAATCCTTCCGACAGCACGTAGGCAAATTCCTCTTCGGCCCATCCGTCCTTGCCCTGGGCCTTGAGCTCGGCGGCCATGCGCTCTTCAAGCTCGGCGAGCAGTTCCACGTCCAAGGCCGCGTAGTTGCGCCAATCACGCGGAAGCGGACGATACGACCAGTCGGCCGCGGAATGCTCTTTGGCCAAGGTCACGCCAAGGAAATGCTCGGTCACCGCCGCAAGTCCGAAACGGTGCAGGCCGAGCAGTCGCGCGGCGACTTCCGTATCGAATAGACGGCGCGGCCTCAGCCCCAAATCATGAAAACCGGGAAGGTCCTGCATCGCATCATGCAGAATCCATGTGGCGTCGCCCACGGCATCGTTGAATTCATTCCAGTCAACGCCCCGCATCGCCAGCGCCTGCGGGTCGATCAGTGCGATGCCCGCGCCTTCGCGCTTGAATTGCACCAACCAATCCTCATGGCCGTACCGGAAGCCGGACGCCCGTTCCGCATCGGCCGCCAGCGCCCCTCGCCCAGATGCCAGCGCCTCGCAGTACGCATGAAATTCCGACATTGAATCGATGACGTCGGGTACGCCTTCGTGCGGTTCCGCCAGCAGCCTGGGCTCAGCATTCAACGGGATGATCCTCCTCGTGATTCACCGTGGATTTCAGGAAGGACGCCCATGCGGCCACCTGGGCTCCGGCATCGCATTCCTCTTCATCTTCCTCGGCATAGTTTAACGGGGTCCACGACACACGAATCTCGCAGCCCTCATGCGCACTGGCCGAAAAATCCCCGAACGGCGTATTCCTGGTAAGCGTCACCGTTCCCGCCGGCTCCCCTTCGCACACGCCTTCGACGTATTCGAGCATTTTCCTCCAGCATGTCGAGGGAGTCAGGAAGCGGCCGTCATCATCGTTTTTCGGAATCGACGCGAATGCCATGCAACGCCAGCGACGCCCTCCCCGGAAACGCCCGTCGGCGGCATACAGCACGGTCATCCAGCCGGATGCCGCGTAGCGCGGCTCATCCGAATCCTGGGCGACGTCCAACGCAACGGAGATGCCATGGTCCGCGCCCGACACAGGTGCAGGTATCTCCTGATAGGAGACGCCTCGAATATGAGGCATCCGATGCACCGAGCATACGGCATTCCAGAACTCATCCGGCAGGCCGTCAGGGCGTTCGAACATTGGGTCCGGAGCCAACGACGCTGTGGCCCGGACATGTTCGTCCCCCGGCCTCTTTGCCGGAAATACAAATATATCCGCCATGCTCCAAGGCTAAGGCAGCGTCGCGTTTTTTACGGTAGTACACGCGCGGACCGCCGATATAACGCAAACTTCTTCCACATATCGGACATATACGTGGAAGAAGTTTCGCATGCGATATCCGCCGTACGACGTGCGTCAGTACACGACGAAGCCGTGCGATTCGAACTGTTCCTTCACGCGCTTGCGCATTTCGGCGGACGGGCCCTTCTGGTCCTCCAGCGGGTACGGGATGCGCAGCTCGTGCCACTTCGGACGACCGAGCTGGTGGAATCCCAGAACATCGACATGCTCGACGGCGTCGCCGAAGGTCTCGCAGATCTTCGCGACGTTCTCCACATTCTCCTCGGAGCTGGTCAGGCCGGGCACCAGCACGAAACGCACCCAGATCTTCTTGCCGGCCTTCGCCAGGCGCTGGCCGAATTCGATGGTCGGCGCCAGCACGCCGCCCGTCACCTTCGCATAGGTCTGTTCGTCGCCGGATTTGACGTCGAGCAGACACAGGTCGATGTCTTCGATCATCTCATCCGTGTAGTTCTTGTTCAGGAACCCGGAAGTGTCCAGGCACGTGTGCACGCCCATCTCCTTGGCGGCGCGGAATACGCGCGACACGAAGGCCGGCTGCATCATGGATTCGCCTCCCGAGAACGTGATGCCGCCTTTGGTTGCCTTGAACAGGTCGGCGTAGCGTGCGACCTTGTCGATCATCGCCTGCAGGTAGACGGGCTGGCCGTCGCGCATTTTCCAGGTGTCGGGATTCTGGCAGTACTGGCAGCGCAGCGGGCAGCCGCTCATGAAGACGGTCATGCGCGTGCCGGGGCCGTCGACGGAGGTGTTGATATCCCACGAATGGACGAAGCCGATATCGCCCGTCTTGAGCGCGTTGATGCGGTCGCGGCGGTCAAGGCCGATCGGGGATTCGAAACCGGACAGGCCGCCCATCAGCGTCTGGCTGGCGTATTCCTTGGACGCTTTGAGCATGTGGGGTGTCGTCGTGCGGAATTGCCGGATCTCAGACATCGTCGTCCTCCTTGAAGCGAACTGCTCTTGTGATGTAACTGCATTCGACCATAGCAAAACCTGCGGAAGCCCGCGCCGGGACTCGCCCGTCAAAACTGTGATTTGCCTTACCGGTGAGGGGCCTTCGCCGTAAGGCCGCGGGGAACCGAGCAGGAAGATGCACGCGGACGGATGCGAGCGGGCACGGCATCGTCATAAAGGAAACGAGGCGAAAACCTTCATCGGGTTTTCGCCTCGTTCATGTCGCCTACGCCGTCATGCCGTTGTCAACGGCGGTGTTCGACGTTTCGGGCTTCCGGTCAGTCGCAGACAGCGCCCTGATGGAAGGTGCGGGAGATCACGTCGAGCTGCTGCTCCTTGGTGAGCTTGACGAAGTTCACCGCGTAGCCGGAGACGCGCACGGTCAGGTGCGGGTACTTTTCCGGATGCTCGACGGCGTCTTCGAGCTGTTCCTTGCGCAGCACGTTGATGTTGGCGTGATACAGGCCATGGCCGTTGCCGGCGTCCAGGATGCCGACCAGGTTGCCGATACGCTCGTCCTCGTCGCGGCCCAGGCCATCAGGGGTGATGGTGTTGGTCAGCGAGATGCCGTCCAGGGCGTCGTTGTAGTCGATCTTGCCGACGGAGAACATGGACGGCAGCATGCCGTGGGAATCCATGCCGTTCTCCGGGTTCGCGCCCGGAGCGTACGGGGTGCCCTTCTGATGGCCGGACGGGAAGGAACCGGTGTTCTTGCCGTACTCGACGTTGGAGGTGATGGTCAGGATGGACTGGGTCGGAACGGCGCCGCGGTAGACCGGCAGACGCTTGACCTGGCCCATGACGGTGGATACGACCCACTTGGCGATGTCGTCGGCGCGGTCGTCGTCGTTGCCGTACAGCGGGAATTCGCCTTCGGTGCGGTAGCCGACGACCAGATCGTCATCGGCGCCCTCGACGTACTCGTACTCGTGGCCCGGCATATCCTTGGCATCCTTGTTGTAGATCGGATAGACCTTGGCGTACTTGCATGCGGACAGCGAGTCGGCTGCGATGGACAGGCCGGACATGCCGCAACCGAGGGTGCGGTACACTTCCTTGTCGTGCAGGGCCATCTCGATGGACTCGTATGCATACTTATCGTGCATGTAGTGGATGATGTTCAGAGCCTGCACATAGGTCTCGGACAGCCATTCGAGGGCCTTCTCGTAGTTGTTCTTGACCTTCTCGTAGTCCAGGGAGCCGTCGGCTTCCGGAGCGACCGGCTCGATGACGCCCTTATCGATGACCTGCATGCCGGTCATTTCGTCACGGCCGCCGTTGATGGCGTACAGCAGGGCCTTGGCGGAGTTCACGCGAGCGGCGAAGAACTGCATCTGCTTGCCCACGCGCATCGGGGAGACGCAGCATGCGATGGCGGCGTCGTCGCCCCAGTGGGAGCGGATCTCCTTATCGGACTCGTACTGGATGGCCGAGGTGTCGATGGAGATCTTGGCGCAGAAGCGCTTGTAGCCTTCCGGCAGCTTCGGATCCCAGAAGATGGTGATGTTCGGCTCCGGGCCGGGTCCGAGGTGCTCGAGGGTCAGGGTGTTGAGCAGACGGAAGGAGGTCTTGGTGACCAGGGTGCGGCCGTCGTCGCCGAAGCCGGCGTCGGACCAGGTCGCCCAGTACGGGTCGCCGGAGAAGATCGCGTCGTAGTCCTGGGTGCGCAGGAAGCGGACGATGCGCAGCTTCATGACCAGGTTGTCGATGATCTCCTGGGCGTCGGTTTCGGTGATCTTGCCGGCCTTGAGGTCACGCTCGAAGAAGATGTCGAAGAAGGTGGACACGCGACCGAAGGACATTGCGGCGCCATCCTGGCTCTTGATGGAAGCGAGGTAGCCCATGTAGGTCCACTGCACGGCTTCCTGGGCGGTCCGCGCCGGGCGGGACAGATCCAGGCCATATTCGTTGCCGAGGTTGATCAGCTGCTTCAGGGCCTTGATCTGCTCGTCATGCTCTTCACGGAAGCGGATCCAGTGCTCGATCTCCGGCTCGGTGAAGTCGTTGCGGTACGGGACGGAATCCTTGTCGCGCTGCTTGAACTTGATCAGGGCGTTCACGCCGTACAGGGCGACACGACGGTAATCGCCGATGATGCGGCCACGGCCGTAGGCATCCGGCAGACCGGTGAGGATCTTGTTATGACGGGCGACCTTGATGCGCTTGGTGTACACGCCGAAGACGCCGTCGTTGTGGGTCTTGCGGTACTTGGTGAAGATCTTCTTGATTTCCGGATCCGGCTCCTTGCCGGCTTCCTTGATGGCCTGTTCGACCATACGCCAGCCGCCGTTCGGCATCATGGCGCGCTTGCACGGAACATCGGTCTGCAGGCCGACGATCACGTTGTCGACGTCGGCGGAGTCGATGTAGCCGGCCGGGAAGGCGTCGATGCCGGCCGGGGTGTGGGTGTCCACATCGTAGACGCGCTGCTTGCGTTCCACGGCCAGATAGTTGTCGTCCAGATACTGCCACAGGTGCTTGGTCTTGTCGGTAGCGTTGGCGAGGAAGGACTCGTCGCCCTCATACGGGGTGTAGTTCTTCTGGATGAAGTCACGGACATCAATGTCCTTCTGCCAGTCGCCTTCGATGAAGCCGTCCCAAGCCTGAGCGTTCAGCTCTTCCTGAGAGACCGCGGTTGCATCAACTGCTGCCATTGTCCACTCCTTATCGGTGTTTTCCCGACGCATCGTTACGTCGTCGTTGGTTTCCGATTGTAGACGTGGTTTTCTGACAACAAGCTGGAATGCCGTGTGACCTTCATCACACGGCATTCCATACGCGTTTTCAAGCCGCGCCCGCCACGCATCGTTATGGCGTCAGCGCGTCATCGGCGGCATCGTCCAATCCGCTATTCCCGGAAGCTGTTCGTCACCGGCAGACGGCGATCCCGGCCGAACGCCAACGCCGTGACCTTCGGCCCCAAAGGATACTGGCGGCGCTTCCATTCCGCACGGTCCACCAGACGCATCACCGTGTCCACCGTCTGCTCGTCGAAACCGTCGGCCAGCAAGTCGGCGCGCCCATGCGCATGCTCGATGTACGCCGCCAACACCTTGTCAAGAAGCCCGTATTCCGGCAGCGAATCCGAATCCTTCTGTCCGGGGCGCAATTCCGCGCTCGGCGCTTTTTCGATCGAATTGACGGGAATCATCACGCCGTCGGGCAGCGGAATGCCGGTGCCGCCCCGCTCATTGCCGACGATATGCAATCCGCCGATGCCCATGCCGGCGGCGGCGGCGCGGTTGCGCCAGCGCGACAGCTCCCACACGCGGGTCTTCAACAGGTCCTTGATCGGCGCATAGCCGCCGACGGCGTCGCCGTAGATCGTCGAATAGCCGCAGGCCAGCTCCGACTTGTTGCCGGTGGCGACTGCCAGCAGGCCCTTCGAATTCGAATAGGCCATCACGATCACGCCGCGAATGCGCGCCTGCAGATTCTCCGCGGCCACGCCGTCCAGCGTCAGCTGATCCTGGAAGGCCGCGAACAACGGCTCGATCGGCTGCACATCATAGTGGGCGCCGATGTTGGCGGCCAGGTCGGCGGCGTCGTCCTTCGACCCGTCCGACGAATACATGCTCGGCATCGAAATGCCGTACACGTTCCCGCCGCCGCAGGCGTCGGCCGCCATCGCCGCGACAAGCGCGGAATCGATCCCGCCGGACAGGCCGAGGCATACGCCGCGGAAACGGTTCTTGGCCATGTAGTCCTTCAGGCCGAGCACGCAGGCGGTGTACACCTCCTCGTCCGGATCCAGCTCCGGCTCGACATGCCCGACCCGCTGCGACGGGGCGGTCGTGTCGAAGTCGAAGTATTCCAACGATTCCATGAACATCGGCGAGCGTTCCAGCAATGTGCCGTCACGGTCGACGACGAAGCTGCCGCCGTCGAAGACCAGATCGTCCTGGCCGCCGACCTGATTGACATAGATCAGCGGCGCGTCCACTTCGGCGGCGCGACGCACGGCGAGCTCCCGGCGCACGCCGGTTTTGCCCTCCTCATACGGCGAGCCGTTCATCGTGGCCAACACGTCGATGCCTCTATCGGCGAGTTCGGCGACCGGGCCGCCGTCCTGCCAGATGTCCTCGCAGATCGCCACGCCGACACGCACGCCGTCCACGTCGAGGATCATCGGGCGATCGCCGGAGGAGAAGATGCGGAATTCGTCGAACACACCGTAATTGGGCAGGAAATGCTTGTCGTAGCCGGACCGGACCACGCCCTCGTGCAGTACGACCAGTCGGTTGCGCGGGCGCCCGTCGGCACGATCGGTGCCGATGGTGCCGACCAGCACGTACAGGCCGCCGAGCCCTTCGTCGGCGAGCTGCGCGGCCAAGTCGTCGGACTTCCGCCATGCGGCCTTGCGGAATGTGCCGCGCAGAGCCAGGTCTTCGATCGGATAACCGGTCAGCGTCATTTCCGGGAAGATGACGACCTGGGCGCCGTCTTCGGCGGCGGCATGCGAGAAGCGCATGACCTTGTCGGCATTCGCGTCAAGCGCGCCGACGCAGGTATCGATTTGTGCGAGTGCGAAACGAATCTGAGTCATGGCTTCAATCTAGCACCGATTCGCATCGGCCAACGCATCCGGCTTTGCGGGGGTATCGGATTGACCGCCGTGTCGGCTTCACCGGCACGCCGGGTCGCCGGCGCGATGGGTTCAGCGATGCGGCAGACGTGCGGCGATCACATTGGCGAGCGCCTGCACCGCCTGCACGAGCACGATCATGATGGCCACGGCCGCCCATGTCACGACGGGATCGAACTTCTGATAACCGTAGGCGATGGCGAAATTGCCCAATCCGCCGCCGCCGATGTAGCCGGCCATCGCCGACATGTCGAGCACACCGACGAACAGGAACGCGTAGGCGAGGATCAGCGAGCCCAACGCTTCGGGGATCAGCACGGTGCGGATGATCGTCAGGCGCGAGGCGCCCATCGCGCGTGCCGCTTCGATCATGCCGGGGTCGACCGGCACCAGATTCTGTTCGACCAGTCGTGCGGTGGCGACCGTGCACATCAGGCTCATCGGGAAGATCGCGGCGGTGGTGCCGATGGACGTGCCGGTCACGGCGATGGTCACCGGCTGCATCGCGGCGAGGAAAATGATGAACGGCACCGGGCGGATGATGTTGATCAGCACGTCGAGAATACGGTAGACCACCGCGTTGGCGAAGAGGTTGCCGGGGCGTGTGCCGTACAGGACGATGCCGAGAACGAGTCCCAGCACGCCGCCCACCAGCAGTGTGGTCGCCACCATACGCAGCGTCTGCCCGACCGATTCGACCAGCAGCGGGCCGAGCACGGTCCAATCGCCTTGCAGCGTCAACGCCTGAGCCGCGCCGCCGGCAGCGGCGGCGGCCAAAGTAATCGTCGTCGTCATTGTCGTTCCCGTCTATCCCGTCCTAATTTAATTCGACGCCTGTATCGGCGTCGCCCGTCGTATCGTCTTCCGTGGTATCGGCGCCGGCCGCCACGGCGGCGTTCGCCACCGCCTGCATATACGGCACCGGTTCGTCCGCCGTTCCGAAATCGACGATGTCGCTGTGTTCGGCGAGTTCGCGCAGGAATGCGTCCACCTGCGGCTTCGGACCGGGGAATTCGTAGGTGATCGCGCCGACCGCGGAGCCTTTGACGGTGTCGATGCCGCCGTACAGCAGGCTGCTGGCGATATGGTGCTTGGCGATCAGTTCGGAAATGTTCTGCCCCGAAGTGCCGATGACGTGGGAGCCGGCGGCCCGCGCGCCGCCGTTTTCGCCGTCGCCGGCTCCCCCGATGGCCTGCTGGCGCACCAGCACGGTCACGATGCGCCCCTTCCACTGCTCATGCAAGGTTTCGACGCGCTCCTCCTCCGGCACGCCGTGCAGGGCGGCGCCGACGAAACGCTTCGTCACCTCATGCCGGGGCGCCGCGAACACGTCGTACGCGTCGCCCGTTTCGATGACGCGGCCGTCGCTCATGACGGCGATGCGATCGGCGAACCGCTGCACGACCTCCATCTGATGCGTGATCAGCACGATGGTGACGCCGAAATGCCGGTTCACCTGCTGCAGCAGGGTCAGGATCTCCGTGGTGGTCTGCGGGTCGAGCGCGCTGGTCGCCTCGTCGGCAAGCAGGATCTTCGGACTGGTCGCGAGCGCGCGGGCGATGCCGACACGTTGCTTCTGCCCGCCGGAAAGCTGGCTGGGGTATTTGTCGGCGTGGTCGCGCAGCCCCACGAAGTCGAGCAGTTCGCCGACACGCCGCTCCTGGAAGTCCTTGCGCCAATGGTCGAGCCGCATCGGATAGGCGACGTTCTGCGCCACGGTTTTGGAGGAGAACAGGTTGAACTGCTGGAAGATCATGCCGATATCGCGTCGGATGGGGCGCAGTTTCGCTTCGCCCAACGAGCTCACTTCGGTGCCGAGCACGCGCACGCTGCCCGACGTGGGCCTCTCGAGCGCGTTGATCATGCGCACCAGCGTGGATTTGCCGGCGCCGGAGTGGCCGATGATGCCGAAGATCTCGCCTTCGTCGATCGTGAGGCTCACGTCGTCGACGGCATATGCCGGCCCGCCGCCGCGCCTGTTCTTCCGATATTGTTTGCTGACATGGTCGAAGACGATGATGGGATTGTTGTCTGTCATGTTGTCCGTTCGTTCTGGCTGCTGTGAGGATCGTTCCGGAAACCGGTTATCGGAAAGCCGTCGCGCGCGTTCGCGGCGTCGGCCGCTTCGAAGGTCGCGAAGCGCGCCTGTTTCATTCGCGCATGCCGCCTTCGATGTCCGACAGGTAATCCTGCAGCTGGCCTGCGGTGAAATCTGTCGCGAGCACGGCGGTGCCGGCGAATTGCTCCTGCAATTTGTCCAGCACCGGCTGCGTCTGATACAGGGATACCAGCCGCCGGTACAGGTCGTTGTCGGCATCCGCCTTGCGTGTGACGAAAACATTGATGTACGGCCTCGCCTCTTCGGATTCGGCGTCGTCCTTGTATATGGCGTCATCGGGATCGATGCCGGCATCCGCGATGTAGTCGTTGTTGATGACGCCCGCCGCGATTTGGGGATCCTTCAAGGCGTTGGCGACCTGTTCCGCCTTCAGCGCCACCACTTTGACCTTCGACGCCGCTTCGTCGATATCCTGCGGGGTGACGAAAGGCGTCCATTCGTCCTTCATCGTAACCAGTCCTGCGGCGTTGAGCACGCCGATGGCGCGCGCCTGATTGGTTTCATCGTTGGGGATGGCGACGGTCCGCCCGTATTCGATCGAGCCGATGTCGCCGTATTGTTCGCTGTATACGCCCATCGGATAGATGGCGGTCGCTCCGATCGGCTGCAGATCCTGGTCGTTTTTCACGTTGTAGTCCGCAAGGTAGAGCAGATGCTGGAATTGGTTGAGGTCCAGCTCGCCGGTCGCGACGGCCGGGTTTTCGGACGTGTAATCCTGAAAATCGATGATGTCGACATGGATGCCGTTGTTTTCGGCGATCTTCTTGAACTCCACCCAATGCGGGTCGGTCGCCCCGACGACGCCGATTTTCACCGGATTCGCCGCGCTGCCTTTTACGGCCGCATCCGCGTCCGGCAGCAGTCGCAGTCCGATGATGGAAGCGGCGACGAGCGCCATGGCCATGACCGCGATGACGATGTTGCGTGCGGTATGGTTGACGCGCACCGGTTCCAGATCGTAATCGAACAGTTTCGGATTAGGCTTTTCCATGATGTCGGCTCTCCTGCCATCGTCGTGTGACAAGCGCAATGTTGCTGCGCCGGCGGCGCCTGCACCACGATACGGGAACGGATCGGCAATATCCAGCCCGGACGGGCGTTTGATTATCGACGTTGCTTATAGCCTGCGATCAACATCGCCTTCCGTATCGCCCGCGCCATCGAAAGGATGCGGCCCGACCGTGGTCGCGCCGGCCGGCCGTGGCGTTATAGTGGCGATATGACTACACCCATGACCACGTCATCAACGGCCGCGCGGACTGCGGCCACGCCGGACATCAAGGCCGCGTTTTTCGACATCGACGGCACGCTGACCAGCTTCACCACGCATGCCGTCCCCCAGTCCACCGTCGACGCCTTGCATCAGCTGCAGGCCGAAGGCGTCAAGGTGTTCATCTGCACCGGACGCGCCCCGAAATACATGGGCGTGGTATTGGACACCATTCCCGTGCATTTCGACGGCGTCGTCGGATTGAACGGCCAATGCTGCTTCGACGACGGCGGCTATTTCGAAGAGCATGCCATGCTCAAGGAGGATGTGCGCACGCTGCTCGACTGGTGCGACGACCATCCGGATGTCGTGGTGAACTTCTGCGAAGAGGATCACGTGTACTTCAATCATGTGGATGAGGGTCTGCGCGACACCTGGAAGAAGCTGGGCAAAACCGCCCCGAAGGTGGAGATCGACGATCCGCGCGAACGTCTCGACGACCACGAGTTCTTCCAGATCAGCCCCTATGTGACGCCGGAGGTCGAAGCGCGGATCGTCGCGTTGTGCAAGAACGTCAAGGGAGTGCGCTGGCATCCCGACTTCACCGATCTGATTCCCGCAGACGGCGGCAAGCCGGAGGGCATCAAGCGTTTCATGAAGCGTTACGGTTGGACCGCCGATCAGGTCATCGCCTTCGGTGACGGCGGCAACGATGCGGATATGCTCGCCTTCGCCGGCATCGGCGTGGCCATGGGCAACGCCACCGAACCGGCGAAGGCCGCGGCCGACTACATCACCGACGACGTCGACCATGACGGCATCCTGAACGCCCTCAGGCATTTCAACGTGCTGTAAGGGCTTAAGCCGCCCCTCCCCTGCGGCCTCTCACCCGCCGCCGTGGCTGTCGTCACAGCTGCGGCCGGCCCTTTGACGCTTTTGACCGCAACACGCCGAAGACTGCGGTCAAAAGCGTCAAAGAAAAGCAGGCGCAAGGATGGAAAAGCCTGTGCCCGTAAGGATCAGTTGGCGGCGCCCACGCCGAAGGCGATTCCCCGTCACGCCAGCCGGACGCCGATATGGTTCAGCGCGTCCGCCCCATCGCCGTGTCCGGATCGACGTCGCCGCGCACGGCCGCTTCGATCGCGTATTCCAACGACTTCGCGATATCCGCCAGCGACATGGACGGCGTGCCTTCCGGCTTGTCGACGACCTGGCCCGTGGCGTACGGCACATGCATGAATCCGCCGCGGATGCCGGGGAATCTGCGGTCGATCAGATACAGCAGGTGGTACATGATGCTGTTGCATACGAACGTGCCTGCGGTATACGACACGGAAGCCGGCAGACCATGCCCGCGCACGTTCGCCACCATCGCCTTGACCGGGACGGAGGCGAAATACGCGACGTCGCCGTCCTGACGAAGCGGCGTATCCAACGGCTGTTCGCCGTCGTTGTCGGGAATCCGGGCTTCGGCCAGATTTTGATGGCGACCTTCTCGACGGTCAACGCGCTGCGGCCGACGGCCGCAGGATCCGCCCCGTATGCCAGGACGAACGGGGCGCCGATGCCGACAAGCACCAGATAATCCATGACATCCCTTCCTCTCTGCTTGTTCCGATGTCGGCGGATGCCCATGCCGTTCCGCAACCGCGCCACCGGACGGTCCGGCGGCGCGGTTGCGAACATATGGAGCCCGCATCACGACGACCATCACCATGCACGCTTGCCGAAACCGGCGCCGCGAAGGCCCGGCATCCGCGCGTGGTCCCGCGCCTGTGGGAAAATCGGACGTCATGACCACAGTTATCATGCATACTTCCGAAGGCGACATCAAGATCGACCTGTTCGACGAGCAGGCCCCGGTGACCGTGAAGAACTTCCTTGGCCTGGCCACGGGCGACAAGGAATGGACCGATCCGATGACCGGCCAGCCGTCCCACGAACCGTTCTATGACGGTTTGACCTTCCACCGCATCATCAAGGACTTCATGATCCAGGGTGGTTGCCCGCTGGGCACCGGCACCGGCGGCCCGGGCTATGATTTCGACGACGAGATCGTTCCCGAACTGACCTTCGACCGCCCGTATCTGCTCGCCATGGCGAACGCCGGCCTGCGCCGCGGCATCGACGGCAGGATTCACGGCACCAACGGATCCCAGTTCTTCATCACAACCGTGCCGACGGGATGGCTCAACGGCCATCATACGATTTTCGGCGAGGTCGCGGACGACGAGTCCAAGGCCGTGGTCGACAAGCTGGAAGCGTTGCCGACCGACCGTTCCGACCGACCGATGGAGCCGGCAGGCATCATCTCCGTCGAAGTGCTGTAGCCCGAAGGCGCGCCGGCACCGTCGACGTCGGCGGCGCCGGCGTCCGAAACTGAACGAAATGGGGGTGGGAACGTACTGGACGTTCCCACCCCCATTCGCATATGTCTCCGCCCGTGCGGGTTCGGACTACAGATTCAGCGATTCGATCCAGTCACGGACATCATCGTCGGACGCGGAAGAGCTGAAGCGCTGCCCCTCCTGCCAATCGCCGGTTCCGGCGAGCTCCTCCAGGTTCGTCGCGCTGTCGCCCAGGCCCGAGCTTAACGAGGTGCAGAACGGGATCACCGTCTTGCCGGTGAAGTCATTGGCCTTGACGAATGAGTCGACCGGCCAGGCCTCCACGCCCCACCAAATCGGATAGCCGAGGAACACCGTCGTATAGGAGTCCCAATTCGGAACCTCCGTAGTCGTCAGCGGAACATCACGCCCGTCGGGATTATCATGCTCGCGCGAGATCCGGCTGTCGGGGTCGTTCCAGTTCAGGTCCTCGTCCGTATAAGGCTCGGCGGGCTCGATGGCGAAGACATCGGCCCCTGTCGCTTCGACGATGGCGTCGGCCACGTTTTCGGTATGTCCCTGCGCGGAATAGTAGACGACCAACGTGTCGCCGCCGCGTGCGGCATCGTCCGTGGCGGCCGCCCCGGAATCCGGGGCCGGCGCGTCATTCGTATCCTGCGGCTGCCCCCCGCCGCCGCATGCCGTCAGGCCAGCGAGAAGCAGTATGCTGATGGCGCTTGTGAGGGAACGTTTCATGGCGGTCATCCTTTCATCATCATTCGACCGATGATATCACCATAAAATCCGGTAGTCGTTACCGGTCAAATCGGAGGACCGCCCCTGTCGCAGCGCTCCATATTCGCCGTCACACGGCCGTCGAGGTCAGGATGCGCTCCGAGGGGATGTCAGGCCCGTCAAAGGGGGACAGCTCCCCCGGCAGCGGCTTCGCCGGCCCGTCATCGTCGGTCAGATTGCTGAAGTACGCATATCGTCCTTCAAGTACGCCATCGTAGTAATCCTGTTTCATGTCGATGTAATCGATGCTGCGCTGGATCTGCGCCATCTGCTCAAGCAAGGCCTTGCGCCGCGCGGCCAGGATCTCCTTGCGCACGGGAATCGTGGAGTCCCCCTGCAGACACAGGTCCAGGTACTCCTTCATCTCGTCGAGGCTCATGCCGCAGGCGCGCAGGCAATTCACGCTATTGATCCAGGCGATGTTCTTATCGCTGAACACACGGCGGTTGTTGGCGTCGCGGTGCACGTTCGGCACCAGACCCTTCTTGCAATAGAACTTCAGCGTCTCATAGCTCATGTTCACTGATTCGCATGTTTCCTTCATCGAGTGATACATGGTTCCCCTTCGGCCTGTCCAAACGGCATGTGCGTCGGCGACGGTGACACGACACACTTTTCCGTCAGAATAACTTGACCGGTATCAACTACCGGTTTATAGCATCAACGAATATCATACAAGCATTCAACAAGGAGATGAAATGCGAACACTGACATTGTCCAACGGCGTGGAAATCCCCCAGCTGGGATTCGGTGTATACCAGATCCCGCCGGAGACCACCGCACAGGCCGTATGCGACGCCATCGAAACCGGCTACCGCCATATCGACACCGCACAGTCCTACATGAACGAGGAAGGCGTCGGGGAAGGCGTGCGCCGCAGCGGCATCGACCGCAAGGACCTGTTCATCACCTCGAAGGTATGGGTGGAGCATTACGGCTACGAAAACACCAAGGCTTCCATCGAACGCTCGTTGGACAAGCTCGGCACCGACTACACGACCTGATGCTGCTGCACCAGCCGTTCGCCGACCACTACGGGGCATGGCGGGCGCTTGAAGAGGCCTACCGCGACGGCAAGCTGCGCGCCATCGGCGTAAGCAACTTCAACCCGGGACGCCTCGCCGACATCGCCGCCTTCAACGACGTCGCCCCGATGGTCAACCAGGTCGAGACCAATCCGTTCCACCAGCAGGTCTTCGCGCACGACACCATGACGGAGCGCCATGTCGTGCATGAGGCGTGGGCCCCGTTCGGCGAGGGACGCAACGGCATGTTCACCAATCCGGTGCTCGCGCGCATCGGGGAGAAGCACGGCAAGTCCGTGGCGCAGATCGTGCTGCGTTGGCTGATGCAGCGTGACGTCGTGGCGCTGGCCAAGTCCACGCACAAGGAGAGCATGGCTGAAAACATCGACATCTTCGACTTCGAGCTCGATGACGCCGATATGGCCGACATCGCCGGACTCGACGGCCAGGCCAGCCTGTTCTTCGACCATGACGCGCCGCAGACCGTCGACATGTTCGTCAATCTGCTCGCCGCGCGCCACGGCAAGGCCTGACCGACGCCTCGTCGACCCGACAGACAGCACAGCACAAGGAACTTCAATGGGCATCCGAAAACCACGCGCCAAAAAGGCGGCCATCGTCATCACTGCCATCATCGCGGTCCTGGCACTCGTCGGCACCGTCGGGTACGTCGTATACAGGAACACGTTCCCCGCGGCGCCGGCGTTCCGGAGCCTGACCCCCTCCTCGGACGCCGTCGTCGAAACGGACGCGGGCGCGATCCGGGGAACGCTCGATGACGGTACATACCGTTATCTCGGCGTTCCCTACGCCCAAGCCACCAGACGCTTCATGCCCGCCGAAGAGGCGTCCCCATGGGACGGCGTGCCGGACGCCGTCGACTACGGGCCGATTTCGCCGCAGGCTTCACAATCCAACGCCAATGCCGACAACGACTGCCAGAATCTGAATATCCGGACCCAAGGCATCAACGACGACGGAAAGCGCCCGGTGATGGTCTGGCTGCACGGCGGCGGATTCTCCACCGGTTCCGGCAACGAGCAGATGTACAACGGCGAAAGCCTCAGCAGAAGCGGGAACGTCGTCGTGGTGACGGTCAACCACCGACTCAACCTGTTCGGACATCTGGACCTATCCGCATACGGCGATGAATACAGGGATTCCGCGAACGTCGGCATCACCGACATCGTGGCCGCCCTGCGATGGATCCGCGACAACATCGGACAGTTCGGCGGCGCGACGATGATACTGGACACGAACAGCATGCTCGTCCACAACCATGACACGACGCTGATGAACCTTCTCGATCCGGAATACCGCTGGTGACGGGGAGGGGGACGCCTCTCCCCTAAGCGTCTCTTATCAGGATGCCGGACGGCCTTCAGGCCGTCCGGCATCCTTGCCGTTCATGCGAACGCGCCGGCACGTCACATCTTGCGCAGACGCGGCTCCGCGGAATCCTTAGCACCGGTGATACGGTAGACGTCGAAGACGCCGTCGATCTTGCGCACCGCGGCCAGCAGACGGTTCAGATGCTGCGGGTCGGCCATTTCAAAACTGAACTGGCTGGTTGCGACGCGATCGCTGCCGGTGGAGATGTTGCCGGAAATGATGTTGACGCCATGGTCGGAAAGCACCCGGGTCACATCGCTCAGCAGATGCGGGCGGTCCAGCGCCTCGACTTGCACCTTGACCATGAACAGGCCCTTCGTGCTGGTCCACTGCACGTCGACCACACGTTCGGGCTGGCGCTTCTGAAGATCGATCATATTCTGGCAGTCGGCACGATGCACGGGCACGCCCTGGTTGCGCGTGATGAAGCCGATGATGTCATCGCCCGGCACCGGCATGCAGCAACGTGCCAGCTTCACCCAGATGTCGCCGACGCCCTGGACGGAAATGCCCAGCGCATTGGTGGTCTTCGGCCGTTCAGGCGTGCGCAGCGGCAGCACCTCCTGCTCGACCTCTTCATTGACCTCATCACCGCCGGCATCCTTGACCAGATGCGCGATGACGTTCTGCGTGGAGATCTGGCCGTCGCCGATGGCGGAGAACAGGTTATCGACCGAAGAGCGGTTCAGTTCGTCGGCGACGCCGATCAGCGCTTCGGTCGTCAGCAGCGCGCTCACCGGCAGATTGCGCTTGCGCATGGCTCGGGTCAGCTCATCGCGGCCCTCTTCGATGGATTCGCTGCGGCGCTCCTTCGTGAACCATTGGCGGATCTTATTGCGGGCCTTCGGGCTTTTCGCAAAGCTCAGCCAATCGCGTGACGGGCCGGCGTTGTCGGATTTCGAGGTCAGGATCTCAACGGTGTCGCCGTTGTCCAGCGTGGTGTCCAACGGCACAAGCCTGCCGTTGACGCGGGCACCCATCGTGCGGTGGCCGACTTCGGTGTGCACCGAATAGGCGAAGTCGACCGGCGTCGCCTTCGCCGGCAATGAGACGATCTTGCCCTTGGGCGTGAAGACGTACACTTCCGCTGAGCCCAGATCCTCTTTCAAGGAACCGAGGAATTCGTTCGAATCCGGCGTCTCCGACGTCCAATCGGCCAACTGCTGGATCCACTTGAGGTTGTCGGCCTCGCCCAGTCCCTGATTCTCGTCGCGCACGCGATCCGACTTGTCCGGCGTGCTCAGCGCACGGCCGGCCTGGCCGTTCGCCTTGTACTTCCAATGCGCGGCGATGCCGAATTCGGCACGACGATGCATGTCCCAGGTACGGATCTGGATTTCGACCGGCTTGCCGCCAGGCCCCACCACCGTGGTGTGCAGGCTCTGATACATGTTGAGCTTGGGCATGGCGATGTAATCCTTGAAACGGCCCGGCACCGGGCTCCAACGCGCATGCACCGCGCCAAGCGCCGCATAGCAGTCCTGAATCGTATCGACGATGATGCGCACGCCGACCAGATCGTAGATGTCCGAAAACTCATGTCCGCGGACGATCATCTTCTGGTAGATGGAGAAATAATCCTTCGGACGGCCCGTCACGTACGCCTTGATGTTCTGATTTTCCAGATCCTCGTTGAGCTCGGCCAGAATCTGCTTCAGATACACGTCGCGCTGTCCGGCGCGGCGGGACACCAATACGACGATCTCGTTGTAGATCTTCGGATACAGCACCTTGAAGCTGAGCTCCTCAAGCTCGGTTTTGATGGCGTTCATGCCAAGACGATTCGCCAGCGGCGCATACACGTCCAGCGTTTCGCGAGCCTTCTTCTGGGCGCTCGACGGCTTCACATAACGCCAGGTGCGGGCATTATGCACACGGTCGGCAAGCTTGACGACCAGCACGCGCACATCGCGGCTCATCGCCACGACCATTTTGCGGATGGTCTCGGCCTGCGCGGAATCGCCGTATTCCATCTTGCTCAGCTTGGTCACGCCGTCGACCAGACCGGTGACGGTATCGCCGAATTCCGCACGGCACTGGTCAAGCGTGTAATCGGTGTCCTCGACCGTGTCGTGCAGCAGGCCTGCGGCCACGACGACGGGGCCCATGCCCAAATCGGCGAGGATCTGCGCCACCGCCAACGGATGGATGATGTACGGCTCGCCGGATTTACGGCGCTGGGCGCTATGCTGCTCGACCGCGCGTTCGTAGGCGCGATCCAGAATGCCCATGTCTTCGCCCGGATGGTGGTATTCGCACATGCGCATGATGGGCTCGAGAGGGTCAAGCAGATTCGAGCTGATCTCACATCCCAACATGTGAGCCGAATTGACTTCGTCTTCCGCTTCGGTCATAACCATCGCCTCCCTCACGTACTGCGTTTCCAATCCTACCCATGCATGGCATCATCGCCATGCATGCCCGCGCGTTTCCTTTCAGCCGACACCGCGATCGGCTTCCGTCAGCCGTTCACGCCGCCGCCGACTCCTGTCGAACCGAATCCGCGCTCCGCGCGATCGGATCCCGGCAACGTCTCGGCCGGAATGAAGCGGGCCTCAGCGTAACGCTGGATCACCAGCTGCGCGATGCGATCGCCCGGATGGAACGTCACCGTATGCTCGGGATCGAGATTGATCAGAGGCACCTTGATTTCGCCGCGGTATCCGGCGTCCACGGTTCCCGGGGCGTTCAGCACGGTAACGCCTTGTCTGACCGCAAGACCGGAACGAGGATGCACCAATGCGACGTACCCCGCCGGTAACGCGATCGCCACGCCGGTCGGCGCCAGCGCCCGCTGGAACGGCTTGAGCGTCACCTCCTCGGTGGTGATCAGATCCGCACCGGCATCGCCCGCATGAGCGTAGAACAGCTCGGCCGGATAATCCGGGTCCACGGACTTGACGAGAACCTCGATGGTTTCCGGTTCGTTGTACGCCACATCAACCGTCATCAGGCGGCACACTCCTCACACACCGGCTGGCCGTCGTCGGTCGTGTAGGCGAGCTGGCTGCGATGCTTGACCAGGAAGCATTCGGAGCAGATGAATTCGTCACCCTGCATCGGAATGACGGTCACCGAAGCGTCTTCATTGCTCAGATCGGCGCCCGGCAGCTCATAGTCTTCCGCAATGGCGTTCTCATCGTCATCCATATCGTTGGAGGAGTTCTGCGAACTCTTGCCGAGGGCCTGCAGCGACTCCTCGTCCTCATCCTTGTTGCGGGGAGAATCGTAGTCCTGTGCCATGTGAAGTCCTTTCTCATCGTCAAGGCCATCGATACGGCCTTATGCGCCATAGAATACATGACTTTTCACCCGCTAAGGGTACACGATTTGAAATAGCTGTAAAATCCGACACGTGGGGCACAATGAAAGTAATACCCACAGGAAGATGAAAGTGGTGCGCCGATGACTGATAATGCGTTCGAGGAAGCCCGATTCGACCATGTCGAAGAGACCGGTGAGCTTGTCTTCCTCGCCGGCGCCACCCGGTTCCGGGTACAGGTCGACGACACGCTGGAACATGCGATTCTGGAAGCGAAGCAGCTTAAATCCGAGTCCTCGGAGAAACAGCGCACTTCCGCGACCTTGCCGATCTCCCAGATCCAAGCGTTGATTCGCGCTGGCGCGAATCCCTCACAGGTGGCGCAACGCTATGGGCTCAGCGAAGCCCTGGTCCGTCGTTTCTCCGCCGCGGTGGAGACGGAGAAGCAGTATGCCATCGAACAGTTCCTCGCCGTCCCGGCACCTAAGGAAAGCCGCGTCAGGACATTGTCCGAGCTGATCGACCGCACATTCGCCGCGGCGCGCATCCGCCCGGAGGATGTGGTATGGCAGGCCACGCGCCGTGGTCTCGAACCGTGGAAGATCATGGCCTCCTTCACCGTGTCCGAGCGTCGGGCACGCGCCGAATGGACCTGGAACATGCATGACAATGCGGTGACCTGCCTGAATTCGCTCGCCAAAAAACTTATCGGCGAGGCCGTCAACCGCAATGATTCCGCCGATTACCGAGGCAACGCCGATGATGACGACTTTCTTGTGACCACTTCCCTGCCCGGCGACTCCGCGCGCTCGGCCCGCATCGAGCAGGCCGTCTCCGCATGGGCCGCGCCGAAGCCGTCCATGCCGGCGGTCCGCATCGATCTGCAGGCGCATTCGATGATGACGGAAGCCACGCAATCGGAAGCCTTCGCATCAGCAAACGCAGCGTCATCCGACGACAAGCCAACCGTCGACGGCGCTGCCGCGGCATCCGAAATCAATCGCAACGACGCGGTTCCCGCCGCCGACACCGCGCGGAACACCGCCGCTCCGACAGGTGCGGCGAATGGCGCGACGGCCGGCGCGAACGGCGAATCCGGGAATACCGGAGACGCCGCGAGCACCAGGAACGCTCCGGACACACCGGACACGCCGAATGTGAAGGAAACCGCGACCAAGGCGAATACCGCGAACAAAACGTCGCAGAAATCCGCGAAACGCCGCGGCGGCCGTTCCGTCGTGCCCAGCTGGGATGAGATTCTGTTCGGCGAATAAGGCGAAACTCTTCGGATCGGCCCGCAGCGGCACCGATCCGAAGTCCGGGATCCGCGCCTCAGACGACGTCCACCAGGCAGGGGATATCCGCTTCAAGACGGCTCAACGAGCCGTGGACGCTGGGCAGACGGGTCGCCTGATCCTTCTGGATGCGGCTGTCCACCAAGGTCACCGACCGCGCAGCCGAAACGATGACGTCGCCGATCATCGGCACCACATCGTCACGTACCGGCCCCAGCACGCCTTGCGCGAAGATCTCGTCACGTGTGCGCACCATCGCACGGTCTTCCAGCACCGAACGCCAGCGGCGCACGATATCGTCGACGTCGGCGTCCGGCTGCGCGTACAGCATCAGCGAGCGCGGCTCGCCTCCGACCATCGCAACGCCTTCGCTCAGGCGTGGATCGAGCGCGATGTCGATGCGCTGTTCGGGGTCGGCGCTGATCATGCCATGGTCGGCGGTGATGACGATCAGCGTGTCTTTCGGCGCGTTGCGCCGCAGCATGGCGAGCTGGCCGTCGAGACGTTCGAATGTGCCGATCCACTGGTCGCTGTCCCAGCCGTAGGCGTGGCCGACCTTGTCCAGATCCCGCAGATACACGTAGGTGAGGCCGTCCGAGGCCGCCGCCTTGCATGCGGAGAGGATGCGGTTCTTCGGCTGCGTCTGGCCTATGTAGTCGGCTCCGCGCAATGCCGCTTCCGTCAGCGGCGAATGCGCGAATTTCGGCAGTCCGCAGCTGGTGACGCGCATGCCGCGTGCCTGCAACGCTTCGAATATCGTCGGCTGCGTCTGCAATTCGTGCGGATCGATCGCGTCGCGGAATTGGATCAGCTGGCTTAACGCGCCCGTCTGCGGGTTGCGCTGCGTATAGCCGGCCATGCCGGTCAGCCCCGGACAGGTTCCGGTGCCGAACGTGCCCATGGCCGCCACCGTGGTGCTGGGCGAACATGTCGCGACAGGCCGCTGGTTGACCGAATCGTTCATCAGCGAACGCAGATAGGGCGCATGCCCGAGCCGCATGTTGAGGTTCCAGTATCCCAGGCCGTCCACCAGGACGACGATCGCCGAACGCGCGTCCGGCAGGCCCAGCGCGTGTTGCAATGCGCGCGGGTCATGGTGGATGGCGGTCTCGATCGGCGAGCCCAGACTTGCCGACAGCGCCGGAAGGATGGATGACAGGTGCAGCGCGCCGCCGCGCCGGATGCTCGTGTTGCCGCCCGCGTGGGCGCCGCCGTTCCCGCCGCCGCCGGATTCCGTATGACCGCTGCCGTGCAACGGATTCGGCGACGGCGTCTCGTCCCCGTATTTCCCGTCGGACGCGAATTGCAGCAGTTCGTTCATTGGCGGCACTTCGATACTCATGCCTCCCATTGAAGCACCGGAGGCCAACGAATAGGACATCGGACGAGGCCTTGGGTAGGCCGGTTGGGTAATATGGTGCGGTTGGAGTTACGAATATGCGCGGATTCACGGCGGATCCGTGACGCGCGTTAGGGAGATCCGTATGGCATCGCATCGCAAACCGGCGCAGCCGGCCTTCGACCCGCGCACGGTCAAAGAGAACATCATCGATACGCCGCTGAATGAGGAGATGAGCAAATCGTTCCTCGAATACGCGTATTCGGTGATCTACGCGCGCGCGCTGCCGGACGCCCGCGACGGTCTGAAGCCGGTGCAGCGCCGCATCATCTATCAGATGGGTCAGATGAATCTGACGCCGGACCGCCCGTACATGAAGTCGGCCCGCGTGGTGGGCGAAGTCATGGGCAAGCTGCATCCGCACGGCGATTCCGCGATCTACGAGGCCATGGTGCGTCTGGCCCAGCCGTTTGCGATGAGGCTGCCGCTGGTTGACGGCCACGGCAATTTCGGCTCCCTTGATGACGGGCCCGCGGCTTCCCGATATACCGAAGCGCGTCTTGCCCCCTCGGCGTTGGCGATGAACGCCGACATCGACGAAGGAACCGTGGAATTCACGCCGAACTACGACAACAAGCTGTCCGAGCCGACCGTGCTGCCCGCCGCGATTCCGAATCTGCTGGTCAACGGCGCCACCGGCATCGCCGTCGGCATGGCGACGAATATGGCCACGCATAATCTCGGCGAGGTCGTGGCCGCGGCCAAGCATCTGATGAGGCATCCCGATTCCTCGCTGGAAGAGCTGATGCAATATGTTCCCGGCCCGGATTGGCCCGGCGGCGGCGTGATCGTCGGCCGCGACGGCATTCGTGACGCCTATGCCGCCGGGCGCGGCGCGCTGACCACAAGGGCGGTGACGCATGTCGAAAACGTCACCGCCCGCAAGAAGGCGATCGTCGTCACCGAACTGCCGTATATGGTCGGGCCGGAACGCGTGTTGGAACGTATTTCCGAAGGTGTGAAAAGCCGTAAGCTGGAAGGCATTTCCGGCGCGATCGATCTGACGGACCGCCATAACGGCACGCGTATCGTCATCGAGATCAAAACGGGCTTCGATCCGAACGCCGTGCTGGCGCAGCTGTTCAAGCACACGCCGCTGCAGGACAATTTCACGATCAACAACGTCGCGTTGGTCGACGGCCGCCCGCATACGATGGGACTGCGCGAAATGCTGCAGGTCTGGATCGACCATCGCCGCGTGGTGGTGCGCCGGCGCAGCGAATTCCGCCGTAACAAGGCGCTGGAGCGCCTGCATCTGGTCGAAGGCCTGCTGCTGGCCATGGTCGATATCGACGAAGTGATCCGGGTGATCCGTTCGTCGGATGACGCGGACGCGGCGAAAAGCCGTTTGATGGCCGTTTTCGACCTGGATGAGATTCAGGCGCAGTACATCCTCGATCTGCGTCTGCGCCGTCTGACGCGCATGAGCCGCATCGAGCTTGAAGCGGAACGTGACGATCTGAAGCGTCGTATCGAGGAATTGGAGCATATCCTGTCTTCGGACGCCGCATTGGATCGGGTCGTCGTCGAAGAGATGGACAAGGTCGTCGCCGATTATGGCACGCCGCGCCGCACCGTGCTGTTGGATCAGGCGTCGGACGGTTCGCTGGTCCCCGTGCTCGCCCATGGCGACGACACGGTTTCCGACACCGCGTTGGCGGCCGCCCGTTCGGCCGCGACGGTGTCTTCCGCGGCCGCGGACGTCGCCGCGGCCGCAGCCGCCCGCAAGGCCGGTGAGGATGAGGCCGCCGCAGCGGCGTTGCAGATCGACGACGAGCCGTGCGCCGTCATGCTAAGCGCCACCGGTCTGATCGCGCGCACGTCGCCGGCCGCCCTTGACGTGTGGCGTGCGCGTCGTGCCGATGACAAGCGTCATCCGGACGATCAGATCGCGTCGATTTTCCGCACGACGACGCGCTCGCAATATGCGCTGATCACGTCTGCCGGCCGTCTGGTGCTGGCGCATGCGGTGGAATTGCCGTCGATCGCCTTGCCGGAAAGCGGTTTGAGCGTCTCCGGCGGCATTGATGCGACGGAATTGCTGGGATTGACGCAGAACACCGATCCCGTGCCGGGCGAACGTGTGGTCGCCGCGATTCCGATGCCGTCTTCGAACGAGGATTCCGCTGACGCCGATTCGTCCGGCACCGACCCGTTCGATGCTGCGCTGCTGGCCGCTCCGTTGGCGATCGGTACGCGCAATGGCGTGGTGAAGCGTTGGAACCGCGAGTCGCCGACCACGATGGATTCGTGGAGCGTCATCGATCTGAAGGATGATGACGCGGTGATCGCGGCCGCTCCGGCTCGCGACGAGGATCGTCTGGTATTCGTTTCCTCCGATTCGTCGCTGCTGACGTTCGACGCCGGCAATGTGCGGGCGCAGGGACGCACCGCGGGCGGCATGGCGGGCATTCGTCTGGCGGATGGCTGCAGGGCGATCGCGTTCGGCGTCGTCGCCTCCTCCGACGTGGCGTGGACCGACGCCGTTGAAGGCGATGACGGAGACGCCGTGGCCGCCTCCGGAGCCGTGGTATTGACGGTTGCGGGTGATGATGAGGCGCTTGAGGGCACCGACAATGGTTCGGCCAAGGTCACGCCGCTTGACCTGTACCCGACCAAGGGCCGCGCGACCGGCGGAGTCCGTTCGCAACGTTTCCTGAAGGGCCAGAATACGCTGATCTTCGCCTATGTCGGCCTCTACCCCATCAATGCGGCGACGAGTTCCGGCAATCCTGTTGCGCTGCCGGAGCCGGATATGCGCCGCGACGGGTCCGGAACGGAATTGGATGCGCCCATCGCCTTCGCCGGCTGATATGCGCCGCATGCCCGCAAAGCGATCGTCAGTACAGTTTCATGCCTTGCGGGCATGGCAGGAATCCCGCCGCATGCAGGATGCGGGTGTATTCGCTGCGCTGCGTCAGCGGCACGCCGTTCATCTGCGAGAAGGTGACGCCGCCCTGATGCCGGCGCGGCAGCGCATACGCCAATTCGCGGCAGGCCGCGCCAAGCGTGGCTTCGTCATCGACGAACGCGGTGATCTTTCTGGAGCGTGGGGCCGCATACAATACCGGCCCGCCGTCGACCAGAACAACGAAATTGCCGGCCTTACGCATGGGTTTGCCGCCGTCCGCGCCACGGTCGGGCCAGCCGGTCGCCAAGCCGGTCAGATTTGCCGGGTCGGTTGAATCCAGCATGATCGCGGACGAGCCGCGCCTTTGCGTATCGTCGCGAAGCGCGTCCACCGTTTCCCGATATGCGAATTGCGTTGCGGACAGGCCTTCGACGAACATGCCGCGCACCAGCATGCCGCGTTCTTCCATGCCGGCGAGCACAGGATATACGGAGGAGAAGCCGCCCGGCACGAAATGCGCGTCGACCAGCTGCGGCGCGATGACACCATAGCGGTCCAGCAGTATTTCGACATACGCCATGGCTTGGGACGTCGATGCAAAAGCAGCTGCAGGCCGCGATGAGTGCGGTATCGCCGACGACGTCTCGCCCATTGCCGATGAGGCATGCCCTTCGACCGCCCGCGTCCGTCCGGTTGCGGGCGATTCCTCGCTTTGGACCGCACTATGGCCGTTTACCGCAGACCATAGTCCGCTCATCGTGGCCGATGCCGGTTTACGTGTCCGCGATCGGCGACGCGACGACCGGTAGGACATATGGGACGAACTACGCACTGGTTTCACGGGCTGTTCCACAGCGCGTATCGCTGCAAGCGAACTATTGGTCACCTTGCCTTGCCAGACCAACTGCCACAGGCTTTGTTCGAACAGACTCTCCGACCACGTCGGGTACAGGATCTCACCGGTTTCCTCGTCGATCTGCGGTTCGGCATGACCGATGAAGAAACGGCATGCCGAATCGGACAGTTGCCACGCGGGAAAGGCGCCGCCCTTTTCCAACACGGACATGATGGCGTCCTGTATGGCCGGCGTCGCATCGCCCTTCCCGTTTCCGCTCCCGTCCCCCTCCCCGCCTGTCGGGGATACGCCCGCGCCTTGCATGCAGGTCCTTTCGCCGGCGATCAGCGGCGAATCGACGGGATGGAAGGCGATTCGCCCGCTGGCGGCGGTTTTGCCGTCGTCATTGCCTGCGATCCACAGCGCCTCCCCGGATGCGAGCAGTTCGTCCAGCATCATCGGACTGTAGTCCCGAACCCGTGCGGGGAATATGGATCGTTCCCATACGGAGACGGGGAAACACATGCCCTCAAGCTGTTCGATGACGCGCATCACGCCTTGCGCGCCCTCATAGGCTTCGCCGCCGGTAGGACCTATGCCCTGCTTTCCGATCAGGAACCGTTGGTATTCCCGCATGCCGACAGGCTGGATGGCTTTACGCGTCATGGCAAGCGAGCGAGCGCGGATGCGTCCGAACACGTCCCTGTGCAGCCATTGACCGTCTGCGGCGCCGGGGCCCGGTTCGTCCGACGATGCCGACAGGAAGGAGCCGTAGAGCAGCGTTCCTTGCCGTTTCATATCGTCAAGGGCATGCACCGCCTGCACCGCGTCAACGCCCAGATCGGCGATCATCGCATCGGCGGTGAACGGCCCATGCGTTTTCGCATATCGGGCGACTCGCCCGACGATATCGTCTGCGGCCAGCTCATTCCAGAACCTCCGCCTGCCGACCTCGTCGCTGATCTCCTCGATCGCCTTGGGGTCGAGTACGCCCGACAGGTCGGTGACGCCAAGAAGCTTTTCCAAAATACGCGGGTCGACGGAAAGCATATGCATGTTGCGTTCCGCCTGCGGCACGTCATACTGGTAGAGCTTCTCCCCCACATAGCCGAACAGCAGGGATTCCGCGAACGGCGAGGGGATCCGCGTGGTGCGTTCGACCAGATGGATGGTTCCCGTCGCCAACGCCTGCATGACTTCGTTCAATGATGGCAGATCGTATACGTCCTGCAGACATTCGCGCATCGTTTCCAGGATCAGAGGAAAATCACGTTTGGTGTGCGCCGCCGCCAGAAGCTGCGCGGCTCGCAGACGCTGCTGCCATAACGGCACACGTTTCCCGGGGTTCATTCGCGGCAGGAACAGCGACCGTGCGGCGATTTCGCGGAATCGCGCGGCGAACAGCACGGTTTGGTCGACCTGTTCCTCGATGGTGCGCCGCAGTTCGTCGGGTTCGAAAATCACCATGTCGTGCAATGCGATGTCGGCATCGCCGTCGGGCAGCCGCAGGACGATGCCGTCGTCGGCGGCGTACGTCTGACCGTCGAACCCGTAGCGCCGCCTAAGCCTTGCGTTAATGGCCAGCGCCCATGGTTCGTGCACCCGGCGGCCGAACGGCGTGTGGATGATGATCCGCCAATCGCCTTCCTCGTCCGGGCATCGTTCGACGACGATATGCCGGTCGTCGGGGATCACCGTCGTGGAGGCGCGCTGCTCGCCGAGCACTGCGCCCAGATTATCGATGGCGTTGCGGTCCAGGCCGTCTTCCGTCAAACGTTTCCGGGTCTTGTCGTCGAATTGCCGTTCGTTCAATCCTGCGCTGATTTCACGGATGAAGCGGCCCGTCAGGCATCCGAATCCGTAATCGCGGCCATTGCCCTCGCCATGCCAGAACGGCAGTCGTGCGCTACGGCCCGGAGCGGGCGTGACGATGACGCGGTCTCGGGTGATCTGCTGGATCTGCCATGTGGACGTACCCAGGGTGATGATGTCGCCCACACGCGATTCATACACCATCTCCTCATCCAGTTCGCCTACGCGTCGCGGTCCGGAGCCCGCTTCCCCCTCCGGCAGGACCACCGTATACAGGCCCCTGTCCGGTATGGTGCCGCCGCTGGTGACCGCAAGACGCTGCGCGCCGGGACGGGCGGAGATGACGCCGTCCTTCTCGTTGTACATCAAGGGCGGTCTGAACGCGGAGAATTCCTCATCATCGTAGAGACCGGTCAGCATGCCGACGACACGGTCGAATATGCCGCGGTCGAGACCTCGGAACGGCGCTGATCTGCGGACCAGACCATACCATGCGTCCGCTTCGAGATCGTCCAAGGAGGCCGCGGCCACAGTCTGCTGCGCCAATATGTCCAATGGGCATGAGGGGATGCGCAGCGGCTCTATTAGCCCTGACAGCATGCCTTCGACGCTGGAGGCCGCAGCGATGATATCGGCGCGCGTCAGCGGATACAGCACCGCATGAGAGACCCCGCCGACATGATGGTCAGCACGTCCGACGCGCTGCAGGCCGGAGGACACCGACAATGGCGGCGCCACTTGGATGACCAGATCCACCGAGCCCATGTCGATGCCCAATTCAAGGCTGCTGGTGGCCACCACGCAGCGCAGACGCCCTTGTTTCAGGCTGTCTTCGATGTATTTGCGACGGTCTTTCGATACGGAGCCATGATGCGCCATGGCGATCGTCGTGTCCCGGTCATGCGAGGGGACCATCGCGGTGGTGGGCCCGGATGCGCAATGATAATGGCGCTGGCTTCGCTCCTGCGATGCGCCAGGACCTCCACCGCAACGTTGCGCATACAGGTCATTGAGTTTCGCCGTCAGTTTTTCGGCGATGCCACGCGAATTGACGAACACCAGCGTGGTGCGGTGGGCCAGGATCCTGTCAAGGATATCGCTTTCCACCTGCGGCCATACCGATCCGGAAACGCCGTCCCCTGCGGCCCCGACCATGTCGATGGAATCCTTGGAGGATGTTTGTCGTCGTTGCGCGGCGCGCCGCATCGCCGGCGTCACTCCGGTGATATGCGGCGTTCCGGGCCGTTCTCCGTCCACGCCGCCGCTGCGGTGTTTCACGTTCGTCGACTGCAGGTCGCGCATATGCCGCACGGGTTCAACGACCTCGATATGCATGGCCGGACGCGTTCCCGGGTCGATGATGCGTACAGGTCTGTCCCCTGCCAGGAAACGCGCCGCTTCGGATGCCGGTCTGACGGTGGCGGACAGTCCGATACGTTGGACGCTGCGCCCCGCCAAGGATTCCAGTCGTTCAAGGCTTACCGCCAGGTGCGCGCCGCGTTTGCCTCCCGCCAACGAGTGGATTTCGTCGACGATGACCGTTTCCACCGTGGACAGTATGCGGCGGGCCTGCGAGGTGAGCATCAGATACAGTGACTCCGGCGTGGTGACCAGGATGTCCGGCGGATGGGAGACGATGGCCCGCCGTTCCTTCGCCGTGGTGTCCCCGCTGCGTATGGACACGCGGATATCCGGCGCGCCGACGCCTTCGGCCTTGCATCGTGCCGCGATCCCCTCCAGCGGAACGTTCAGGTTTTTGGCGACGTCGACGCCCAGGGCCTTCAACGGGGATATGTACAGCACCCTGACGCCGCGCGTCTTACGACGGCCAGAAGCGGAACGCTCGTCCGAGGGACGGGAACGGCCGGCGTCATCGACCATCAGACGGTCAATCGCCGAAAGGAATGCGGAAAGCGTTTTGCCCGAACCGGTGGGCGCGACCACCAGCACGTTCTGCCCCTGGCGGATGGCCGGCCACGCCAAAGACTGCGCTTCGGTAGGCCGGTCGAACGCATGCCTGAACCATTCCCGGGTGGGCTCCGAAAACACATTCAAACATTCGTACATATGTTCGATTATCCCATGTGGGTCAGACGAGCGAAACGCCGGAAAACAACGGCCGCCCCGTTGAAGGCGGCCTCGGTCATCATGCCATCGCACGCTTCCGGCGAAGCATTTCGTGCATGACGATCATCAACGCCAGGAAGACGAGCAGATACACCGGGAACAGATCGATGCTGATGTACTGCGCGATAAGGCCGAACAACGGCGGCATCAGCAATGTGCCGAGATAGGCGAACGCCATCTGCACGCCGACGATCGCCTGTGAATTCTCCTCGCCGAAGTAGGCAGGCGTCGAATGAATGATGCACGGATACACCGGCGCGCATCCCAGCCCGACGATCATCAACCCGGCCAGCACGCCTACATTGCCGGGCAGCGGCAGGAACATCGATATCACGCCGATCAGTATCAGCGCCTGCCCGAGGCGGATCATCGCGGGATCGCTCAAACGCATCGTCAGGAAGCCGCTGAGCGCGCGCCCCACCGTGATGCCGATGCAGAACAGGCTGGCCCAACGGGCTGCGGTCACTTCGTCAATGCCGTGTCCGAGCACCATGAAACTGCTGCCCCACAGCATCGCCGTCTGTTCGATGGCGCAGTAGCACAGGAACATCAACAGGATTTCCTTTGCGCCACGGATGGCAAGCACGCCCCTGAGCCCCAACGGCTTACGGGGTTCGACGGCAGCCTGCCCCTCCGACTTCCCCGTCGCGGCGGAATCAGCATCGGCCTTGTCACGGGTTTTCCACAACGGCATACTGAATATCAGCAACGCCGTCAGCACGATCTGCAGTATGCCGATATAGCGATAGCCCCAAGGCCATCCTTGGCCGGAGGAAAGCGCGTACCCCATGACATAGGGGCCGATCAGCGCGCCGACGCCCCACATGCAGTGCAGCCAGCTCATATGCCAGCTTTCGTAATGGATGGCGACGTAATTATTCAGCGCGGCGTCCACGCCGCCCGCGCCCAGGCCATATGGAATGGCGAGCAGTATCAGCACCCAGTAGTTCGGCGCGAACGAGAAGCCGATCAGCGCGGCGGCGGTGATGCCGACCGATACGGCGGTCACGCGTCCTGCGCCGAAGCGCAACGTCATACGGTCGCTCAGCAACGCCGAGATGATGGTGCCGACGGCGATGGTCATCGAAATGCCGCCGGCCCAGGAGACGTCGGCGTTCAGATCCTGGCTCATCGGCGGCCAGGCGGCGCCCAGCATGGCGTCGGGCAGGCCGAGGCTGATGAAGGCCAAATAGATGACGGCGAGCAGCAGATTCACCATAAGAGTCACCTTTCAGGTTTTCTTACCTTCCGCAACTATTTAACCATCAATAGCTACCAAACGGTAATCAGCCTCGCCGAACCATCACGTGTCGATCTTGGAACGGTCGAAATCGTCGGCGTTGTCGACGATGAACTGCTTGCGCGGCGGCACGTCATCGCCCATCAGCAGGCTGAAGATGCGGCTCGCCTCTTCGGCGTCCTCCATACGGATGCGCCGCAGCATGCGCGTGCGTGGATCCATCGTGGTGTCGGCCAGCTGGTCGGCGTCCATTTCGCCCAGACCCTTGTAACGCTGGATATCGGCGTTGTAGCCGATGCGCATGCGATCCAGATCGGCCAGCTTGCCGGCCAGCTCATCATCCGAATACGTGTAGATGTATTCGCCCTTATGAGAGCCGGTCAGCGCGATGCGATGCAGCGGCGGCACGGCCGCATACACGTGGCCGTGCTCGATCAGCGGACGCATGTACCGGTAGAACAGCGTCAACAGCAGAATGCGGATATGCGCGCCGTCCACGTCCGCATCGGTCATCATGATGACCTTGTTGTACCGCGCCTGGTCGATGTCGAAGCTCGCGCCCGAACCCGCGCCGATCACCTGGATGATGGCCGCGCATTCCTTATTCGACAGCATCTGGCTGAGCGACGCCTTCTGCACGTTCAGGATCTTGCCTCGGATCGGCAGCAGCGCCTGGAAGCCGGAATTACGTGCGGCTTTGGCCGTGCCCAACGCCGAATCGCCCTCGACGATGAACAGTTCGGCCACATCGTCGTTGCCCGGCTGGCAGTCGGACAGTTTCGGCGGCATCGAAGCGGATTCCAACGCGTTTTTGCGTCGCGTGACCTCCTTGGTCTTACGCGCCTGGATGCGGGCGTGCATCTCGCCGACGATCTTCTCCAGCACACGGCCGGACTGTTCCTTGAATCCGCGTTTGGAGCCGGAGATCATCTCGCCGAATTGGCGGTCGGTCATGCGTGTGACGATCGGCTTGACCTGCGCGGTGCCGAGCACGTCTTTGGTCTGCCCTTGGAACTGCGGTTCGGCGATGCGCACCGTCACGACGGCCACCAGTCCGGCCATGATGTCATCGCGTTCGACGCGCATGTTCGCGTCCTTGAGATTGACCTTCAGCTTGCGCGCATTGTCTTCGACGGCCTTGCGCACCTGCTTGGTCAGGCTCAGCAGATAACCGTCCACATGCATGCCGCCGCCGGGGGTCTCCACGACGTTGACGAAGCTGCGAATGACGGTGTCGTAGCCGTTGACCCAGCGCATGGCGATGTCGACGTTGCAATCGCGCGTCACGTTGACGGCATGCAATTCGCCGTTTTCGCCGACGGCCTGCGTCTCCTCCTCATACGTGTCTTCGCCGGTGATGCGCCAGATATCGGATACGGCTTCGCCTCTGGACAGGAAGTCGACGAAATCCCTGACGCCGCCGGTATGCAGGAATTCCACGACGCGCGCATGATCGGGTCGAGAGGCGGCATCGGGATCGACGACGTTTTCGACGGATTCCGCCGACCCGCCCGTCCCGGACGAAGACGCTTCGACGGTATCGCCGTCGACGGCGCCGTCGTCTTCGGACAAGGCCTGGATGGGCATGTCGGTTTCCAGCATCTCGTCGATCGATTCGTCGCCGGTTTCCGGCACGTTCTCATCGATGACGGTGATGCGCAGGCCCGGCACAAGGAAGCTGGTCTGGCGTACGCGATCGATCAGCTGTTCGTAGCTGAAACGCGCGGTGTCGTTGAAGATCTCCGGATCGGCCCAGTAGCGGATGCGGGTGCCGGTGGTTTTCGGCGAGACCCTGCCGATGATCTCAAGCTCGGTAGGACGGTTCTTGCGCGTGCGCTTGAACGGCGAATCCGGCGAAGGATGCGCGGGATCGGCATCGGAATACACGCCCGGATGGCCTTGATGGAAGGCCATATGATGCGTTTTCCCGTCGCGGTCGACCTCGATGTCCAGTCGGGCGCTCAACGCGTTGACCACGGACGAGCCCACACCATGCAGGCCTCCGGCCGCATTGTATGAGGAGTTGCCGAATTTCGCGCCGGCATGCAGTTTGGTCAATACGACTTCGACGCCGGTCAACTTGGTTTTCGGCTCGATGTCCACCGGAATGCCGCGACCGTTATCGGCCACTTCGACCGAACCGTCGTCATGCAGCGTCACGATGATGTGATCGCATGCGCCTGCGAGAGCCTCGTCGACGGAATTGTCGATGATCTCCCACAGGCAGTGCATCAGACCCTGGCTATCGGTGGTGCCGATATACATGCCCGGGCGCTTGCGGACAGCGTCCAGACCTTCAAGAACGGTAAGACTGTCTGCGCCGTAGTTCTCTTTGTCTGCCATAATCCTCACTGGTCAAGGAAGTCGCGCAGCGTCTGCGAACGAGACGGGTGGCGCAGCTTTGACATGGTCTTCGATTCGATCTGACGGATGCGTTCACGCGTCACGCCATACACGCGACCGATATCGTCCAGCGTCTTGGGCTGGCCGTCCTCAAGGCCGTAACGCATCTTGATGACGCCCGCCTCGCGTGGGGACAGCGTTTCCAGAACCTGCCTGAACTGCTCCTGCAGCAGGGAGAATGCGACCGCGTCGGACGGCGCGATGGCATCGGTGTCTTCGATCAGATCGCCGAACTCGGAATCGCCGTCCTCGCCCAGAGGAGTATGCAGGGAAATCGGCTCACGGCCGTACTTCTGCACTTCCTGCACCTTCTCGACAGGCATGTCGAGCTCTCGCGCCAACTCGTCCGGCGTGGGTTCACGGCCCAGATCCTGCAGCATCTGACGCTGCACGCGGGAAAGCTTGTTGATCACTTCGACCATATGCACAGGCACGCGGATCGTACGCGCCTGGTCGGCCATGGCGCGGGTGATCGCCTGGCGGATCCACCACGTCGCATACGTGGAGAACTTGAAGCCCTTCTTCCAGTCGAACTTCTCGACCGCGCGGATCAGACCGAGATTGCCTTCCTGGATCAGATCGAGGAACAGCATGCCGCGGCCCGTATAGCGCTTGGCGAGGGACACCACGAGACGAAGGTTCGCCTCCAGCAGATGGTCCTTGGCCTTCTTGCCGTCGGCCGCGGCCCACTTGAGCTCACGCTTGCGCTTGAACTCCAGCTGATCGCCTTCGGTATCCAGCAGATGCTGGGCGTACAGGCCGGCTTCGATTCGTTCGGACAGATCCACCTCCTGCTCGGCGTTCAGCAGGCTGACCCGGCCGATCTGCTTGAGGTAGTCCTTGACCGGATCGGCCGTGGCACCGGCGGCGATGACGCGACGCTTCGGATTGCCGGACGGGGTCAGATTGTCGTCGTCGTCATCGTCCCGCACGACGAAAGCGCCCTTCTCCTTCGGGGTCTCGGGTTCCTTGGGCTTGTCTTCCTCATCCTCGTCTTCCTCGGGCTCGGAATCCATCGAATCCGCGTCGTCGTCATCCAGGTCGTCTTCCACGCCGTCCATATCGTCAAGATCGGCGTCGAAATCGTCGAGGCCGTCCTCATCCGCCTGCTTATCGTCATCGTCAAGCAGATTGGCGTCGTCGAGGGAATCCTCCTGCTCGATGGCGTCCTTCTTCCCTTCGAGGGTGCGGGACGCCGGCTTGGATGCCTTCCTCGTCGCGGTTTTACGGGTGGCCGGCTTTTTGGCGGAGGTCGTCTTTTCGGTATCAGTCTGTTCCATCGCTGCCGTGGTTTTCTTGGTGGCCAAACTTACTCCTCCTGCATGAACCTGTCGGGACGCATACCATATAAGCACACTTCTGGCAAGTATAAATCATTAACTATTGGAGTAAACCATCTTGCAAGGACGATTATTCCCGAATGCCATCATAAAAAGCCGACGCAAAAGCGACCGACGTCAACCGTCGTCGCCTTCCCCGCATCCGCCGCGTCTTGACGGACGGATTCCCCGGTCCACCGCGCCCAACACGATGGCGGCCAACGAGCAATCGTCGTCAAGCGACAACGCGTGCAACGCGTATATCGCGGCCTGATCATCGCCCAGCCACCACAAACCGTACGCGGCCATCGCCAACGGATGCACCTGGAAACGCTCCGGCACCACATGAATCATGTCTTTCAGCATGACGATTCCGGACAGGCACCGGCGCTCGACCTTCCCGCCGACGCCCTCCTCGAACGCCAGATTGAGCAATTCATCCATCCGGCCGACGATTCGCGGCACATGAGGACGAGCCGCAAAATCCATCAGCAATGACTTCGGGCAGCGTTCCGGTCCGACGATCATCGACATGATCATCGCGTCGCGGATCGCATACACTTCGTTCACGCCCACCGCCAGCGCACCGACCGTGGCACGGCCCAACGCCCATTCGGCGGCGTCGGGCCTGCGCTCAAGGCCGGCCAGCCACTCGTCCAGCGGGCCTTCGGCCCACTGCGCGCAGGCCTTTCCCGCCCCGAATTCCCGACAGTCCCTTCGGAAACGATCACGCAGCCGGTTCAGGTCGGTCTCGCTCATCGGCTCAAACCGCGATTCGTCATCATCCGGCGGCATGTCGCACCGGAATCGCTTCACTCTCATATCCTGCATCATGTCCTCCTTGACATTTCCACGCCCCTCGCCCACGTTTCCTTCCACTATGCACCATCAGAGCGAAACACCCGCAGGTTTCCCGCCCCTGTGGTCGAATGGACGCGCCCTCGGCGTTTCGTGAGCGCCCGCAGCCTTCAAAAGCGTTGCAACCATTATGTTTTCCTCTTGTCGAAAGGCTGTGGATAACTGTTTCTATGACCAGTTCGAATGACCTTGCACGCATCGAAACGCGAATCCGTGACCTTGTCGGGGATTTCATGTCGATCGACGAAGAACCGACCGACCCGGTATGCGCGCGCATCGCCGACGACGTCGCCGCGCAGGCGATCGCCTCCGGAGAGGGCGGCAAGCGGCTGCGCGCCCGGCTCGCCCTTGACGTATTCGATATCTTCGCCCGGCATGACGCGCCCGCATATCGCGACGCCATGCTGGATTTCGCATGCGGCATCGAAGTGTTCCAGACGGCTGCGCTGGTCCATGACGACATCATCGACGATTCGCCGCTGCGTCGGGGGCGCCCCTCCGCGCATCGCGTGCTGTCGCAGAGCATGCATAACGACGCCATCGGCAACGGGTTGGGCATCATGCTCGGCGACATGCTGGCCACCGCCAGCGTGCTGATCGCGCAGCAGGCGGCGTCCGCGCTGCCGCAATCAGCCGCGCTGAACAAGGCGTTTGTGACGATGCATCGCGAAGTCGAAATCGGACAGGTGCTCGATCTGGCCATCGAAATGTCCTCCATGGACGACCCGCGGCAGCTGGCGGAATCATCATTGAACGTCTTCCGATGGAAGACGGCAAGCTACACCACCATCGCGCCGGTTGAATTCGGATTGCTGGCGGCGGGTCTGCCCGCGCGGCAGGCCCGCGCCGACGCGCTGTCCATCGGGCAGCCGCTTGGCCTCGCCTTCCAGCTGGCCGACGATCTGCTTGATGTGGTCGGCAGCAGCAACGCCACCGGCAAGCCGGTGGGAGGCGATATACGCGAAGGCAAACGCACCGTACTGCTCGCCGACGCATTGCAGGCGGCCGACGGCGCGCAGCGCGCCGAACTTCTGGAATTCTGGGAGCAGGACGAGCGCAGCGACGAACAGGTCGCCCGTGCCATTGAACTGTTCAACGACACCGGTGCCGTCGCCCGGTCATACGAACGCATCGGCGCGCTATGGCAGTCCACCGTGCGGCGCATCGGATCCGCATACGAGGGGGAGGCCGAAGACAGGCTGATTGAAGCCTGCCGTCGCTTCATCCCGGAAACGGTGCTGGCGTAATCCTTATGTGGATATACGGCCGGATATGGCAGAACCGCGGTCCGCTAGGCAGCATGACTTGTAAACTTGGTGCTGGAAAGACAGAACGACAATTCGCGAGAACCCGTTAAGGAACCGTACGCACAACCATGAGTGAAGCCGCAAACGCCCCCGAAGGGCTGATTATCGAGAACCGGTACCGCATTACCCAGAAAATCGCGGACGGCGGCATGGCCACGGTCTACCAGGCCATAGACGAACGTTTGGAACGCATCGTCGCCATCAAGATCATGCATACCCAGCTGGCGCAAGGCCCGCATCGCGACCAGTTCGTCGAACGTTTCCACCGTGAGGCGAAATCCGCCGCGGCGATCGCCAATCCGCACATCGTGCAGGTGTACGACACCGGGGAATTCGAAGGGCTCGACTATCTTGTCATGGAATACGTCCATGGCGTGAATCTGCGTCATGAAATGAACGAGCAGGGCACGTTCAGCGTGCGCGAGACCCTGCGCATCATCGCCGAAATCATCGATGGCCTGGCCGCGGCGCATCGCGTCGGCGTCGTGCATCGTGACATCAAGCCGGAAAACATCCTGCTCAACGACCGGGGCCGCGTGCAGATCACCGATTTCGGTCTGGCCCGGGCCGTGTCCCAGGCCACGCTTTCCTCGACCGGCATGCTGCTGGGGACGGCGGCCTATCTGGCGCCGGAAATGATCGAAAACAATCAGGCGGTCCCCCAAGGCGACCTCTACTCCGTCGGCATCATGGCATGGGAGATGCTCACCGGCACCGTTCCTTTCGTCTCCGATAATCCGGTGACATTGGTGTTCAAACATGTCCACGAGGACGTGCCGTCCGTCGCCACGTTCTGCCCCGGCATCGATGCGGGCATGGCCGGCTTCATCGCGCATCTGACGGCTCGCTCGGTGGACGCCCGCCCGGCGGATGCGATCGCGGCGCGCGACGAATTGCATGGAATCATGGCGAAGCTGCCGATGGACGCATGGCACTACCGCAAGGAGCCGGAGACGTCGGATCCCGCACGCTCCTACGACACCGTCGATAACGTGTCCGGAGCCGCCGGCATCGCCGGTATCGCGGCCGACGCCGCGATCAATACCGCAATCAACGCCACGACCGACACCGTAGCCGATGATGCGGCCGGCGATACGACCGCAATCGCGCAGACCACTGCGACCGCGACATCCGTGCTCGCACCCGACGACGCGCCGACGCTATTGAACACCGTTCCCCTGCCGCCGCACGAACCATCGGCCGCACCGACCGACAATCAGGCGACCGATAATCAGGAAACGCGGATCCTGTCCGCGCAGACGGCGCCGCGGACGACCGAAGCGATCGATCTTACGGCCGTATCGGACGACGATGGGGCGACGCGAACGGCAACGTCCCGCTTCGGCATCGGGCGTACGGGGAAGATCGTCATCGCCGCGATCGCAGGCGTCCTTGTCGCCGGCGGCGTTGCGGGCTTCGCATGGTGGCACTATTTCGGCCCCGGCAGCTACACGCTGATGCCGCAGCCGACGGATCTGACCTGCAGGCAAGACACCGCATGCGTCATCACCGACGTCGACTGGTCCGACTACAAGAGCACGCTGGAAGTGTCGAACATCGCGTACACGACGCATGAAGCGTTCAGCGACACCATCGACGAGGGGCGTGTCATCTCCACCGATCCGGCGAACGTCGGCGACCGCATCACCGACAACGACGGCGCCGTCACCGTCACCATCTCCAAGGGCATACGGCAGGCCACCGTGCCGGACGACATCACCGACACGGATTCGGACAACGGCAGGAATCCGCTTGACGCATTGGCCGCCGCCGGCTTCACCAACATCAGACATGACGAGACCGGCGACGACTTCTCCGAAACCGTTCCGCAAGGCGCACTGCTCAGCATTTCCGTCGATCCGGGCACGACGATGGATCATAATGCGCAGATCACCGTCACATTGTCCAAAGGCCCGATGCCTGTGGCGATGCCGCAGATCGTCGGCGTGACGCGTGACGAAGCGGCTGCGATGCTGGACGCAGCCAAATTGAAGGCCAACTGGAGCGAAGCGTTCGACGACGCGATTCCGGCCGGTCAGGTGATCTCCTCGTCGCGGAACAGCGGCGCCCAGCTGCATTGGGGCGACTCTGTCGACGTCGTCGTCTCCAAGGGACCGGAAACGGCCACGATCCCGAGCGGTCTGGTCGGCAAACAGGAGGGCGAGGTCACCAAACAGCTGCAGAAGCTCGGATTCAAGGTGCAGACCAATAAGATTCTGGGCGGCCTGTTCGGCACCGTGCGCGACATCGACTACAACGGCTCGTCCGTATCCGACGGAGGCACCGTGCGGCTTCGTGACGAAGACGGCAACGCGACAGTGCTGACGTTGACGATCGTCTGATTCCCGAAACGCCGGAGGCTGTGCGGCAGGCGGCACGACACAGCCCTGAAACCATTCGACGCGTGGATTCCGATGCCGAAATCCACACGTCGAAACATATGCCATGCGGCGGCGATCGTCGGCATATCCGCCTACCGCCTATCGGGTTACCGCGCCTACCGCTGCGCCGGCTTGTGCGCATCATCCTGCGCCGCGGCCTGAGCCTTCAGCTGCTCCTTGACCTTCTGCGCATACTCATTGACATATTCCTGGCCGGACATGCGGCGAATCTCCATCGTCACGCGGTCGGTCAGCTCGCGCAGATCCTGATGCGTGATCTCGTCGGCGGTCTTGCGTTCGACGGGGATCGGCTTACCGTAGATGACGGTCGTATGTCCCTTGCCCGGAATGACCTGTCCCGGCTTCTGCAGTTCGCGCGAGCCGATGATCGCCGTCGGGATGATCGGGCATCCCGTTTCGAACGCCAGACGTGCGGCGCCGGTATGTCCCTTGTACAGGCGTCCGTCGGGGCTGCGGGTGCCTTCGATGTGGATGCCGAACAGGTGGCCGTCCTCCAGAATCTCACGTGCATGCGCAAGCGCGCCCAACGATTTGGAGCCGCCGGAACGGTCCACCGGGAACACGCCCACGGAAGTGAACCACCATTTCTTGAATCTGCCTTTGATGCCTTTGCCTTCGAAGTATTCGGCTTTGCCCATGAAATGGATCATGCGCGGGCACGTCAGCGGCAGCAGCGCATCGTCGATGACGGCAAGATGGTTGGCCGCGATAATCGCTCCCCCTTCGCGAGGGATGTTCTCCAATCCCTTCGCAGTGGGCTTCATCCGATGAATGGCGATGAAGCCGAACCCCTTCACGAAAAACCAATACAGCATCTTTTCGGTCCTCCCGTCGGATGGCATGCCATCTGGCTACAGTGGTATGTATGACTGAGCTCAACAATAGCAACGCCAATGACGAACAGCCAAGCTTCCAATCAGGTTCCGGGCATGAAGGCGCCGGGCAGAACGATTTTGATGCGGCTTGGGCCCGATTCGAGCAGGAGCATGCCGATGACCTGCGGCATGTCGCGCAGTCACGCAATGCGAAGCGTTTCGAAAAGCATGCGCAGCGCAAGGAGAAGGAAGCGCTGCTTTCCGTCAACGACCTGGATCGCGGCACGTTCACCGATGATTTCAGGCGCAAGGGCCCCCGCGATTTCACCGGATCGAGCTGGCTGGACACGGACGATGTGATGGACCGTTACGGCGACGACTTCGTGCCGCCGAATCCGAAGATCGGCCATGTTCCGGCGGCCAAAGCGCTGTTTTGGGGATTGCTGGTCATCGGTGTCGCCGGCGTCATCGCTTCGGCGTTCTTCCCCGCTTTGGCCGCAATCCTGGGAACGGTTTCCGGCATCTGCATTCTGATCGGCGGCGCCGGACTGCTGGCGAAGCATAAGGGGCACACGCAGACGCGCGATGACGTGTTCGACGACGGCGCACGCGTATGACGCCGCACCGAATATGCATGTGATTGCCATATGGCACATCCGGCATATGGATGAGGGCGGCTCGTCCTTCGCCGATATCGGCGAAGGACGAGCCGCCCTCATTGATGCGCCTTATCTCGGGTGCCGGACGATGCCGCTACTGGCAAAGCCGTTGCGGCGTTTTCCGGCACCCTTTCGGCATCGAGGCCTGCTCTGAGGCGATCAGGCCTCTTCGTTCTGACCGTGGCACATCTTGTACTTACGGCCGGAACCGCACGGGCACTGGGCGTTCTTGCCGGTACCCGGGAACGTGCGGCCGTCGGCCCACGGGGAGTGCAGCTCCTCGCTCTTCGGACGCTTGGCGTTCGGCACCTTGCCTTCGGCGTGGCTGATCGGAGCCGGGCCGACGATGGACGAGGTCGCTTCGCCGGCCTCGGAAGCCTTGGCGGATTCGGCGATGGCTTCGCGCTCCTCTTCGGAGACCTGCGGATCTTCGCCCTTGGCCTCGTCGGCGGCTTCGGCAGTTTCTTCGCCTTCCGCCTCGGCCTTGACTGCGGTCGCATGGCCTTCAAGACCCATTTCGGCTTCTGCGGATTCGACGGCCTTGTCCTCATCGGATTCGGTGTCCAGATCCTCGGTCTGGGCCACGCGATCGATATCGATGTGGAACAGCAGCTGGATGGTCTCCTCCTTGATCGCCTCGATCATGGAGTTGTACATCTGGTAGCCTTCACGCTGGTATTCGACCAGCGGATCGCGCTGGCCCATGCCGCGCAGGCCGATGCCGTCCTTGAGGTAGTCCATCTCGTACAGGTGCTCACGCCACTTGCGGTCGAGCACGGCCAGCACGACGCGACGTTCGAGCTGGCGCAGACCTTCTTCGCCGAGCTTCGTTTCGATCTCGTTGTACTGTTCCCTGGCATCGGCGACGATCAGTTCGACCAGCGCGTCGACGGCCTTCTCGCCCTTGAGCGCGGAAACCGCATCCTTTGCCGCTTCCTGCTCGACGGCGATCGGATAGATGGACTTCAACGCCTTGAACAGGCCGTCCCAATCCCAATCCTTCGGCTTATCGGAGCCCTTGTTGGCGCCGACGACGTAGCTCCTGACCGTATCGTCGATGAAGCGCAGGATGTCCTCGTGGACGTCTTCGCCCTTGAGCACGGCCTGGCGTTCCGCGTAGATGACGGTACGCTGCTTGTTCATCACATCGTCGTACTTCAACACGTTCTTACGGATTTCGAAGTTGCGCGATTCGACGGACTTCTGCGCCGTGCGCACGCCCTTGGAGACGCTCTTGGCCTCGATCGGCTCGCCTTCCGGCATGCCCTTGGCCATGATGCGGGCCACCAGCTGGGTGTTGAACAGGCGCATCAGATCGTCTTCCAGGCTCAGGTAGAAGCGGGATTCGCCCGGATCGCCCTGGCGGCCGGAACGGCCACGCAGCTGGTTGTCGATACGGCGGGATTCGTGGCGTTCGGTGCCCAGCACATACAGACCGCCGAGCTCGACGACCTCTTCATGTTCGTCCTTGACCTGCTCCTTGATTTCGGCCAAGGTGCCCGGCCAACGCTTCTCGTACTCTTCCGGAGTGTCCTCCGGGGAATAGCCCTCGGACTTGAGCTTGGCGTCGGCGAGGAATTCGACGTTGCCGCCGAGCATGATATCGGTGCCTCGACCGGCCATGTTGGTGGCGACGGTGACGGCGCCCTTACGGCCGGCCACCGCGACGACGGCGGCTTCCTTCTCATGCTGCTTGGCGTTCAGCACCTGATGCGGGATGTTGGCCACATCAAGCAGCGAGGAGACCACTTCGGAGGATTCGACGGAGGCGGTGCCCAGCAGCACCGGCTGGCCCTTGGCGTGGCGCTTGGCCACATCCTTGACGATGGCGGCGAGCTTTTCGCGCTTGGTACGGAAGATCAGATCGTCCTGATCGACGCGGACCATCGGACGGTTGGTCGGGATCGGCAACACGCCGAGCTTGTAGGTGCCCATGAATTCGGCGGCTTCGGTTTCGGCCGTGCCGGTCATGCCTGCGAGCTTGTCGTACATACGGAAGTAGTTCTGCAGGGTGATGGTGGCGAAGGTCTGGTTTTCGGCCTTGACCTCGACGTTTTCCTTCGCTTCGATGGCCTGGTGAAGGCCTTCGTTGTAGCGGCGGCCCGGCAGGATACGACCGGTGTGTTCGTCGACGATCAGCACTTCGCCGTGGGTGACGACATAGTCGCGGTCGCGCAGGAACAGTTCCTTGGCCTTGATGGCGTTGTTCAGATAGCCGATCAGGGCGGTGTTGCTCGGCTCGTACAGATTGTCGATGCCGAGGAAGTCCTCGATCTTGGCGATGCCCGGATCGAGGATGCCGACGACCTTCTTCTTTTCATCGACTTCGTAGTCCTCTTCGCGGGTGAGCTTCAACACCAGCTTGGCGAAGGTGCGGTACCAGCGGGTGACGTCGCCTTCGGCCGGACCGGAGATGATCAACGGGGTACGTGCCTCGTCGATGAGGATGGAGTCGACTTCGTCGACGATGGCGTAGTGGTGGCCGCGCTGCACCAGATCGGACTTCTCCCATGCCATGTTGTCGCGCAGGTAGTCGAAGCCGAATTCGTTGTTGGTGCCGTAGGTGATGTCGGCGTTGTACTGCTTGCGGCGTTCGGCCGGCTTCTGCTCGGTCAGGATGCAGCCGACGTTCAGGCCGAGGAAACGGTAGATGCGGCCCATCAGCTCGCTCTGGTAGCTGGCCAGATAGTCGTTGACGGTGACGACGTGGACGCCCTTGCCTTCCAGCGCGTTCAGATAGCTTGGCAGGGTCGCGACCAAGGTCTTGCCTTCGCCGGTCTTCATTTCGGCGATGTTGCCCCAGTGCAGGGCGGCGCCGCCCATAAGCTGCACGTCGAAGTGGCGCTGGCCCAGCGTGCGCTTGGACACTTCGCGGACCGTGGCGAAAGCTTCCGGCATGATGGAGTCCAGCTTTTCGCCGTTGTCGATGCGCTGCTTGAACTTGCCCGTCTGGCCCTTGAGCTCCTCATCGCTCATCGAGGAGATCTCGTCCTCCAGGTCGTTGACGGCCTTGGCTACGCCTTCGAGTTTCTTGATCTGGTGACCTTCGCCCATGCGCAGGGCTTTGTCAACGATATCTACCACATTCGCTCCCTTGAATATGATTTCGAGTGTTTCCGTATAAGAGATTACCGGAGCCTCGAGCCATCAGCCGGTAAATACCGTCCTAATTACGTAATTTTCGCGCAACGCCCTTTCTCTTTGCCTCACGCCACCTTTCACCGCATCGTCCTTCCTCCCGCATCCCGCTCGACACCTCCCCAAATTGACACTTTTGACCGCAACACGCCGAGAACACCGGTCAAAAGCGTCAAAGAAGGGCGGTGGAACACAGGATTCAACCACCACGATTGACGGTTTCGACCGCAACACGCCGAGAACACCGGTCAAAAGCGTCAAAGAAGGGCGGTGGAACACAGGATTCAACCACCACGATTGACGGTTTCGACCGCAACACGCCGGGATCCGCGACCAAAACCGTCAAGAAGGAGACCGCCCGCCATCGGCAAACCACAAACACACACCACCCACTGACGCTTTTGACCGCAACACGCCGGAGTCCGCGGTCAAAAGCGTCAGAGGAAGGCAGCGCAAGGGGACGGAGGGACATGCGCGACGGAAGAAAGCCTTATGCGGGACGACGCTCACCCGGCATGAAAGGCCTGCGCATAGAGCCCGCATTACAAAGCCCCGCATATAGGCCCGCAACATGTAAGCCACGACATAAAAGCCCGTACATACCCCCACTTCGCACACACCCGCGCATAAAAGCCCACGGCCTATAGGACCGCATATAGGCCCACACATAAAGGTCCGATACATATAGAACCGACGCATGAAGAACCAACACGGATTGGCCCACGCATATAAGACCGCACGAGGAAGAGAAGGTCCACGCATGAAAAATGGCCCGCACTGTGCAGTGCGGGCCATTTGACGGGTCAGCGGGGCAAGCCTCGGCCCGTCATCCCTTCTTCACGTTTTCCGGTGTATCGATTTCGAAAACGCCATAGCTCCAACCATGACGGTGGTAGACGACGGACGGGCGGCCGGTTTCCTTGTTGACGAACAGGAAGAAGTCGTGTCCGATCAGCTCCATCTCATACAGCGCCTCATCGATGCTCATCGGCTCGGCGATGTGCAGCTTGCGGCGGATGACGATCGGAGTGTCGCCGACTTGGACTTCAACCGATTCACCGGGACCGAGATCGGAAGCGACCGCGGCCTGCGGGCTGTTGTTCGGCTCGTCCTCGACGATCGGCTCCTCTTCTTCAACAGGCTCCACGACGCCCATGTCGACCGGCACCGGATTGGTGTAGCCGCGGCGGTGGTCCTTACGGCGATCGCGCGTACGGCGCAGACGAAGCGTCAGCTTGTCGAGAGCCATATCCAGCGCGCTGAACTCGTCAGTGCTGGAGGCCTCGGCGCGCACGACGGTACGGCCTGCGATAACGGTGATCTCCACGCGCTTGGCGGTGTCCGCCTGGCGCGGGTTGCCCTCATGCGACAGAACGATCTGCACGCGCTGCGCATCCGGGGCGATAGCGGTCACACGATTCATCTTCCCTTCGACAACGTCACGGAACCTTTGCTTGATCTGCGTATGACGTCCAGTAACGACGATTTCCATGTGGACCTCCCTAAATATTCAAGCGGCTGAACCGCTATGTGCGTCCCTTCCAGCGTCTTCGCTGACCGGGTACGTTTTATTGTAGTAGACATATTGTGTTTTCGCCGATAGGAATCGCGGAAAACAGGAAACTTCATCGTCATGCAGGCGTGCATGGCCGAGCCGGCAAGCCGGGAGGGGGACTCGAATGCGTTGCGTAGCAAGCGATACCACCGTGGAGTACGACGAGGACACGCTCGCCGTCGCATTGGAGCGCAATGGCGTGTCTTGGCGCACGATGAGCGAGTTCGTTCCATGTATCGAACTTGCCGACGGCGGCAGCATACGATGGTTGGACGCGGACGCCATCACGCATGAGCGGCGCCAGACCGGCACCGGCGTTTCCATGATTTCCACATTCCGGGGCTTCAACGGCACGCCTTACGCCTTTTCGACGTCGATCAGCGTCGAAGCGACGACCGGCGACGTCATATTCGAATGGATCCCACTGGAGGAATCCGGACTTGACGTCGCCGCCGTACGCTGGCCCGGCCCGATGTCTTTCGACGAGGCGCGCAATGATTGGCGCACGCTGATCACGCATTGCCAGGGCACGATGATTCCCAACGACTGGCCCGTCGCGGTATCCGATATTCCGTTCGGAGGACGTTTCGAAACCGAAGGCGGCTATATGCCTTGGTTCGCGCAGATGCGCGGCCGAGACGGCTATATCGCGATCTGCGAAACGCCGTGGAACGCCGGATACCGCATCGAACATCCGCAGGGCGGTCCCTACACGCATATCGGCATTTGGCTGGAGCCGTCGTTGGGCCGAATGGATTACCGTCGTGCCATCCGCTTCACGCTGATTGACGACGCCAACGTCACGTCCGTCGCGAAAACCTACCGCCGTTGGGCCGATGAGCGTGGCCTGTTGCGCACGCTTAGGGAGAAGGCCGTACGCAATCCGAGCGTCGCCGATCTGACCGGCCGCATGTGGATGCATGTCGGCGCCAAAACCGCAGTACGACCCGACTCGCGCATGTATGACGCAGGGCATCCGGAGCGCAACAGCCGACTGGCGACGTTCGCCGAGCGCGCACAGCAGCTGCGGGAGCTGCACGGCATGGGCGTCGACAATGTGTTCATGCACCTTGACGGTTGGGGCGAGCCCGGCTACGACAACGAACATCCCGACGTCCTGCCCGCCTGCCGTGAGGCCGGCGGATGGGACGGGCTGAAGTCGCTGGTCGACACCGCGCATGATTGCGGTTTCATGTTCGGCCTGCACGACCAATATCGCGACTATCATTTCCGCGCCTCCAGCTTCGACGAGAGAAACGCCGTGCGTTTGGCGGACGGTTCCATTCCGCAGCATGCGATGTGGGCCGGCGGCAGGCAAAGCTATCTGTGCGCGATGCTGGCGCCGGATTATGTCAAACGCAACTACCGTGCGTTGTCCGAACACGACATAGACCTGGATTGCACGTATCTTGACGTGTTCACCTGCAATGAGGGCGATGAGTGCTTCGCGCCGGAGCATCGGATGAGCCGGAGGGAATGCCTGCGGATGCGTGGCCGCTGTTTCGAATGGCTGCTGTCGCAAGGCGTTCTCACCTCTTCCGAGGAGGTGTCGGATTGGGCGATGCCGTCATTGGTGTTCTGCCATTACGCCCCGTACGATTTTCAGATGCGCGATCCGAACGCCCCGCGCGAAGGCGTTCCTGTGCCGTTGCACAATCTCGTCTACCATGATTGCGTCATCGAACCGTGGATGATGGATCGGGTCGCCGGCGGCGAGGACTACATGCTGTATGCCCTGCTCAACGGCGGCGCCCCGTATCTGATCCGAGACGCGGCATATGCCGGCGTCGACGGCGATTTGGGCGATGCGGCGCAGCACGATCTGATCGATGATATCGCACGCTGCCGCACGGTGTGCGCGCTGCACAAGCGCGTCGGCATGCTGGAGATGACGGATTTTGAATTCGTTGGCGGCGACACCGCGGTGCAGCGTTCCACATTCGCCGATGGCACAAGCGTCACCGTTGATTTCGCCGCCCAGACATACTCCATCGACTAGGGCATGTGTATACTGTGTTGTCTGAGACCTCCAGATGGCCGCGATTTGCATCGCTTGCGATGCGATTGAGGAACTTCCGGGCTCCACAGAGCACGATGGCGGATAACGTCCGCCCAGGGCGACCTGAGAGATAGCGCAACAGAGAACAGACCGCCGGCTTCGGGCCGGTAAGGGTGAAACGGCGGTGTAAGAGACCACCGGGCCTCTGGTAACAGCGGGCCGCATGGCAAGCCTCATCGGGAGCAAGGCCAAGCAGAAGGCGTTTGAGGGCTGCTCGCCCAATGCCTTCGGGTAGGCTGCTAGAGCCTGGCGGTAACGTCAGGTCGAGATGGATGGCCATCCATACCGTTTACGGTATGACAGAACCCGGGGTATCGGAGGTCTCACTCACTTTCTTCGAGCACGCATCGCGCGACACGGCTCAGGGTTTCCCCGTCATGGCCCTTTCTCCCTCCGGCGGACCAGAAACGACGCTTGCGCACTTTGGGATCCAGACCAGCCGTTTTGCGCGCGATTCTCCGACCCAATTCCCACGCCGCATCTTCGAAGGCCCCGGCCTCCTGCGCCTGCATGCAGGCGCGTTCGGCAAGATTCCTGCTGACGCCCTTACGCGTCAGTTCCATCATCGTGGCGCGGCGCCCCATCAGACGACCGCAGCAATACCGCACCGCCGATTGCGCATACGCCTCATCGTCGATCAGCTGCACCCTGATCAGCCGTTCTATGACTTCGTCGACGGTTTCTTCCGCATAGCCTTTCGACAGCAGCCGATCGCGCAACGCGCCTGACGGTCTGGGCGCGGCGTCAAGCAGCCGCAGCGCCGCTTCACGGCAGGCGTCGATATCGTCCGTTCCGTCGGCCGTATCGTCCGCCGTCGACGGAACGCCAGAAGCCGGCGCATCGTCCCCGTTCAGGCAAGGTTTTCCGTCCGCCATGCCGCCATGCGGAACAGGACGCTTCCGCATGGCGGCCCGCTCCGGCCCAACGGCCTGCGCCATGCGGCGATCCTCATCCGCCATGATCACGGGTGCATGACGCCCGATGAATTCCTCCGCGTCGATCATGATGCTCAGGACTTCGAGGCGTCAGCGGTTTTCGCGGCCCCTCGGGCGGTCTTCGCCGGCTCCGCCGTTCCCGCAGCATTCGCATCGTCCGCAGCCTTATCGGCCGCTCCCGCATCGTCGCCGCCTTCGGCCAACTGGTCCGGGATCTCGATCAGACCGAACGCCGCCTTGACCTTGTTCTCAAGCTCTTCGGTGATGGCGGGATTGTCTTTGAGGAACTTGCGGACATTCTCGCGTCCCTGCCCCAGCTGGTCGCCCTCATAGGTGAACCAGGAGCCGGATTTCTTGACGACGTTGGCCTGCAACGCCATGTCAAGCACCGAGCCTTCGCGCGAGATGCCTTCGCCGTACAACACGTCGAATTCCGCGGATTTGAACGGCGGGGCCATCTTGTTCTTGACGACCTTCACCTTGGTGCGGTTGCCGACGGCCTCGTCGCCGTTCTTCAGGGTCTGGACGCGACGGATGTCCATACGGACGGACGCGTAGAACTTCAACGCCTTGCCGCCGGTCGTGGTTTCGGGGTTGCCGAAGAACACGCCGATCTTCTCGCGCAGCTGGTTGATGAAAATGGCTGTGGTATTCGCCTGAGCCAACGCGCCGGTCATCTTGCGCAGCGCCTGGCTCATCAGACGGGCCTGCAGGCCGACGTGGCTGTCGCCCATTTCGCCTTCGATTTCCGCCTTCGGCACCAGCGCCGCAACCGAATCGATGACGATGACGTCCAAGGCGCCCGAACGGATCAGCATATCCGCGATCTCCAACGCCTGCTCGCCGTTATCGGGCTGGGAGACGATCAGGGAGTCCGTGTCGACGCCCAGTTTGCGCGCATACACCGGATCGAGCGCGTGCTCCGCGTCGATGAAGGCGGCCACCCCGCCCTTTTTCTGGGCATTGGCGACGATATGCAGCGCCAACGTCGTTTTGCCGGAGGATTCCGGACCGTATACCTCAACGATTCGGCCGCGAGGCACGCCGCCGATTCCCAATGCCATGTCAAGCGCGAGGGAACCGGTCGGGATCACTTCCACATTCTGTTCGGGCCTATCGCCCAAGCGCATGGCAGAGCCTTTGCCGAAGCTCTTCTCCACCTGCGCCAGCGCCGTTTCCAACGCCGCCTGCCGACGGGGGTCGATGGCCGGTGCACCGGTTTTCTGCGCTGCTTCCTTTGCCGTGGCGCCTTGCTGTGCCATGCTTCACTCCTTCATGATGAACGCCTGCCAATGACTGCATTCCAACCGTATGGCCAAAGCCGCCGAATCGGCAAGCCCGGAGGGCACATGTGGTCGAATGGACGCCATTTCGACACGCCGAGAACGCAAAACCGTTGGCTTTTCAGGCCTTGCGACCCAAGCTCCGGTTCACTCCGCATCGGCATGCGTGGTTCCGTTGTGGATAACCATACATCATGATGCGAACATTTGTTCGAATATGCGTGTTTCGCATTCAGCGCACCGGCATCGGAGGCGCGGCATGGTCGCTTCCCCAACGCCGAGAGTCCGGAACGTCCATCTGATCGCACAGCACGTTCCAAACCACGCGGGGCTCCTCCCCCGCGGCCAGCGCCTCGACGACCGTCATCCCCTCAAGACGGTCCAACCGCTGATCGCTGGCGAGGCTCCGGCCGTATACGCGGCCGAAGACCTCTTCCAGCAATTCCCAGAATTCACGTTCACGCATGACACCGTAGTGTACACGCGCGCCGTGCACCTTGGCGCCTTCCCCTACGCCTTGACCTCATCCAGATAATCGGCGACCTTGCGCAGCATCTGGGCCGTGCTCAGCCCCAGGGACTTGGAGATCGACGACAGCAGCTCGGAGCTGGCCTCCTTCTGCCCGCGTTCGACTTCGGAAAGATAGCCGAGCGACACGCCGGCCTTCTCGCTGACCTCGCGCAGCGTCTTATGGTCCTGGGTGCGCAGATCACGCAGGACACGGCCGATCGCCTCACGCAACGACATGTCCTTCTGCTCCGTCGCCGTTTCGGTCCGACGGGGCGCGGCCGCACGCGTCGATGCCACGTCGGAATCCTCTTCCTGCCACATGCGGCTCAACGCGGCCTGACGCTCGTCCTTCGCCTTCCTGGCGGCCCTTGCACGCAGCACCTGCTGCTGGGCGAACATCACGGCACGCCGCTGGGCCGGCGTCAATTCACGCATACGCGCGGGGGCGGGACGTGAGACGGCCGCCGCCTTCTGCTGCATTTCAGCCTGTTCCTTGGTGAGCGTCATCATGTCCATGCGGATACCCTCCTGATCGGTTCGTGCTCTGCACTGTCGCCTTGCCATTCCTAACTAGGTCAACACCGGCCAGAAGAAAAGTATTCCTGTGAATACGCTCACAATACGCTGACGATTTGCAAAACGCGCAATACCGTACCCAACCGGACAAGCTCGCGGTCGCCATGAAGACGAAGCTCATGGGCCTCAACATGAGGCTCCGCCCCGCAAGCGGCACCCTCGGGCATGCACACGCCGACATACACCAGTCCGGCGGGCTTGTCGCCGTCGGGGCCGGGACCCGCGACCCCCGTGGTGGACAGGCCCAGAATCCCGCCCCCGTATTCCGGCTGGGCATACAGCCGCGCGGTTCCGGCCGCCATCTGACGGGCCACTTCGGGATGCACCGCGCCTTCGCGCCTCAGCAGATCCGCGTCCACGCCCAATACCGACGCCTTCGCGGCGATGTCATAGGTGACGGCCGAGCCGAGCATCACCCTGGAAGCGCCGGGAATGCGGATGAACGCGTCCGCCAGCAGGCCGCCGGTAAGGGATTCAGCACAGGCGATCTTCCAATCGCGTTTCACACAGGTTTCAAGAAAGGCCGAAGCCATCGCGTCGCATTGCGCGCGCATGGCTTCGGCCGTCATCGTCCGTTCGGATTGCATGTTATGCCGTTCGATCCTCGATATCAGTTCCCGGCTTTCGATTTCGCCGCATTGCGGGGCCCGAACACGCCGATCAGATATTCCGCGCCGGAATACAGGCACAGCACCAGCGCCACGTAGATCAGAATATAGACGAGCGCGTAATAGCCGGTCATCCACAGCGGCGTGGTCTGACGGATGTCGAACGACCACACCGGCAGCAGCAGGCCCGCCAGACCGACGCACTGCGTCAGCGTCTTGTATTTGCCGGCCTGCGAGGCCGCAATCACCTTGCCGCCGGTATCGATGACGAAGAAACGCATTATGGTGATGCCGAGTTCACGGATCACGAACAGGGCGGTCACGATCCAACCGACCACGATATTGCCGAATTCGTTGAAGGCCGCCGCCACGATGAGCGTGCCGCAGATCAGCAGCTTGTCGGCGATCGGATCCATCAGCTTGCCCAATTCGGTGACCTGATTGTATTTGCGGGCCATCCAGCCGTCAAGCTTATCGGTGGATGCGGCGATGATGAAGATGATGGCCGCAGCCCAGCGCAGCGGCAGCTTGCCGGTATCGGGATCGTCGGGCGACCCGATGCCCCACGGGCCTGCGGCGATGTACAGGCCAAGGAAGATCACGACCAGCACGATACGCGAATACGTGACCAGATTCGGCGGCGCATTCCAGCCATCAAGCAGCGATGATTTACGTTCTGTTTGCTTTTCCATACCGTTCACGTTACCTCGATAACCCTACCTTGCGATGACGGCTCCCCCGTCATCCGCCCGAGCATCCGCCAAGCCATCCGCCTATAGCAGGCAGGAATCGCCGGCGGAATCACGGAAAACGTCAGATTTCCCCGACGCCGTCGCCTTCACTTGAAGCCGAGGAGGTCAACGACGTGGTTTCGCCGCGGATGAACGCCAGCACCTGCGGCAGATCCTGCGGCTGCACCAGCACTTCGCGGGCCTTGGAGCCTTCCGAGGGGCCGACGACACCGCGTGATTCCAGCAGGTCCATCAGTCGACCGGCCTTGGCGAAGCCGACGCGCAGCTTGCGTTGCAGCATCGAAGTGGAGCCGAACTGCGTGCTGACGACCAGTTCGGCCGCCTGAAGCAGTACGTCCATGTCGCCGCCGATGTCTTCGTCCGGCTCGACCGCGCGCTTCTCCGCCTCCTTGGCCATCTGTTCGATGTCCTCGCGGTAATGCGGCTTGCGCTGCGTGCGCACGAATTCGACGGCCTTGCGGATTTCGGACTCGTTCACCCACGCGCCCTGCACGCGGATCGGCTTGGCCTGCCCCATCGGAAGGAACAGCGCATCGCCTTGTCCGATCAGCGTTTCGGCGCCGGTGGTGTCGAGAATGACCCGTGAATCGGTGGCGGACGATGTCGCGAACGCCAGTCGGGATGGGATGTTCGCTTTGATCAGGCCGGTGACGACGTCGACGGACGGGCGCTGCGTGGCCAGGACCAGATGCACGCCGGCGGCGCGCGCCAGCTGCGTGATGCGCTGGATGGAGCTTTCGACATCGTTTTTGGCGACCATCATCAGATCCGCCATTTCGTCGACGACGACCAGCAGATACGGATACGGCGCGACCTTGCGGTTCGAGCCTGCGGGCGCATGCACTTTGCCGGCGCGCACGGCTTCGTTGAAGTCCTTGACATGCCTGAATCCGAAGAATTCGAGGTCGCTGTAGCGCGCGTCCATTTCCTTGACCACCCATTCGAGGGCCTGCGCGGCTTTTTTCGGATCGGTGATGATCGGCGTCAGCAGATGCGGGATGCCCGCATACGCCGACAATTCCACGCGCTTGGGGTCGACCAGGATCATGCGCACCTGTTCCGGGGTGGCGCGCATGATGATCGAGGTCAGCATCGAGTTGACGAAGCTTGACTTACCGGAGCCGGTGGCGCCGGCCACCAGCAGATGCGGCATTTTGGTCAGATCGGCCGTGACGAATTTGCCTTCCACGTCCTTGCCTATGCCGGCCAGCATCGGGTTGGCGTCGCCCACCGCCTTGTCGGAGCGCAGGACGTCGCCCAGATGCACGATTTCCCTGTCGACGTTCGGGATTTCGATGCCGATGGCCGATTTGCCCGGGATCGGGCTCAGGATGCGCACATCCGAGCTGGCCACCGCATAGGCGATGTTCTTCTGCAGATTGGTGACCTTTTCGACCTTGACGCCCGGTCCCAATTCGACCTCATACTGCGTGACGGAAGGTCCGCGCAGGAATCCGACGACTTTCGCGTCCACGTTGAACTGCTGGAAGGTCGAAGTCAGGGCACGGATCACGTTGTCGTTGGCCGGGGTGCGCGTCGCATGCGGCATGCCTTTGGCCAGCATGCCCAGGTCCGGCAGCCGATACGGCGCTTCGATCCCCGGACCCGAGGCCGGAGCCCCGACGCCTTGCAGGGAAACGGCCGATGCGCCGGCCGCCTCATCGAGGATCTCGCCGGTCGCGGGGTCGACGATCATCGACGAGGCCTCATCGACCATGCCGTTTTCGGCGATGGCGCCCCAGGGGTCGTCGCCGAGCGCTTCGGACGGCACCGGCGCATCGGCGCCCGTCATGCCGCCGGCGGGCATCATCCTGGTGCGGCCGTCGGCGGCTCCGGCAAACGCCGCGTCCGATGCGGCGTCCGGCGAAGTCGCGGACGCCGACGACGCCGTTCGCGGCGAAGAGGCGACCGTACGCCCCGCGGCGCCGGCAGCCGCGGCGATGGCGGCGGACCGTCCCGCGACGTCATACGCATTGCCGCCGGCCGAGGACACCACACGCCCGCCCGGCTGCGCCGTATCCAGCAGCGACGTTTCCGCGGCGTCACCATGCCGGCTTGCCGCATTCGCGAACGGGTCGTCGCCCGCATACCGGTCCAACGAGGGATCCTGCGCGTCATCGCGCCCCCCGCGCCGCTTCGCGAACAGGCGGGCCAGCAGTCCCGGCTTACGCGCCTCGATCCGCCGATCCCCGTCCTCATCGGAGCCGTCATGCGATGGCACGCCTTCGGCGAAGGACAGCGTCTCGTCGCCCATACGCACTTCGTTCGGGAACTGCACGGTCTCGTCATCCGAGGCCGCCTTCACGTTCCCCGTCTCGGCGTCGCGCGCGTCATGCGCGATGCCGAGACGCTCCCGCGCCGCGGACAGGTGTTCGGGGATCTCGGTCACATGCGTACGCGTGATCAGCAGCATCGCGAACAACGCGACGACGACGAAGACCACGATCGCAAACGCTTTTGAAAGTCCCCAGGCCAGCGGGGAGCCGAGCACGAATCCCAGCAATCCTCCCGCTTGCTGCAGGACGGCGATGTCGAAGCCCTGCACGTCCGACGCGATGACGACGTCGATGATCGAGCACACCGACCACAGCAGCAGAAACCAGCCGGACACCACGCTGGAATTGCCGGATTCCTTACCGGAATTGCGCATCAGACGAATGGCCACGATGGCAAGCAGCACCGGCAGCACGACGCTCATCACGCCCAGAAGACCCGACGCCAGGCCATGCAGGAACACGCTGATCGCGCCATCGACGCGGAACCATTCCGACGCGCAGAAGAACACGGCGCACACCAGCATGATGAAGCACAGGCCATCGCGCCGATAGGCGGGGTCGTACCGCCCCGATCCGGTGACGGACCGCACCATGCCGCCCAATGCGCGCGGTACGGCCAGCAGGGTCTTCTTCCACCACGGCTCATGGTCCGGCTGCACGGAGGCGGCGGGTTTCGCGGCCTTGGCCGACGTGGAACGCCTGGGTGCGCCCGCATTCGAGGATTTCGTGTTTCGCGACGATGTTGTTTGTGCCATAACGGCTTAGATTCTACCCGACCGTGGTTATTTTCATCGGGCCCGCCGCAACACGTTTCGCCGGCCGGACACGTCATGCCGCCGGCGCGGTCGATTGCGGCTACCATGGGAACATGACACCAGCCGAACGTGCGAGCGCAGTCGCATTCGCTTTGAAGAACTGCGCATTGGAAGCGATGACCCCGGGCGAAGCGACGATGCTCGCCGCGACGCGATACGAACATGGCGACATCGATGTGAGGGCGCTGATCGAGACGGCCGACGATGAGGTCGCCCGACTGGCTTCGTCGATCGCGAAGCTGGCCGACGGCAGTCTTGACGATCATGCGACGCTATACGCGTCCAGCGTGTTCGCGCGTACGGTGCTGCTGGCGGAACGCCGATGGCGCATGTCGGGCGATCTGGACGAGCTGACCGCGATTCATCGGGGCCTGTTCGACGGCGTGTTCGCCGATGCGGGGCGCCTGCGCGTATCGGACACGACGCGTCAGGCCACCGACGACAAGCGGCGCGCCCATGATCCGGAGGCCTTCTTCCCCGCTTCGCTCATTGAGACCGGCGCGCATAACATCGCGTTGGAATTGGCCGACAAACGCAATCTGCGCTGTCTGGACCGCGATGATTTCGTGCATGGGCTCGCCACGGTCTATGACGAATTGGGCTATCTGCATCCTTTCCGCGGCGGCAATGCGATGACGCTGCGCATATTCGCCTCCCGTCTTGCGCATGATGCCGGCTGGGACCTCGATTGGGGCCCGGTGACGCGCGAAGGCTACAAGGAGGCGAAGCATGCGGCGTATCGCGGGGATACAAGCGGCTTCGAGCGCCTGTTCGTCTCCATCGTGAGGCCCGTGAATCCCACACGTGTGTTCCTGATCGCCGGCTGGGATCAAGGGCCCGCGCACTGATTGCGGAGACCTGCCCGATTACGGAATCGGTTGGATCCGAACAGCGTTATCGTCCGCTTCGGATCCGGCCGGTCGCATCGCCCGTCCGATCGGTTTCAGCCGATATCGCCCAGATGATGCTGGACGTATTCGTCGGCATGCGCGTCGATGGCGTCGTAGTCGCCCGCATCCGCATGTTCGATGATGGCCAGCGCGTTGTCGAGCAGTTTCGGATTCAACGCCTGCAGCCAGTGGATGCGCGGGTCGCGGCCGAACCAGCCCATCTGCTTGCGGGCCAGACGCTTCGTCTTCTGCGCGATGTCGGCGCATGTCTCGTCCAGGTCGCGCAGGCCGTCCAGATGGTCGATGACCTGCTGGTAGCCCAATGCGCGCGCGGCGGTGGTGCCCAGATACGGGCGGATGCGTTCGACCTCCTCGACGAATCCTTCGTCCATCATGCGCCGCGTACGGATGTCGATGCGGCGGTCCAGTTCCTCACGCGGCAGGTCGAGGCCGATCTGCACGGTCGGAATCACATACCGGTATCGCGGCAGGTTCGCCGAATACGGCTGGCCCGTCACTTCGATGACCTCAAGCGCGCGTATCGTGCGGCGCGGATTGCGCGGATCCATGTGGGACGCCGCTTCGGGATCCTTCGCCTTCAGTTCGTCGAACAACGCTCCGGCGCCTTCCGTGCGTTCACGCTCCTCCAATCGCGCGCGCACCTGCGGATCGGTGCCGGGAAAGGAGATGTCGTCGATGGCCGCGCGCGCATACAGACCGGATCCTCCGACCAGGATCGGACGGATGCCGCGTGACCGCAGATCATGGATGCACTCACGCGCCATCCGTTGGAAGCGCGCCACCGACATGGTGTCGTCGGGATCGATGACGTCGATCAGATGATGCGGCACGGCGGCCTGTTCTTCGGCGGTGGCCTTCGCGGTGCCGATGTCCATGCCGCGATACATCTGATAGGTGTCGGCATTGACGATCTGCGCCGCCTCGCCGCGCGCCGCCAGGGCTTTTGCGATGGCGACGCCGAGACCGGTTTTGCCTGATGCGGTGGGCCCGACGATGCTGACGACGCGCGGCGCCGGCGAGGCGTCGCGCATCGGGGAACGCTCAGTGACGGATGTCATAGGTCTGGCCGTTCTTCGGATCGGGGTCGGCGATCAGATTATGACGTCCGGCATGGGTGACGGTCGCGGTGACGAAATCGCCGATCCGCGGCGCCGGACAGCCTTCCGGAACGCCGATGTGCACCAGCGTGCCGGTGCGTTCGCGGCCGGTGTAGCGATGCGTCGCGGCGTCCTTGCGCCCCTGCGTTCCGGTGATCATCACTTCGACGTCGCGGCCTTCGAAGGTTTTGAGATTCTCTTCGGTGATGCGCTCCTGCAATGCGACCAGACGTTCCAGACGGTCCTGCGCGACTTCATGCGGCACCTGTTCCATCGTCGCGGCGGGCGTGCCGGGGCGCGGCGAATAGATGAACGTGAAGGCGGAGGCGAAACGGGCCTCTTCCACGATGCGAAGGGTTTCCTGGAAGTCCTCCTCGCTCTCCCCCGGGAATCCGACGATGATGTCGGTGGAGACCTGCGCGTCGGGCATCGCTTCGCGGATCTTGCCCAGAATGGTCATGAACTTCTCGGCACGGTACGAACGGCGCATTGCGCGCAGAATGCGGTCGGAGCCGGACTGCAGCGGGAAATGCAGCTGATGCATGACGTTCGGGGTCTGCGCCATCGCCTCGATGACGTCATCGGTGAAGGCCGCCGGATGCGGCGAGGTGAAACGCACACGTTCCAGGCCTTCGATGTCGCCGCAGGCGCGCAGCAGCTTGGAGAAGGCGAAACGGTCGCCGATGCCGTAGCCGAAGGAGTTCACGTTCTGGCCGAGCAGCGTGACCTCCTTGGCCCCCTCGTCCACGCATTGCCGGATCTCGGCGAGGATGTCTCCCGGACGGCGGTCATGCTCCTTGCCTCGCGTGGTCGGCACGATGCAGAACGTACAGGTGTTGTTGCAGCCGACGGAGATCGCCACCCACGCCGACACCTTGGAGGCGCGCACGGTGGGAAGCTGGCTGGGGAAATAGCCGAGGTTCTCCTTGACTTCGACCTGCGCGCGGCCCTCCAGACGCGCCTGGTCGAGCAGACGGGGCAGCGAGCCGATGTTCTTCGTGCCGAACACGGCGTCGACCCACGGCGCCTTCTTCGCGATCTTCTCGCGGTCCAGCTGCGCCATGCATCCGCCCACCGCGATCTGCAGGTTCGGATTGCTGCGCTTCATATCCGCCCACAGGCCCACGGTGCCGTACATGCGTTCGGATGCGTTCTCCCGCACCGCGCATGTGTTCATGACGATCAGGTCGATGTCCTTGTCGGCCACCTGCTTCTCGGTGGCGGGAACATAGCCGTCCTCCTCCAGAACGCCCGCGATGCGTTCGGAATCATGCACGTTCATCTGACAGCCGAGCGTGTGGATGTGGTATACGCCTTTGCCACGCAGCGGGGCGGCGCCTTCGACGTGTTCACCCGGTTTCGAGGCGCGTTCGTCCTCGGTCATCATGTCTTCATTCATGCGTCCCATGCTAACGTCAGGGGCGGTACAGGCGACTCCACCCCTACCGTCGCCATATCCGCCGGGACGCATCGCGTCGTCCCCGGCCTTTCGGGCCCGCCGGAAGGTCGCCGAAAACCGTCGGACGGCCGTCCGAAACCATGCGGAATCATCCGCGACCCAGCTTTTTCCCAGTTTATCAGCAGCATGTTGGCTAATATGGGCAATGTGATACTTGACAGACAAAGCCGCATCAATACCACGGACCTTTCGGCAAGGCTCAGAGGCATGGCCGAAGGCGGTCATATGTTCTCCAACGAGCAGATCACCGAATTCATCGATCTGATGCAGGTGTATGAGGGTGCGATGTATGAGATCAGCACCAAATTGGAGATTCTCGATTCGGAATTCCGCGTGCGCTTCTCGCATAATCCGATCCATCATATGGAGCGCCGGCTGAAGTCCACGCAATCGATTTTCGGCAAGCTGCAGCGCAAGGGCCTGCCGTTGGAGATCACTTCCATACGCGACAACCTGTTCGACGTCGCCGGCATCCGCGTCATCTGCAACTACCGCGACGACGTGTATTCCGTATCGAACTATCTGTCCGCGCAAAGCGACATCCAGGTGCTGCGGGTCAAGGATTACATCAGGAATCCGAAGCAGAACGGCTACCGTTCGCTGCACGTCATCTACGCGGTCCCGGTGTTCCTGTCCTCCGGCGCGCATTACACGCCGGTCGAAGTGCAGTTCCGCACCATCGCCATGGACTATTGGGCGAGCCTCGAGCATGCGTTGCGCTACAAGACCGACCTGCCCGACAACAAGCTCGCCGAGCATTCGCAGACGCTGCTCGACTGCGCCCGGTCCCTGCAGAACATCGAGACGCAGATGCAGAACATCCACCGCGACATCAACGGCGCGCCGCAGGTCGGCGAGGCGCCGAAAGCGGACCACTGATTCCTTCGCGTCGAAGCATTCCGCATGATTCCGACGCGGAACGGACGGAAACGAAAACCACACGGGCGCCGCGGCACCGTGACGCCCACGGCATAGGACGCCGGTCTTCACCGGTTTTCCCGACCTTCATCGTCTACGATGAGACGCACGGATACCGGCCCGCCGGCAGATCAAGGAGCAACCATGACATTCGGACAGCAGCCCCGGGGCGACAACGGCCCCGGCAACGGCTTCAACGACAGCCAATATCAATATCAGTACAATGCGCAGCAGCCTTACGGCCAGCAGTCCTACGGCCAGTTCCAGCAGAACGGCCAGTACGGCTACGTCGCGGCGGCTCCGGCCATCGACGCGCAGACCGCGTACGCCTACGAGCGCGCCCAGCGCGTATCCGTCACCAAGGCCTACGGAGAGATGACGCTCGGCCTGCTGCTGACCGCCGTGGTGGCGATCGCGACGCAGGTCAGCGGCCTGTATATCGCGTTCATCCAGACGGCCGGCGTCCTCGGCATCTGGGGCTTCGCCATCATCCAGATCGTGCTGGCGGTGTCGCTCAGCGCCCGCATCCACAGGATCAGCGTCGGCGCCGCCCGCGCGATGTTCTATGTCTATGCCGCGCTGATGGGCGTGACGCTGAGCACGATCTTCAGCGCCTATGACCTGGGCACGATCGGCATCGCGCTGGCGTTGTGCGCAGGCTTCTTCTTCGCATTGACGATGTTCGGCATGACCACGAAGATCGACATGCTCAAAGCCGGCCCGATCCTGCTGGTCGGCCTGATCGTGCTGATCGTCGCGCAGGTGGTGCTGATGATCTTCTTCCCCGGCGACACCGCGCTGATGCTGATCTCCGCGCTCGGGCTGGTCCTGTTCGCCGGCATGACCGTCCATGACGCGCAGTTCACGCGCGCGGCCTTCCAGCAGTATGCTTCCGCCGGCCCGGAGATGATCCGGAAGATCTCGATCGTCTGCGCGCTGAACCTGTATCTCGATTTCATCAACATGTTCCTGTATCTGCTGCAGATGCTCGGCAATCGCGAATAGTCGCGCGGCCGCCGAACCATGACAATGAAAAGGCCCGCACAAGCGTCACGCTTGTGCGGGCCTTTTCATTGTCATGCGGCTTCGCCATGGCGGAGCCGCAAGCCCGTCACAGCTCGAAGGTGTGGCCGACCTTGGCGTCGTCAAGGGAGAACAGCGCCGCCAGTTCCACATCGACCGGCGAATCGTCCTTCAACACGTAGCCGATCGTCGCCGTACCGGTCGCTCCCGGTTGCAGTTCGGCATATGAGGAGCCGGAATCGTATCCGGCCGGATCGGTGCCGTATACGGCCATTTCCAGTTCCTGTCCGTTCTGGAAGGCCGAAGCCTGCAGCACGCCCAGGAACGACGCGTTCTGGTCGGAATTGTTCGTCCACGTATACGTCACCAGCACGGTGGGCCGGCCTTCATAATCATTGTCGCTGCGCGCCGCGGACGTGATCGCGACATGCGTATTGGCGAGATCGCCTTCCGTGTCCTGCATGCCGGAGGCGCCGTCGGATTGCGCGGCGTCACCCGGGGTCGCGGCGTCGTCGGCGTTCTGTGCATCATCCTGCGTATCCTGCCGGCTGATCGCATTGCCGTTCACCGCCTCGTCGATGGCGTCGACGGCGGCCTGCTGCATCGCCAGCGTGATCACGATGGACAGCACCGACAGCGCCGCGGCGACGACGGCGAGCGCCTTGCCCTGCTTTTTGCCGCGGAAGGTGCCCACCAGGGCGATGATCGCGAGGACCGCGCCGATGAAGCCCAGGACCGTGGCGATGTTGTTGATGATCGGGATGAAGCTCAGCGGCAATGCGATTATGCCGAGGACCAGGCCGATGATGCCGCATATCGTGATGTGCCGTGGCTGCTGCGGATCCGGTTGTGCGGGCTCCCGCCGAGGCGCGCCCGGCTGCATCGGCATGCCGGTTTCCTGCGGGGCGTTCGGCTGCGTCGGCGAACCGGACTGGTTGTTGGGCATGGTCATGTTGTTCTTCCTTCTCCGTTATGCTCTCCGCTATGCTTTCGTGATGTTCGGAAACTCGGGACATAGCGTTTGGGTGCATGGCGCGGGCCATGATGCGCCGGGAATGGCGTCATGCCTTCGAATATATGGCGGGCGGCCCGAACGCGACAGTGGACGAACGGCCATGCTTTCCTGCCCTATCGGGCATGGGCGCGGGTCGGAACACGCCCTGATGGACAATGGCGTGACGCCGGCGCATGCCGATAATGGTTGCTATGAGCAATATGAGGCCCTCCATGCCGCCATTCGCAGCGAAGCCGTACGGACCGGACCGTTCCGCGCCTTCCGCGCATTCCGCGGCGTCGGTCGAGCATACGGTGGAAGTGCCGGTGCGCACACGCCAGTGGTGCACCGCGGTCATGGTGCCGTGCGCCAGCGTGATGTCGCTTGTGCAGTTGTCGTTTCATGCGCAAAGCGTGCCCGAGAACCATCCGTATTTTCTGTGGATGGTGTTCGGCACGTTCATGGCCTTGTGTTCGGGCATGCTGCTGGTGGCGCGTTCCGCATGCCCGCAGACGGTTTTTGGGCGTCCGTGGCGTTGACGCTGCTGTTTCCGTTCGATTCCATGCTGGCGCTGATGGCGATGACGGCGCTGCTGGCACGCCGCGCGGGCAAGACGGTAACGTTCCGCACGATCATCGTCGGGGCCGCGACGACGTTGTTTTCGCAGGTGCGTGATGCGCTGCAGCCCGCTGGCTCCTCGCTGTGGCATGAGATCTTCGCCGTTCCCGATACGGGAGGCGTGGGAGAGCCCGGGCTGGCGATGATGGCCGATGAGACGACCATCACGGTAACCGCCATCGTCGCGGCGTTGGCGATGACGGCGATCGCGACGCTGGCCGGCCTGCATATTCGTTCGCATGCGACGTTGCAGACGACGCAGGCGAAGGCCGGCGCCGCCGCCGACCATGCGGCGGTGTTGCAGGACGATCTGAACAACCAGCATCTGGCGGACGCCATTGCCGCGGAGGCGCATGATACGTTGGCGCATTCGCTGTCGCTGCTGGCCCTGAACGCGAGCGCGCTGCAGACGCAGGCGTCAAAATTGGCGTCCTCCATCGACGCTGCGGCGCAGGACGAGGACGAAGCCGATGAAACGTCCCGGGATTGGCGCAGCGACGCGCAGTCCCTTGCCCTGACCGCGCGCGACATCCGACGGCAGGCCGCCGGCGCATTGGACGAGGCGCACGGCATCATCGATATGCTACGGCATCCGGAACAGGCGCGCCTGCAGCTGGCGCCGTCGGATGAGACGTCGCTGACGCGCGAATCATTGGAAACGTTGATCGGCGACGCGCGCGCCGCCGGCATGGGCATCGACACGTGGATCGACATCCGGCAACTCGGCGGCCTGGATGAGCGCATCGGCAAAATCGCATATCGCGCCGTGCAGGAAGGTCTGACGAACGCGCGGCGTCATGCGCCGGGTACGCCGGTGGCCCTGCAGATCGACGCGTCGCCTCAGCGGGGAGTGCTGATTCACGTCAGCAATCCGACGGCGTCGCCGAACGGTGACGCGGACCGTGAGGGGGCGTCCCCGCGCGGAAGCAGGCGGAAACCGGCGGCAACGGTTTGCCCGGGCTTGCCGCGAGGGTGCAGCAGATGCAGGGCACATGCCGATACGGTTGCGACGATCGGGCGACCTTCCATCTGGAAATCCGCCTGCCGTGGCTGGCCTCCCCGGACGGGACCGACGCCGAAGCCGCCGTTCCGGGCACGCCGTCGGACGGCTACAATGGGACGCGTGCCAGGAGAGAGCAGCAAGCCGATAACGGTCAGCATCGTTGATGACGATCCGATGATCTGTCAGGCGATGCGTCTTATTCTTACCGATTATTCCGAGGGACGCGTCGTCGTCGCATCCACCGCGACGAATGCGCGGGACGCGATCGCCCACGCGAAGGACGAGCAGCCGGACGTGGCGCTGATGGACATCGCCATGCCGGATATGGACGGCATCGAAGCGACGCGGCGGCTGCGCGCGCTCCCCCACGCCCCGCATGTGCTTATCCTCACCTCGCTCAGTCCACGCAACACCGTCGAAAAAGCCGTCGAGGCCGGCGCCGAAGGATTCGTGTCGAAGACCGACGCCCCTGAAGACATCATCCGGCGCATCATCGGCGTATGCGAGGGCGACCCGCAATTCAATCCCTCCAGCCAGCGCCAGCTTATCGGAGACCTCAACAGGCAACGCCCCCAATCGCGCCGCGACGAGGCGCGCGCCCTGTTGGACGCCCTGCCCGAACGCGAGCGCGAAGCGGTGCTGCTCGCCGCCGAAGGCTTCACCAACGCCGAGATCGCACAGCATATGTTCATCTCCGAACGCACCGCGAAGGCGCACCTGTCGTCCGCATCCGACAAATTATGCATGGGACGCGTGCAGATGGCGCGTCTTGTGGAACGCGCCGACCTGCCGCGATCATCGTAGAAGCCTTCGCCGCATCCGGATTTTTGCAAACGATGTCATCATGTCGGCATGTCATCCGGCGAAAAACGCTTTGATATTCGTATGGAAACCACATACGCATCAGAGAAGGACCGTATGGCGGCCGGCGAGCTTTACGTCGCCGCCGACGGCGAGCTGCAGCGGCTGAACATGCGCAAACGCCGCCTCGTCCAGGCCATCAACACCTCCGCCTACGACGCGTTCGACGAGCGCGCCGCACTGTTCAAGGAACTGTTCGGCGCATTGGGCGAAGGCTCGTTCCTCGAACCGCCGTTCAACTGCGACTACGGATGCAACACGTTCATCGGCAAGAACTTCTATGCCAACATGGACTGCATCTTCCTGGACGTCGCCCGCATCACCATCGGCGACAACGTATTCTTCGGACCGCGCGTCGGCCTGTACACGCCGTACCATCCGATCGACGCCGACGTGCGCAACGCTCAGCTGGAGGGCGCGCTGCCCATCACCATCGGCAACGACGTCTGGTTCGGCGGCAACGTCGTCGTCGCCCCCGGCGTGACGATCGGCGACGATGTGGTGATCGGCGCCGGCTCCGTCGTCGTCAAGGACATCCCCTCCCATAGCGTCGCGGTCGGCAACCCCTGCCGCGTCATCCGTCCCATCACCGACGAGGACCGCGATCACTGGCAGGCCAAGGCCGCGGAATACCGCGCATGGAAGGACGGCGTCACCGCCTGACCGTAAGACGGCGGCGCATGCGGCGCCGCCGATGGACGAAAGCGCGGAAAAGGCCTGTCCGCCCGGGGCGTCATATGGCTCCGGTCGGACAGGCCTTTTTCGTCGATGCCCCGGGCCGGGCCGTCACACGGTCTTCATACGGTACGTCTTCCAGATGTCGCTCAGCTTCTGCCCGTTGGACGTACGCCTCCATACATTCAGGCCGGCGTTCGATCCGCCCACGGCGCGGGCGGCCGCCGTCGGCGACGCGTATTCGCTGCCGTCGTCAAGACGCAGACGGCCTTCCGCGGTCACCGTCGCCACCCAGCGTTCGCCCTTTCGGGGACGCTCCCACACGAGGGTCTCCCCCGGAATCAGCAGGCCGGCCTTGAGGACCTGCAGAATCGTCACACGCTTGGAATTCGGCGATTTCACGGCGACCTTCCGCGTCAGGTGCTCCTCGCTCAACGTCGACAGATCGACGTGTTCGGCGTCATAGCGGATATTCCAATACTCCGCGATCAGCCGCACCGTCTCATCCTGGCGCCACTGCAATGTCTCCGGCGTGATTTCGGCGATGTCCTCCAATTGCGCGGTCAGCGGGAAGCTGCGTGAGCTCGCCGACATCAGCATGCGTTCGCGACGCTGCGCATAGCCGGAGAATCCCTCCAACTGCCCTTCATTGGCCTGGCTGAGCACCAGATTGCCGATGCGGTCGGCCCAATAGTCGCGCGTGGACTCCGGCCATGCGGCGAACGCGGAATCGGCCTTCACCTTCTGCGGCATGATCGGCAGCGCGTTGAGGCTGCGCGGGCGCGTGATGCGGTATCCCGCCTTCTGTTCGTTCGCACGGACCAGCAGCAGACGCTTCAACGCCGGCGAAGCCTGCAGTTCTCCGCGCAGATGCGCGAGCGCGGCGCGACGGTCGTCGTCGCTGACATGCATGCCGTTGGCCTGCGCCAACGTGAGGCCTTTGTCGAAATCGCGGATGGCGCTGGCCGCACGTGTACGGCGCTGCATGGCGCCCTGCCTGTTCAACGTGTCGATGCCGGTGACGCGTTCCAATGCGGTCAGGATTTCGTTCAGGCGGTCCACGTCATGCAGCTGCATCGGATAGCCGGATTCGCCGCGATGCTTCGCGCCCGGCGTATGCACGCCCGGACGGGAGAACACGACGACATCGGGCTCGCCCAGATTGCGGATCGAATGGACCAGCGCCCACATGGCCACCGGCTTCCAATCGTCGCTTTGGTAATCGTTCAACGCGACCAGCCGCGCGACGACGTCGTCCGGCAGGGTCGTTTCGGAAGGACGTTCGAGAATGCGCCATGCGTTCGCATACGGCGCCAGCACCTCGTCGATGAATCCGATGACGTTCTGTTTGGCGAAATACGGCTTCAACACGTCGTTTTCGAATTCGGCCAGCAGCTGCGAGCAGGCGATGCGATGCGACACGATCAGATGCAGGCAGGCGAAGAAGGTCTCCGTACGCTGCGGATCGTCGCCGAGCGGATCCATGATGTCGTCCCAGCGCGAAGCGTAGGCGCTGCGGGCGGCGGGAGACAGCGCCGCCATCGATTTCGCCTTGAACACGTCCGACGCGGTCAGCGGCACGCCGCGCATGTTCATCACGTCGAAGATACGATGCGCTCCGGCCAGGTCGTCGGTGACGACGATGACCAGCATCACCTGATTGACCAGATATGAGGCGAAGCCGCGACGTTCCTCCTCGCTCATGCGGGCGAGCGCGTCATAGGTCTGCCGCGCGTTGACGGCGATGTTGCGCTGCGCATTCGTTTCGATATCGGAGTCGCGCAAATCGAACAGGCCTTCCAGATCGCCCTCCTGCACGTATTCGCGGAAGAATTCCGTATCCCTGTCGCGCAGTCGCAGACGCGGTTCGGCGGTGATGCCGCGCAGCCTGTCGCCCGGCTCCAAAATCAGCTCGTTCAGCAGGCGCACCAGTTCGGGATCCTGTTCAAGCTCGCGCAGCACCGCGATGATGATCGACAGCGAGATCAGCCGCTGCTGTCCGTCGATGACCTGGTATTTGGCGCCGCCGTCATGCACGAGAATCAGGGATCCCAGAAAATACGGGATTTCGGGGGTGGCGCAGGCGTCCTGGATGTCCGCGACCAATTGCACGATGTTCTCGGCCTGCCATGTGTAGGCGCGCTGGAATGAGGGAATCGTAAAGCGATAATCCGACGTCAGCACTTTTCCCAATGGCTTTTCCGATGCGCTGATTGCCATATGATCCCCTTCATCTGTCGCGGAAACGGACGAACGGCATCCGTTCGACAGGCCGTCGTCCTGCGTATGCCGATCCGTCGCGGTTCCGTCACGACGGATACGGGCCGGGCCCGCCTTCCAGTGTAGACCATGGGAGACGGGCCCGGCTTGTTGCGCGATGCCGTCGGCCCGGCATCGCTTCGGCGGCGCTTCATCAGCGTCGTTTCATCAGATTGCGCAGCACATACTGCAGGATGCCGCCGTTGCGGTAGTAGTCCGCTTCGCCGGGGGTGTCGATGCGTACGACCGCGTCGAATTCCACCGTGCTGCCGTCCGTGCGGGTGGCGGTCACCTGCACGGTTTCCGGCGTCCTGCCGGAATTCAGCGCTTCGATGCCGGCGATGTCGTAGGTTTCGGTGCCGTCGAGGCCCAGCGACGCATAGGATTCGCCCGCCGGGAACTGCAGCGGCAGCACGCCCATGCCGATCAGATTCGAACGGTGGATGCGTTCGAAGCTTTCGGTGATGACGGCCTTGACGCCGAGCATCGCCGTGCCCTTCGCGGCCCAGTCGCGCGACGAGCCGGTGCCGTATTCCTTGCCCGCCAGCACGACCAGCGGCACATCATGTCCGATGTAGTCGCGGGACGCCTCGTAGATCGTCGTCGGCTCGTCCGCGATGAAATCGTAGGTGAAGCCGCCGGGGGTGACCTCCTCGCCGACGGAGGCGAGCAGCTGGTTGCGCAGGCGGATGTTGCCGAAGGTGCCGCGGACCATGATCTCATGGTTGCCGCGGCGGGAGCCGTAGGAGTTGAAGTCCTTCTGCTCGACGCCGCGTTCGGTCAGATACCGGCCCGCCGGGCTGGACGCCTTGAACGCGCCGGCCGGGGAGATATGGTCGGTGGTCACCGAATCGCCCAGCAGGGCGAGCACGCGGGCGCCGGCGATATCGTGCACCGGCTCGGGTTCGGCGCTCATACCGTCGAAGAAGGTCTGGCGGCGCACATACGTGGAGGCATCGTCCCATGCGAACAGTTCGCCCTGCGGCACGTCGAGCCCGCGCCAACGGCGGTCGCCGTCGAAGACGGAAGCGTAATCCTTGAGGAACATGTCGCGGTTGACCGTGCCGTTCACCACGGCTTCGACCTCGCCGTTGGTAGGCCAGATGTCCTTCAGATACACGTCGTTGCCGTCGGCGTCGGCGCCGAGCGGCTGGGTTTCGAAATCGAAATCCATCGTGCCGGCAAGCGCGTAGGCGATGACCAGCGGCGGGGAGGCCAGATAGTTCATCTTGACGTCCGGGCTGATGCGGCCTTCGAAGTTGCGGTTGCCGGAGAGCACCGCGGTGACGGTCAGGTCGTTGGCGTTGACGGCTTCGGAGATTTCCGGCAGCAGCGGGCCGGAGTTGCCGATGCAGGTGGCGCAGCCGAAGCCGACCAGCTGGTAGCCGAGCGCATCCAGATCGTCCTGCAGACCGGCGGCCTTCAGATAGTCGGCGACGACCTGGGAGCCGGGCGCCAGCGAGGTCTTGACCCACGGCTTGGGCTTCAGGCCTTTGGCGACGGCGTTGCGGGCGATCAGGCCCGCCGCGATCATGACGGACGGATTCGACGTGTTCGTGCAGCTGGTGATGCTGGCGATGGCCACATCGCCGTTCCTCAGTTCGAAGTCGCCACGGAAGTCGGTGGAAACGGCAACCGGTTCGGTTGCGGTGGCGTCGGTGGTGTAGGACGGCAGGGTTTCTTCGAAAACCTGCTTGGCCTGGCTCAGTTCGATGCGGTCCTGCGGGCGCTTCGGGCCTGCGATGGACGGCTTGACCGTGCTCAGGTCGAGCTCCAGGTATTCGGAATAGCTTGGTTCGACGTAATCCGGGTCAGAAGCGTCGCCCCACAGGCCGTTGACCTTGGCGTACGCTTCGACCAATGCGATCTGTTCGTCGGAGCGGCCAGTCAGTCGCAGATAATCCAATGTGACGTTGTCAATCGGGAAAATACCGCAAGTTGAGCCGAATTCCGGGCTCATGTTGCCGATGGTGGCACGGTTGGCCAGCGGCACGGAGGCGATGCCTTCGCCGTAGAATTCCACGAACTTGCCGACAACGCCATGCTTGCGCAGCATGTCGGTGATGGTCAGCACCACGTCGGTGGCGGTGACGCCTTCCGGAATGGAACCGGTGAGCTTGAATCCGACGACGCGCGGCACCAGCATGGAGATCGGCTGGCCGAGCATAGCCGCTTCGGCTTCGATGCCGCCCACGCCCCAGCCGAGTACGCCCAGACCGTTAACGGTGGTGGTATGAGAGTCGGTGCCGACGCAGGAATCAAGATATGCCAATGGCGTGGCATCATCCGACTCGTTCTTTGTCATCACGACTTTGGCCAAGTATTCGATATTGACCTGGTGGATGATGCCCGTTCCCGGCGGCACGACGCGGAAGTTGTCGAATGCCTGCTGGCCCCAGCGCAGGAACTGGTAGCGTTCGCCGTTGCGCTGATATTCGATGTCCATATTCTGTTCCAGTGCGTCGGCGATGCCGTAGCGGTCGATCTGCACGGAGTGGTCGATGATCATATCGGACTGGACCTGCGGGTTGATCACCTTCGGATCGCCGCCCAACGCCTTGACGGCGTCACGCATGGTGGCCAGATCGACGACACACGGCACGCCGGTGAAATCCTGCATAACCACGCGTGACGGCGTGAACTGGATTTCATGGCTCGGCTGTGCTACAGGATCCCAATCGAGCAGCGCGCGCACATGATCGTCGGTGATATTGGCGCCATCAATATTGCGAATCAGATTTTCAACCAGCACCTTCAACGAATACGGCAGGTGTTCGATGCCGGGCAGGCCTGCGATTGCATAGTAACGATAGTCCTTGCCGGCAGCGTTCAATACCGCCAGTCGGTCGTCGCGCATGGACATGCTGCTCCCTTCCAAGCTCAGAGATGGACAATATCGTGAGATTATCCGCCGCCAACGTTACCCGTTTGCAAAGAGACCTCTGGCGTGTCTGTTTGTCATGTGAGATACTGCCCCACGCCTTTAGCGGCCTGCCCGACGATTCATCCATTCCTCGACTCGGTCGGTGACGGCATGAACCGCCTTCGGCAATGCGATGACGCAGGCCGCGAACACAATCGCGGAAATCACCAGCGCCGCCGCCGTGGCCCGGAGCACACGCCCACTCGGAACCTGCAGCGCGAAGAAATCCGCGACGAACGGAATGAACATGCCGATGATGCCAGCGGCCGCAAACACCGCCACCAATGCGCCACGCCAGGAGCGTAACGGCGTGGCGACGCGTGCCAGCACGAATATGCCAAGCACGAACAGCACGATGGCCACAGTGGAGCGCAGATCAAGCAGGTCGGCGTTCGAATCGAACACGTTCCAGTCCATCACCTCAGGCAGCAGCCATGCCGTAAGCAATGTCGACACTGCAATCGCGATGCCGCCGGGTAGCGCGAAGCGGACGACGCGTTTGAGGAATCCCGGAATATAGCGGCGTGTGTTCGGCGCAAGCGCCAGCACGAAGGCCGGCACGCCGATGGTCAGGGCGCCCACATAGGTGATATGCCGTGGCAGATACGGGTATGGGATTTGTGTGAGCACCACGCCAAGCGAAATCAGCGCGGAATACACGGTTTTGGTCAGGAATAGGCTGGCGACGCGTTCCATATTCGCCATAACCTGGCGGCCGCGGGCCATAACGTCGGGCAGGTGGGAGAATTTCGAATCGACCAGCACCACTTGGGAAACGGCTTTGGTGGCGGGCGCGGCATTGCCCATGGCGATGCCCAGATCGGCTTCTTTTATGGCCAGTGAATCGTTGACGCCGTCGCCGGTCATTGCAACCACATGTCCGCTCAGGTGCAGTGCATCAACAATCGCCTTTTTCTGTTCCGGCAGCACGCGTCCCAACACGTCGACATGTTCCAAGGTTTCGGCCAATTCGACGATGCCTTCCGGCAGTGTGCGAGCGTCCATAATCTGCGGATCACGCTCGCCGACAAGGCCGACTTTGCGCGCGATTGCACCAACGGTGACTGGATTGTCGCCGGAAATAATGCGGCAGCGCACACCCTGTTCGCGGAACCATGCGAGGGTGTCCTTTGCATCTGAGCGAATTCGTTCGGCACACAACACCAGTGCGATTGGCGTTGCTTCGGCCGGCAGCATCGGATTGTCGCCGAATTTCTCGATATCGCCGGATTGCATAATGCCGGCCTGCTGCAGCGTGCAATGTGCGACCAGAAGCACACGATTGCCGATTTCGGCATATTCGTTGACATGATTCAACAGTGCGTTGTGATTGCCTTGCAATGCCGCCACAATCACTTCCGGCGCGCCCATATACCATACGGCGTTTTCGGCGATGACGGCGCTCCATTTGCGGGCTGAAGAGAATGGGATACGCGCCTGCACTGCGCCGGGACCGAAGCCGGCGGCGCGCAGGCCTTCCAGAATCGCCTCGCCTGTTGCATTCGGCTGTGATTCGTTGGACAGATCGTACAGCGCTTGTTTGGTGGCGCGTTCCGTTGCGATGGCGTCGTCGCTGGGAGTATCGGTGGCGTCGGTGAGGATGACGACATCGGTCAATGCGATGCCGCCGTCGGTGATGGTGCCGGTTTTATCAAGATTCAGACAATCGACGCGGGCCAGCGTTTCGACGGATTCCAATTCCTGCACCAACGTGTTCTGGCGTGCGAGCCGGATCGCCGCCAAAGCGAAATTCAGCGAGGTGAGCAGCACCAGGCCTTCCGGAATCATGCCGACCACGCCGGATACGGCGGAGACGACGGCATCACGCCATTGGCCGGTTTCGATGGCGTACGCCCAACCGCCGACCGTATGCATTTGCGAAAGGATCAGCAGAATGCACAGCGGAATAACCAGAATCGTCATGAATTTAAGAATCGTATTGATGCCCTTGTTCAGGTCGGAAATGGTTTTCTTGTACACTTTCGCCTGCGCGGTCAGGGTGGCCGCATAACTGTGCTCGCCGACTGCGGTGACGCGGACGAACGCCATGCCGGATACTGCGGTGGAGCCGGAATAAATGGTTTCGCCTGCTTTGTGGCGCACTGTGCGGGATTCGCCGGTCAGCATCGACTCATCCAATTCCAAACCCCAGGTTTCGATAATCTGCGCATCCACCGGAACCTGTTCCCCAGCGCGAATCCACATCAGATCATCAAGTACGATTTGGCTGCCTGGTATTTCGATATCGCGGCCTTCACGGCGGACCAGGAATGTAGAGGCGACCAGAATCGACAGTTTGTCAAGTGTGCGCTTCGCCTTCAGTTCGGTTACGATGCCGATGCCGGTGTTGATGATAACAACAAAGCCGAAAACCGAATCCCTCCATGATCCGGTCAAAAGAACAAGCAGCATCGCGCCGAGAATAATGCCGTTGAATAGCGTGAACACGTTTTCGCGAACGATATCCACCAGCGAACGCGACGAAGAATCCTTGACATGATTGGTTTGCCCGGCTTCGACGCGGGCGCGCACGTCGTCGTCACGCAACCCGTATTGGGCCATTGCCGGCATGGATGTTGTCGTTTCGCTTGTTCCCATATGCACAGCCTACCGTCATTATCCGCGTTATCGGACGATATCTGCGATTATTCACGCATAGTGGATACTGTAATGTTCCGCTCATGCGGATCATCGTCGGCAACCGTCATAATCGCTTCGACAATCGACGTCGACTCCGACGCTTGATTGTCAATGGTCAACGTCGCCGCATATAGCAATTCATTGTCCGGTGACGATACGGGATTGAGCAATACGACGGGGACGCCGGCTTCACGCGCAGTGCGCAACGCCTCATCCCAGCCTTGCATATCATGCGATGCATCAATGGATGTAACGACAATAACGTCGGCCTGACGATGCGACAAATCCTTAACGCCTTGCTGTGCGGCGGCGTCAGCATCATTAACGTCAATCACAGGCACATATATCGGCTTCAATCCGACGCTGTCGCATGCTGCGAGGACGCTGCGATCCGTGTCGGTATATTCGGATCCGATCAAACCGACAATCGCATCGCCATAATCAAGACCGTCATGAACAATCGCATCAGCCTCATCCTGCGTATCGCCAACGGCTCTGCCGGCAGGCGTACAGGACGAGGCTGCAATCAGCATTCCCGTCGTCAGCAGCAATGCCGCCGCACGACGTGCGCTCATCGCTGCGTCTTTCTGAACAGGGCCACCGTTTCCACATGATGCGTCATCGGATAAATGTCGAAGGCGCGTACGTCCTTGACTTCGTATCCAAGCGAACATAGGGTGCCGGTGTCGCGTGCGAGACTGGCCGGATCGCAGGCGATGTACACGATCGAGTATGCGCCGGCTTCGGCGATTTGACGGCACACTTTGGCGCGGGCGCCCGCACGAGGCGGATCCAATACGACGACGTCCGGATGCGCCAGATCATTGCGCACATTCGCCAGCACCTTCGACACGTCGCCGACGCGCGCGTCGACATTGTCCAAATTCAGGCGGCGCAGATTCTTCACCGCGTTCGCCACGGCGATGCGACCGCCTTCCACGCTGAGCATGCGCACACGTTCCGCGGCCTGCGTGGCCAACGGCAAAGTGAACAGGCCGGAACCGGAGTACAGATCCCACACGCAAGCGTTGACCAGGCCATCCAATTCGCCTTGCACCAAGGAAAGCACATGATTCGGCAATGCGAGCGGCGCCTGACGATGCATCTGCCAGAAGCCTGCAGGGTCAACATTGTACTCGTATTCGCGAGTCCCCACGGTAACGCGTTCGGTGAGCAATTCGCTGCCGGCGCGCAATTCACCGTCGACCAGCATCGCGTAATTGTCGCCCACCTCGTGGGCTTCGTCGCGAGGCTCCGGAACAGACAGACGAATCTGGGATCCCGGCGTAAAACCGCCATCCCACACGTGTTCGCGTTCGGCCACGCTCAGCAGCGCTTCGCTGGCCAACGGCATCGTGTCAATCGGCACGCGCACGTGGGAGCCGCGGCGGCGCATCGACGGGCGGCCTTCGTCGTCGACGATCATTTCAATGCGGGTACGCCAATGCAGACCATCGGTTTCAATATCGCCCGGCATGCGTTCAATCGGCACATCCACATCGACATGGCCCAAACGCTGCATCTGCTCGTAGACGGTTATCGACTTCCATTTGAGCTGGCCTTCAAGGCTGACATGCACCAGGTCGGCGCCGCCGACACCACCGCCGGCCGCCAAGGGGCCCGCCAAAGGCCATACCGGTTCCACGCGGTCTTCGCTGGCTTCAATGACTTCGACCACTTCGCCGGTCCAGAAGCGATCTTCGCGGTCATGCGGTTCATCCAAAACAATGCGCACCAGTTCTCCCGGCAACGCGAAACGCACGAATACCACACGCCCGTCGATATGGCCGACGCATCGGCCCTGATCGGCATACCGTTCAATACGAATGGTCGCTTCCATTATTCGCTCTCCTCCACGCGCGCCTCCTGCTGCTTATGCCTATGCAGCGGTGTGGCGATAATCAGATAAGACACCCAAATGGCCAAGGCCCAGAAGGGAATGCCCATCAGCAATCGTGCAGTGCCCAGCCATCCGACCTGATCGGTCAGATACAGCGGCACCTGTACTAGTAATCGTAGCGAAAATACGCCGATCCACAGGCCGGTGATGATCTGATATGCGCGGTACAGCGCACGATCGGACTTCCAGCCGCGCAGCCATGCGCCAAAATGTTCGGTTGGCATGGTGCGCAGGAATTCAACCATGAATCCTAGGCCGGGAATGCGTGCCAACAGTGAAACCGTAAGCAGCGCAATATAGAAGGCGTTGGTCAGGAATCCGAACATGTAATAATTGCGGGCTTCATGACTTTGCCATGCCCATACCAGGCAGATGCCGACCGCAATCAGGCCGCTTAATGCGCCCATCAGCGATTGGCGTTGCAGCAGGCGAATAATCACCTGCAACACCGCCAACACAGCCGATACGATAACGGTGAGCTGCACGTCGGAGGTGATGACGAACATCACCACGAACAGTACGCCCGGCAGCATTGATTCGATAACGCCGCGCGGGCCGCCTATCGCTTCGATAATGGAAAAATCGTCATCCGATCCGGCACCGGTCAAAGCATTCAATCCGGTGCGTTTCGCCGGCTGTGTTGGTTGCGTTGATGATGTCATGGATCAGCGTACTTCGGAGAACATCGGGCCGCGCGACAGCGTGGTCTTGACTTCGGTCTGCTGGTCGGAATCGAACGGGCCCTTCGGCTTGTCCGGAATCTGCATGGTGCCTTCGCCGTTTTCCTGCTGTTCGGCGGCTGCGGCCATGGCCTTGCGCTGTGCTGGGGCGACCGGCGGATGCATCGGAATCAGATCGCGCGGAGCCAGTGGTTCTTCGCCGCGTTCCACAACGATATCGGCGAAGAACTTGTTCAGCGCTTGGGTCTCCGGGTCGTCCGGCAGCAGCGCGGCCTTGCCGGAGAAAATGCCGCGAAGCATCCAACGAGGGCCGTCCACGCCCACAATACGCGTCATCACGCTGCGGCCGCCCTTAACGGTAACCGGCAGCATCAGTTCGGTGCCGAACACGCCTTCGCGTTCTTCGGCCTTGTCGTTGGCACCGCTCAGGTCGGAGCGCACGTCATCCCACAGGCTCATCGTCTTCGGAGCGGCGAAAGCTTCGATTTCCAGGCTGGAAGCGCCGTAGGTGATGGTGGTGCCGAGCACCTGGCGGGTGGCGCGGTTCGCCTTGACGTGCAGGCCGATGCCCTGCAGGAACGGCAGGTAGTAGGCGCCCATGTCGAGGTATTCGTCGTAGTCCGGAACGTTCTCGTCCTTCACATCCCACGGGCCGCGCTCGTCGCCGCGGCCTTCGTATACTGCGCTGGCCTGCGGCAGCTCGGCTTCCTGTGCCGCTTCCTGCTCGTCGGCGGCGGTGTCGACGACTTCGTCGGCCTGCTTGGAGTCTTCAACGACGGCGTCGTCGTTGTGCTTCTTCTTTTTCCCGAATCCGAACAATCCCATGTTTCCTCGTTTCTGCGCGGTTACAATCGTTGACTAGCCTAACACCTTCGCTTAATAACAGCTGGAAGGCACGTCACGGAACGTCACTGAATTGATGTCGCTCACACATCGTATTCGATGGTCAGCGGCGCGTGATCCGACCATCTCGCATCATAGGTGGGAGCTTTATCGATAATGAATCCGCGGGCGCTTTCCGCCAATTCCGGTGTTGCGAACTGGTAGTCGATGCGCCAACCCGTGTTGTTATCGAAGGCACGGCCGCGCTGACTCCACCATGTGTACGGGCCTTGGATGTCGCCGGCGAGATTGCGCATCACGTCCACGAATTCGTATTCGCCCAGCCAACGGTCGATATAGGCGCGTTCTTCAGGCAGGAAGCCGGCGCTTTTTTCGTTGGATTTCGCGTTTTTGATATCGAGTGGCGTGTGTGCGATGTTGAAATCGCCGCAGAGCAGGGCTTGACGACCTCCGTTGGCCGCTTCGTCGCGCAACTGGCCCATACGTACCAGCATGGTGTCGAGGAAGCGGTATTTTTGTTCCATTTTGACCGGGTCGTCGGTGTTGCCGGCGTGTACGTATACGCAGGCGATGGTGATGAGATAGCCTTGCGGCGTGCGTACATCCGCTTCAATCCAGCGGCCGGAGTCGACGTCTTCTTCGAGACCGGGAAGGCCGTAGCGGCGTTCTTCGATGGCTAGGTCGGAAAGCAATGCGACACCCGCGCGGCCTTTGACGCGGCAGACTTCGTTCAAGGAATCCAATTCGTCGGGAGCCGCGATCTTCCCCGCCGTGACGTATTCGAAGGCCAGCTCGCCGACGATGGGGTCGATTTCGGTTTGCGGCGCACGCACTTCCTGCATGCACCACACGTCCGGCGTTCTGGCGCCGGCCCATGCGGATATGCCCTTGCGCTTTGCGGCTCGGATGCCGTTGACGTTTGACGTGGTGATGGTGATGCTCATGTGGTATGAGACTACCAGCGGCCCGATACCGTATACATGTGCATTTCGTGCAATGACTGCGGCGCGTGTAGGAGGCACACATGCGCGGTATGCGCAGACGCAATAAGAAAAGACCCGCCGCCTTGTAGGCGACGGGTCTTGAAGGAAGGTTATTCAGTCGTTACCGGGTAACGAGCGAACTCACTTCTCCCAGCCGATGTTCTCGGAGTGGACCGGGATGCCGGTACGGCTGGATTCAGCGGAGTAGCCAGCCGGGCCGATGTTGGCCAGGCCTTCCTTGGCGGCATAGATCAGCACGCCGTTGGAGATCGGAATCTGGGCGTAGTTCTCCATATATTCCTTCTCGGCTTCGTTGAACAGTTCGATGGCGGCCTTGGTGTCGGCGGTCTTGGTGACTTCCTTCAGCTTGGCATCGACGTCGGCGGAACCGATGTAGCCATAGTTGGAGCTGGAGTCGGAGCCATAGAGCTGGTAGGAGCTGGAGGAGTAACCGAACGGATCGGTAGCACCCCAGCCGAGGCCGATGATGTCCCAGCTACCGGAGGTGACGGTATTGGAGAATTCGCTGGAGGCCTTGATGTCGATGTTGATCTTGATGCCGGCGTCCTTGGCCATCTTCTGCATGGCCTGGGCGCTTGCCTTGGTACGGGCGGAGTCGGAGAAGGTGGTGTACGTCATTTCGGCGGTCTTGCCATCCTTCTGATAGTAACCGTCATCACCCATGGTGTAGCCGGCGTCCTCGAGCGTCTTCTTGGCGTTCTCGGTGGAGTAGCCGGAATCCTCAGGCATGTTGTCTTCATAGCCGCTCTGGAACTGCGGAATGATGACGGAGCCCGGAACTTCCTCTTCCCATTCCAGGCCATCGAAGCTCATCTGAGCGAGGGTGGAGCGGTCCACAGCCTGGACCCAAGCCTTACGCAGGGCAAGGTCCTTGGCGTTCTCGGACTTGGTGTTGATGGTGTAGGTGGACACGCCGGAATCGTAGGCACGACGGATGTAGGCGCCCTCAACGGACTTGGCGGTGGCCAGGTTGTCGGAGTTCAGGCCGCCGACGGTGATGTCGATCTCACCGTTCTTGAAGGCGTTGATCATAGCGGAGTCTTCCATCTGCTTGAGGCTGATCTGGTCAAGCAGCGGCTTGTCGCCCCACCAGTTGTCGTTCGGCACGAAGATGACTTCGGAATCGGACACGCTCTTGACGGTGTACGGGCCTGCGCCCCATTCGTCGGCGTGCGGGTCGTTCTGCCAGCCCTGAGCGAAGGTGTCGGCGGTCTTCTCCATATCGTTCTCGTCATACGCCATGGACGGGTACAGACGCTGGAAAACGGCCTCATACGGGTAGACCTGCTCGGAGAAGGTCACGACGGCCTGCTTCTCGTTCTCGCCCTGTTCGACACTGGCGATGGACTCATAGCCAAAGGTGATGGACGGGGTCAGCAGTTCGGATTCGCCGTTGTTGACCTTCCACGTGGAGTAGAAGTCCTTCCACGTGATCGGGGTGCCGTCATTCCAGGTTGCGTCCGGGTTGATGGTGTAGGTGACGACTTCCGGATCCTCGGAGGTCAGTTCCACAGAGGTTAGATAGTTCGGGTTCGGGGTGGCAGTGCTGCCATCGACCGCATAGTCCCACAGGAACGGCATGTAGAGGTTCCACAGGCCGGACATGTACGTGGTGCCACCGTTGGCGCTGAAGTTGTTCCAATCCGGGCCGATCTCGGAGATGGCCATGTTCAGGGTGCCACCCTGCTTCAGGTTTTCGCGATCCTGCGGATTGTTGTAGGCCTTGTCCGTCTCCGGCATCGGCAGGGTGCCGGTGTAGCTGGTCGGGGTGCCTTCCTGAGGCTCGGTGGTGTACGTGGTGCTGTTGTCGGTTGCGGTGTCGTTGCCGTTGCCGCCGCAAGCCGCAAGCGAAACAACCGCTGCGGCGGAAGCGATCAGCGCAAGGGCCTTACGCATGTTCTTCTGCATAATGAAATGCGTTCCTCTCGATTGCTTGGCATGAGTTGCGCATGCCAAATCTCTCCTAGTTGTAAAAGCAACTGGAAGGAGATTGTACACCTCGTGTTTACGTCTCCGTCTTTTTTGTCCACATCGAGAAACAGGCGATATTACAGGGAATTGCGAAACGAAGCTTCAGGCTTCGTAACCGAATCGTAATATTTGCAGATAAACAGCAGAAAACCGCCCGCAACGGCGTATACGCAAAAGGTCCTGCAGATAAAAAATCTGCAGGACCTTTACATTATGGTCAATCGCGCGCGTTTAGAACGGCTTGGAGTCTTCGGTCACATCCAGCGGGAAGTGGCAGGCGTACTCCGTCGGATTCTGTGCGTCGGACTTCAACACTGGTCGCGTACCTTCGCACATCTTCTGCTGTTCAGGGCTCAGCGTGAGCTTGATCTGGCAGCGGGAGGCGAAACGGCATCCCGGATGGTGTTCCGCCGGACTCGGCAGATCACCCTTGAGAATGATGCGGTTACGCGTACGTTCGATACGCGGATCCGGCACCGGGATGGCGGACAGCAACGCCTGGGTGTACGGGTGACGCGGATGGCTGAAGACGTCTTCGGTTTCACCGAGTTCGACGACCTGACCCAGATACATGACCGCAACGCGATCGGAGATGTGGCGGATAACCGCCAGATCATGCGCGACGAACAGGTAAGAGATCTTGAGCTTGGCCTGCAGGTCTTCGAGCAGGTTGATCACGCCAGCCTGAATCGACACGTCGAGGGATGCGATCGGTTCATCGAGCAGCAGCACCTTCGGATCGGTGGCCAAAGCACGCGCGATGGAAATACGCTGACGCTGGCCGCCGGAGAACTGCGACGGGAAACGATCGACATAGTCGGGGTTGATGCCGACCAGGTCCATCAATTCGGCGATGCGCTTGTTGATCTGCTCCTTGCTCCACTTGTGGACCTTCAACGGCTCGGCGAGCACGTCATAGATGGTCATACGCGGGTCGAGGGAGCTCATCGGATCCTGGAAGATGATCTGCAGGTCCTTGCGCAGCGCCCTGCGTTCGGCCTTGCTCTTCATCTCGGCCAGATTATGGCCGAGCACGACGATCTTGCCGTCTTCCGGCTTCATCAGGTTCATGATCTCCATCAGCGTGGTGGACTTGCCGGAACCGGATTCACCCACCAAAGCCAAGGTTTCACCCTGACGAATCTTGAACGTGACGTCATCGACGGCTGCGACGCGGCCCACAGTGCGACGGAACAGGCCCTTGCCGGTCAACGGGAAGGTCTTGCGCAGATGCTCGACTTCCAACGTCACCGGGCGCTGGTCGCGCGGTACATCGGCCCACTCGGCGGGCAGCAAGTCCGGAATGGGGAAGACGTCCGTATACTTCATGTTCTTGCCGATGATTTCGTCGAGACGACGGCAGGAAGCCAGATGCCCCTGGGTCTCATCGACCAACGACAATTCCGGCTCGGCCATGGAGCATTCCGGGGTCGCCAACGGACATCGCGGAGAGAACGGGCAGCCCTTCGGAATATCAACCAGCGACGGCGGATTGCCCTGAATCGGCACCAGGCGCTGATTGGCCGCGACATGCGGCTTCGGAACGGCGCCCAACAGGCCCATCGTGTACGGCATTGACGGCTTTTCGAAAATATCGTCGATGCTGGCGCGTTCGACCGGACGGCCCGCATACATGACGAGAATGTCATCGGCGGCACCTGCCACAACACCCAAATCGTGGGTGATCAGCACGACGGCGGCACCGGTTTCCTTCTGGGCCTTGGCCAGCACGTCAAGAATCTGGGCCTGGATGGTCACGTCCAAAGCGGTGGTCGGTTCGTCGGCGATGATCACATCAGGCTCGTTGGCGATGGCGATGGCGATCATCACACGCTGGCGCATACCGCCGGAGAACTGGTGCGGGAAGCTGTTCAGACGCTCTTCCGGCTGCGGGATGCCGACCAGTTCCAACAGTTCGACGCAACGGTCGTGAATCTGCTGCTTGGTCATGTCCGGATGATGCGTGGTCAGGCATTCGGCGATCTGATCGCCGATGCTGAACATCGGGGTCAATGCGGACAGCGGATCCTGGAAAACCATGGCGATGTTCTCGCCGCGGATGGTGCTCATCTCCTCGTCGGAGCGGCCGACCAGCTCGACGCCGTTCATCTTGATGGAGCCTTCGACCTTGGCGTTGTCGTCAAGCAGGCCGATCAGGCTCAATGCGGTAACGGACTTGCCGGAACCGGATTCGCCGACGATGCCGAGGGTACGGCCACGCCACAGGTCGAAGTTCACGCCGCGCACGGCACGGCAGACGCCGGCTTCGGTGGCGAAGGAGACATGCAGGTCACGGACCTGCATGATCGGATCGCCCTGCGGGGCGCCCTTCGGGCCATGGCCTTCCAGCAGTTCGTATTTCAGAATGTCGTCACGCACGATTTCACCGCTGGCATGCGCGAGGATGCTTTCGGTGACCTTGTTCTTGTTCTTCTTGCTCATAGTCGTCTTTCTGAACATCAGGCGGATACCTGTCCGCTTGCTGCGGAGTTCGGGTCGAGTGCGTCACGCAGGCCGTCGCCGATCAGCTGCAGGCTGAAGGTCAGCAAGATCAGGACGATGGACGGGAAGATAACGATCCACGAAGCCGTTTGCGTGGTGGTGGCGCCAGTCTGCAGGATGGAGCCGAGCGAAACGTCCGGCGGCTTGATGCCGACGCCGAGGTACGACAGTGCGGTTTCGGAAGCGATGGCGTTCACGATGCCGAGCACGGTGTTGACGATGATCATCGAAGCGAGGTTCGGAACAAGGTGACGGATGATGACCTTGAAGGAGCCGACGCCCATGAAGCGCGCAGCCTTGATGTAATCGCGTTCGCGCAACGACAGGGTCATGGTACGGATGATTCGCGCATAGCCGACCCAGCCGAAGGCGGCAAGGCCGATGACCAGCCAGATCCAGCCGGAGGTGGACTTGGCGGCGCGCACGATCATGGCCACCAGCAGGAAGCTCGGGATGACCAGCAGCGTATCGAGGATCCACATGCCGACGCGTTCGACCCAACCGCCGAAGAAGGCGATGGCGGTGCCGTAGATGGCGGCGATCGTCATGATGATCAACGAGGTAAGCAGACCGATCAGCATGGACTTGCCCAAGCCGTGGGAGACCATGGCGAACAGATCAAGACCGCCCGGATCGGTGCCGAAATAATGGGATGCGCTCGGCGGATCGGAAATAGACAGGAAGTCCGGATCGTCATAGGCCCACTTGGTGAAATTGCCGCCGAACAATGCGAACAGCAGCAGGATGGCGAACAGGACCACGCCGGCCACGGCGGACTTCTGACGGAAGAAGCGTCGTGCGATCAGCGTGCCGTAGCTCAGGTGCTTGACTTCGCCGGATTCACCGCCGTTCGCGTCCTGACGGATTTCATCAGCGATCTGAAGCGCCTCTGCATTGGTATTTGCGTCACTCAATGTGATACTCCCCTCTCACTCAGCTCATCTTGATGCGCGGATCGAGCCACGCGGAGAAGATGTCGGCCAGCAGTGCGCCGATCAGCGTGCAGGCGCCGCCGAATGCGGCGATGGCGACCGAGGCGTTGATGTCGTTGTTGTTGATGGCGGTGATGAAGTACTTACCCATACCGTTGATGGCGAAAATCGATTCGGTGATGACCGCGCCGGTGAACACCGAGGAAATGGAGAAGGCCACGTTCACGCCGGTCGGAATCAGGGAAGCACGCAACGCGTGACGGCGCACGGCCTGCTTGCGGGTCAGGCCCTTCATACGTGCCGTACGCACATAATCGGCGTGCATTTCGTCGAGCAGATAGGTGCGCTGCGTCAAATGGTAGCTCACCATGCCCAGCAATGTCAGCGACAGCGTCGGCAGAATCAGATGTTGCAATGTATCGCCAAGGACCATCAGTATGTTACTGCCCTTGTAACTCGACAGACCGGTGACATAGAACAGGCGGAAACCGAGCGCATCGTTGATGGAGATGGCGGTGAGCACGATGATCAGAGCCAGAACCGCGGACGGGATGACCAGGAACAGTGTGGAAGTGGCGCTGAAGAAGCGATCCTGCCACTTGTACTGACGCTGTGCGGTATAGATGCCCAAGGCCACACCAAGCACGATGGACAGGATGGTGGAAATGGTCACCAGTTGGATGGAGGCGAGGATACGCGGTCCCAATGCGCCGTTGACGGATTCCAGCGACGGGGACAGACCCCAGTCCCACTTGGTGACGATGCTGGTCAGCCAATTCCAATAGCGGACGAAAATCGACGTGTGATCGTTGATGTTCGCCAGATCGAGCGTACGCTCAATGGATGCCTGCGGCGGGCGCGGAGTACGAGACTCATAGTTCGAGCGAGGACTCATGAACGACGATGCCATGAAGTAGGTGAATGAAATCGCTACAAACAGCATGACCACATAGTTCGCGAGGCGCTTGGCAATGAATTTCAGCATAGAGCCTTGGCCATCCTTCCTCCTTGTACCAGTGATGGTTGCGGTTGCTCTTACCGATATATGGTCGTTGCAAGCCGACTCGTTATAAAGACTTTCATATGTTAGCCGCAAGGGGCACCAAATTCGAACCGTATACCGCTACGAGTCAAGACACATCGCAAAATTATCACATAATGAACATTAAATGTTCGAATATTAAAATTTTGAAGCGTTCAGGCGCGCGGAAACGCCAAACCATACCGTGCCTTCAACTGTTCGACCGACACGTGCGTATAGCGCTGCGTCGTTTTGAGCGACGAATGTCCCAACATTTCCTGCACTTCGCGCAAATCGGCGCCGCCATCCAACATATGCGTGGCCGCACTATGCCGCAAGGCATGCGGGCCGATATCAGGAACGCCGGAAGCGCGCGCATGCTCATGCACAATATCGCGCACGACACGCTGGTCAATCCGCGCTCCCCTGGCGCCAACGAAAAGCGCATCGCCAGCCGACTTGGTCGCCACATGCGAACGTCCTAAATCAATCCACTGCTGTAATGCCGAAGCTGCGGGCGCTCCGAACGGCACAACACGCTGCTTATTGCCTTTACCCGTCACCTTCACCGTGTGATTATCAAAATTGACGTCGCCGACATCAAGACCAACCAACTCCCCCACACGAATCCCCGTCGCATACAGCAATTCCAACATCGCGGCATCGCGCAATCGCACTGCCGACTCCTTTATATATGCGCCATTATGCTGCGCGGCTTTCTGCGAGCGCGCAGCAGCGGTGAGGCCGCCAGCGTTATGTGCGTCCTCTTCGGCGCGGTCCATCAAATGCGAGGCCTGCTCCTCATTTAATACAGCCGGCAGCGTATCGGGAATTTTCGGCGTCATCAATGTGCAGGCAGGATCCGAAGCGATCACATCATGTTCATGACACCATGCGAAAAATCCGCGGACGGCCACCGTTTTACGCGCCATACTGCTGCGCGCATGCGAGCGCGAAGCCGCCGCCATCCAGGCACGCAGATCTTCGATCGTCACTTCGTCAAGCGATTCGACACCCATCCGCGCCAGCGCCTGCAAACATTCGACGATATCCGATTCGTAGGCTTTGCGCGTGTTGTCGCTTAATCCGCGGTTCGCTTTGAGATACAGCAGGTAATCATTCACATGCGATTGCATGAACGCGCTCCCCTCTTGTGACGGCCATGCTGGCGCGGCGACGACTTATGCCGCGCACACGATGCGTGCTGCGACATCGTATACGCGCGGAAGTGAAAACCCATGAATTCCGCGACCTCAGGCGTACCATATACATTAAATCGCAATTGAGACGGCGCGTCATCCGTCGAGTCGGCAGCGGCGCCGGCGAACGATTGAGTCGAACGGCTTTATGCCATGGCCGCCCCTGGCATACAACCAAACGATGAAGGAGGCAATATGACAAGGCTGCCCAATGAAATTCCGACAGGCGCACGCATCGTCGTCAGAACATGCGATGGCATCGATCCGGTCGATAATCGCATGAAATTCCGCGATTATGTGGGGCATGTGCTGTCGTGGGACGGCGAAACCCTTGATATGATGCGCGATGCGACGCCGGACGGCAGGCGCCCGGAACAGCGCGTCAAAATCAATGCGGATTCCGTCGTCACATTGAAACCGGTACCGGAACGCCGTTTCCCGCAGCCGGCATGACGGTCGGCGTAATACGAATCGAGGGCAACCGTCATATGCGGTTGCCCTCGACGTTTCGCGCGCAGTATTGCGTTTTGCTTTATATATGTGTTTGCTGCTTTGTGTATTTGTGACTGAATGCCGGCGATTGATTGTCTGCGTCTGATTTCTTGTGGCGTGTGCTTGTAATTGCGGTCACATATGTGCACATATGTACTGTTACAGCGCGGATGTGACACGCACTTCGAATTCGTGGTCGCTGCGGATCGCCATAACGTGTTCGCCGCGCAAGGCGGATTGCAATAACGTCTGCTGCCAGCCGTCGACAGGGACATGCAAGACGTGATTGCTTTCCGTTCGACTGGGCGATTCCTGCGATTGCTGAGAGGCAGGCGCGTGCGTGGCTTGCTTGTACGCGCGGAAGGGGTCGCCGTGGGAAAAGAATTCCAGCCATTCGGGCGACACGCCGCCGGTATCACGCATATTATGCAGCATGTCGGCTGCAGCGGTCAGACGCGAGGCCATATTGCGCAATAGCGCTTCCACATTCACTGAATCCTCTTCGATCATCGCGCGCGTACGATCGGGGTCGGTCAATGCGACGCGCGTCATATCACGCCAGGACCCTGCGGCGAGCGCGGCGGAGACATTGCGCTGCGGCGCGTCGACGAGCTCGTTGATCATCGCCGTCGAAACGGCGTGCGGCATATGCGAAATCAATGCTGCGGCCTCGTCGTGTGTGGCGTCGTCGAGCACGATGATTCGATTGCCGACATTGCCTACGATCATGCGCGCCACGGCAAGGAAACGTTGATACGCGGTGTGCCCGTCAACCGTCAACGCCCAAAGCGCATCGTCGTACAGTGCGGGGTCGGCTGCCGCCCAGCCGGAAAGCTCGTTGCCCGCCATCGGATGCGCACCGACATAGCAATCCGCCAATCCCGCCGCCTTGACCTGCTCGCGCACCATGCCTTTGACGCTGCCGACATCGGTAAGCGTTGTTGTATTGCGATTGATCACCGTCGACAGACGCTGCAGTATATCGGGCATCGCCTTAAGCGGATTGCACAGGACGATGATATCGGGATTTGCCTGGGCCAATGCTTCCAACGTCGGCATACAAGTGATGCCAGCCTGCTCGGCGGATTCGTAGGGGCGCGGATTATGATTCCACGCCAGCACCCGGCAGGCACGACCGGTGAGACGACGTGCCAGTGAACCGCCAATCAGGCCAAGACCGACAATACCGACGGTGGTTGTATTATCGCCGTTTACGACTTCTACCACAGCAATTCCCTTCTCACTTCCGCCGCATTCCCCCAGAATGCTTCATCCTGCGGCGCACTATTCAATCGCACGCCTCCCTCGGGCAGCATCCACGCGTCAACCGGCGGATTCGGTCGTTCGCGACGCGGATACACGGCCAATGTCTTCACCCAATCGCCGTGTTCGACGATTTCGATGATCGCATCACGGAAGCGGGATTCCCATGGCGCGGCATCGACGGTGGCGATGAAACTGTACGTGCCGTCATGGCCTTTGATCGGGCGAGAAATGAAACTGGTCATATTGAGACCTCGGTCGCGCAATACGTCCAACAGATTCGCCAAGACGCCTGGACCTGTGACCAACGGAATGAATGTGATCACCGACTCATATTCGTTGACGGTGGAAGCATCACCGGCGCAGGGCTGTGCAGCGGATTGCGCTTGCGATGCGGACTGTGTCGCATCGCGCATGCGATGCAGTATTGCAGCGGCTTCGTCGCGTCGCGCCAGTACCAGAAATTCCGTGTGGCCGCCGGAATAATCCTGTACGGCTGATCCCACACGATGCAAACCATACAAATCACCGCAGATTGCGGGGCCGAGCGCCACCTGACCGGGTTGTATATCGCGGCATGCGGCCGCATTCGACGAAGCCGGCTCCGGCTGTAGATTATGCTCGGCGGCGAAACGGCGGCATTGCGCCAGACCATGCGAATGCGCGGTGATTTGCGTGCACTCCTCCAGCTTCTGACCGGGAAGGATGAACGCGTCGAAATCCACGTTCACGGCGACGCGCGCGAAACCGACGGCGTCGGGCGCGTCGATCAGCATGTCCAGATTCGGCACGACATAGCCTTCGACGTTGTTCTCCCAAGCGACCACTCCCCAGCCGTCACCCTGCTGGACGGCTTGCATGATGGAAGGAACGTCAGAAGCAGCAATCGGTTCGATGGCACTGTTTGCGGCATCGTCGGCATCAACGTTTGAAGCGACCAACTGCGCAAGCATTTCCGCCGCGTTCACGGCGGCCTGATGCGTAAACGTGCCTCGAGGCCCCAAATAATACAATTTGCGTGCGCTCATCGTGCGGCCTCCACATCTGCTGCGGTGTTATCAAGCAGCGCAGCATCGCTTTGGGCGGCGTCATCTCGCGTCATACCAGCATTACTGTGCGACATATCATCATCCGCATCATCTGCATCATCCGGCGTATCCGTTTTCTGTATTGCAACGTTTTCGCGCGGCTGCATCGCAAACCAGCGGGACGGCAACATCGTCATGATCACTTGCACAATAGTGACGCCAAACAACCATATATATGCGGCATACTCGCTGAAAAACGGCAACGGAATGGTGAATCCGATCGGCAGCATCACATCGCCGCCCGGGCCACGCATCGCCATCATCCACACCGCGCCTGATGAAGCGATCAAATGCAAGCCGATGCCGATCACACCGCTGCGCGAACGCGCGCACCATGCGGAAAGGCCGACAATCAGGAAAGCCAACACAAGACCATACGGAATATTCTGTGCGGCGCCCATACGGTGCGCCGCCGTGCCGATAATGCCGACGGCAATGCCGCTTAACACCGTAATCAGCATTTTGACGCCGACGCTCTGCCGATGCGACCACGGCAACAATGCAAGGTCGGACTGCTGTTGGCTATTGTTCTGTTGATTATCGGAAGGCGGCAAAGTCATAGCCCCCAGTATGCCACAATCATTCGTCGGTCTTACAAACTCTTCCAAACCGTCATATCAGTACTGATATGACACAACCGGCCCCCAAACCACCCCCAAAACCGTCATAACAGTACTGATGTGACGAATGTGAGCAATCAGGGAGATGCAAAACGGCCCCGTCAGCGGGATACTGGCGAGGCCGGTTGGTATTACTTGGCGTTCTGGGCGTTCTGGCGACGCTGCTTGGCGCGCCACTTGTACCATTCTTCGCGGTTGAGGATGATCTTGCGCACGCGGATGGATTCCGGCGTGACTTCCACGCACTCGTCTTCGTTGGCGAAGTCGAGCGACTCTTCAAGGCTCATCTTGATCGGCGGGGTCAGGGTTTCCAGCACGTCGGCGGTGGAGGAGCGCATATTGGTCATGTGCTTGGCCAGCGTGATGTTCACATCCAGCTCTTCCGGCTTGTTGTTCACGCCGACGACCTGGCCTTCATACACCGGGGACTGCGGTTCGACGAAGAAGTTGCCGCGGGCCTGCAGACGCTGCATGGCGTACGGGGTTGCGACGCCCTTACGATCGCAGACCATGGAGCCGTTCTGACGGATCGTGATCTGGCCGGCCCACGGAGCGTAGCCGGCGGAGATGGAGGATGCGATGCCGGTGCCGCGGGTTGCGGACAGCAGTGCGGTACGGAAGCCGATCAGGCCGCGGCTCGGCACGGTGAACTGCAGACGGACCCAACCGGAACCGTGGTTGGACATGCCTTCCATACGGCCCTTGCGGTCGGCCATCAACTGGGTGACGGTGCCCATGTACTCGTCCGGCACGTCGATGGTGGTGCTTTCCATCGGCTCGCACAGTTCGCCGTCGATGGTCTTGGTAACGACCTGCGGGCGGCCGACGGTCAGTTCATAACCTTCACGGCGCATCTGCTCGGCGAGCACGGCCAGGGCCAGTTCGCCACGGCCCTGCACTTCCCAAGCGTCTGGACGCTCGGTCGGCAGCACCTTGATGGACACGTTACCGATGAGCTCGCGGTCGAGACGATCCTTGATCATGCGGGCGGTGAGCTTGTGGTCCTTGCCTTCGGTGCCGGCCAGCGGAGAATCGTTGATGCCGAAGGTCATGGAGATGGCCGGATCATCCACGTGAATCAGCGGCAGCGGACGCGGGTCGGCCGGGTCGACGATGGTTTCGCCGATCATGATGTCGTTCACGCCGGCGACGGCGACGATGTCGCCCGGGCCTGCGGATTCGACCGGGGTGCGTTCCAGACCCTGCGTGCGCAGCAGCTCGGAGACGCGGAAGTTTTCAATGGAGCCGTCCACGCGGGACAGGCCGTAGGTCTTGCCCTTTTCCAGCGTGCCATTGTAAATGCGGACCAGGCCCAGACGGCCAAGGAAGTCGGAGGAGTCGATGTTGGCGACGTGGGCCTGCAGCGGCGAATCCTCGTCGTATTCCGGGGCGGGAATGTTGGAGATGATGGAGTCGAACAGCGGTTCCAGATTGTCATTGTCCGGCAGTCCACCGTTGGCCGGCTGGTTGACGGAAGCGTAACCGGCCTTGGCGGCGCAGTAGATCACCGGCAGGTCAAGCAGGGAGTCCAGATCCAGGTCAATGCCTTCTTCGATGACGTCCTGCGCCAGGCCCAGCAGCAGGTCGGAGGCTTCGCCGACGACCTCTTCGATACGGGCGTCCGGACGGTCCACCTTGTTGACGCACAGGATGACCGGCAGCTTGGCTTCGAGGGCCTTGCGCAACACGAAACGGGTCTGCGGCAGCGGGCCTTCGGAGGCGTCGACGAGCAGCACGACGCCGTCGACCATGGAGATGCCGCGTTCGACTTCACCGCCGAAATCGGCGTGGCCCGGGGTGTCGATGATGTTGAGGGTGATGCCTTCCGGATGGCCGTACTTTTCGGCCAGCGGGCCGCTGTACTGCACGGCCGTGTTCTTGGCGAGAATGGTGATGCCCTTCTCGCGTTCCAGATCGTTGGAATCCATCACACGATCCGGGACCTCCTCGCGTTCGTTGAACACGTGGGACTGCTGGAGCATCGCGTTCACCAGCGTGGTCTTGCCGTGATCGACGTGCGCCACAATAGCTACATTTCGGATATCACCGCGAACCGCCATCGAAACCTCTCTTAATCGATTGTTGCGTAATTTGTGTCAATGTCCATACGGGAATGATGTGCTGAACCTGTACCTACACACAAACCGACATAAGCATAGCGACATGCGTTGACGGGCGCCGCCTATGAACGGCGACGCCCGTCAACGTCGACATCAGTCCTCCAGTTCGAGGCCCTTGCGCTCAGGCAGGCACAATGCCGCCACGCAGGCGAGGATGAAGGCCACGGCGAACACGACGAACGCGATGGTCTTGTCGCCGCCGGAAATTCCCAGGAACCATGGCATCATCAGCGGCGCGATGATGGCGGCGATACGGCCCACTGCGGCGGCGGCGCCGGCGGCCGCGCCACGCAGGCGGGTCGGGTAGATCTCCGGCGTCACAGCGTACAGCACGCCCCACGCGCCCAGATTCGACGCGCTCAACAGCATGCCGAACACGAGCACCATCGCCACGGAGCCGGCCTGCGAGAACGCGAAGGCGGCCACCGCGGAGACTGCGAGGAAGATGCTCAGGGTCTTCCGGCGTCCCCAGATCTCCACCAGCCATGCGGCCAGGAAGTAGCCGGGCAGCTGGGCGATGGAAATGGCGAGCGTATAGCCGAAGGACTTGGTGAGGGACCCGAACTGGTCAGCCAACAGGCTCGGCATCCACGTGAACGCGCCGTAATAGGAGAAATTGACGAAGAACCAGGTCGCCCAGATCGCGATGGTGCGGGCCAGATATTTGTTGCCGAACAGTTCGCGGACGCCGATCTTCGGCAGCGCCGCACCCTTCGGCGATTCGACGGGGGCCACGCCGCCGGCGGCTTCGAAGTATCGCACGGCCCGTTCGGCCTCCTCGTCGCGTCCCTTCGCTTCGAGGAAGCGCACGGATTCGGGAATATGGATGCGTGTGACGATGGCGTACAGCAACGGCAGCGCGCCGATGGCGAGCGCCCAGCGCCAGCCCCAGTCGCCGGTGTTCGGGATGACGAAGTAGCCGATCATGGCGGCGATGATCCAGCCGACCGCCCAGAAGGATTCGAGGAGCACGGTCATGCGGCCGCGTTGTTTGGTCGGTGAGAATTCGGAGACGAGCGTCGATGCGACGGGCAGTTCCGCGCCGAGGCCCAGTCCGATGATCAGTCGTGCGCCGAGCAGCATGCCGAGCGACCAGGACAGGGCCATTGCGCCGTTGGCGACGCCGAAGATGATGAGCGTAGCCGTGAAGACCGTCTTACGCCCGACGCGGTCGGCGATGCAGCCGCCGAGCGCCGCGCCGATGGCCATGCCGACGAAGCCGATGGACAGCACCCAGGATTTTTCGGTGTCGGTGAGGTTGAAATGCGGGTCGACGGCGATTGCCGCGACGACGAAGGATACGAGGCCGACGTCCATGGCGTCGAAGGCCCAGCCGATGCCGGATGCGGCGAGCAGCTTGCGATGCGCTTTGTTGAACGGCAGCCTGTCGAGGCGTTCGTTGCGGGTCAGCCGCTGCGGGGCGGCCTGTGCGGCTTGCGCCGCTTGTGTCGATGACTGTGCCATCATCATTCCTTCTCTTGACTGTGGCCGTGGTGTTGCGCGGCTATGACGATGACGCACGAGTTTGAGTCGATTATGGGATTGGCGTTGCGCGCGGCGCGGATGGACGCGTTTACGGCATCAGCGGGCTCATCGCATCGTCGATATGCGACTGGCCGGCGCCGCCGTCGGTCGACGGATTCGCATGCCCGCTTGGATCCGCCGGATTGGCCGGCGTTTCCTCCCGGAAAGGCTTCCAGGCGGTGGCGCTTTGCTTTGCCGGCGCATACCTGTAGACGCAGGCCGGGCGCGATTTGCCTTCGCGCAGTTTTTCGCCGGTTTCCTCCAGTTCGCCTGATGCGAGCATTTTGCGGCGGAAGTTGGCCAGGTCGATGGTCTGTCCGGTGATCGCTTCGTACACGCCGTGGAGTTGGCGCAGCGTGAAGGTTTCACCGACGAGCCTGGTCGCGATATCGGGATATTCGATGCGCGTACGCAGCCGCTGCAGCGCGTAGTCGACGATCTGCCTGTGGTCGAAGGCCAGTTCGGGCAATTCGTCTTCCGGGAACCATGCGACATTGTCGCTTTGCGTGAAGTCTTCGGCTTCGGCCCGGCCGACCAGCGCCCAATATACGACGGACACCATGGGCAGTCCGCCGTGCGAACGGCCGGGATCCCCGAAGGTGTACAGCTGTTCGAGATATTTCGGATGCAGTTCGGTTGTCGATTCCAATGCCTGAAAAGCGGATTCCTCCAATGAGCGATCCGCCCGCAGTCTGCCGCCCGGCAGCGCCCAGGCGCCCAGGAAGGGCTGCCTGACCCGTTTGACCAGCGGCATCCAAAGACGCCCGCGCCCGGACGGCTTGCCGCCGTCCGAGGCTCCCGGTTCCAACGCCAAAATGACCACGGAGACGCCGACTTCCGGCGATTGCGCGCGTCGTTCCGAAACGTTGCCGAATACCATGGCTCCCCTTCCGTCATCAGGCATCACTCGTGTCGTCAGGCACGAGTGTACCACTTATAGTCAACATGACTAAAAGTCGTGCGCGTCATGCGGACGCACACGCCGGATCAGGCCGCCGGATCGGCCTCGACGCCGTCCAAGGCAGGCATGAACGGCGCCAGATCCGGCAGGTCGTCCAGCGAACGCAATCCCATCTTCTCCAAAAACAGGTCGGATGTCGCCAGCAGCGTCGCATGCGAATCGGCGTCATGGCCGTCCTCGCGAATCAGCCCGCGAATCATCAGCGTGCGGATCACGCCATCCGAATTGACGCCGCGAATCGACGCGACCTGCGCACGCGTCACCGGCTGCCTGTAGGCGATGATCGCCAACGATTCCAACGCCGCCTGACTCAACGTCGTCTGACCGCCCTCCGCCGCGAACAGCGACGCGACATCCTCATATTCGGCGCGGCTTGTCAGACGCCACCCCTTCGGCATCTGACGCAGCGCGAAACCACGCGCGCGCACGCCGCGAGCGGCATCGCCGTCATACTCGTCCTGCAGGCGGAGCAGGACGCTTTGCACAAGCCGCGCATCCGCATCCAACACCTGCGCGAATTCCTGCGCGTCGACCGGCCTGTCCGCCACCATCAGCACCGCTTCAACGCGCGCGGCGAGGTCGTCGAAACCATCCGGCTCAGTCGCAAAATCCGCATCATCCGAATCATTCAAATCCGCCAAATCAGTCAACGCATTCGAATCATTCGGCCCCTCAGCCCGCATATCGGCGGGCCCCACGGTCTCATCCATATCCTGCATCCTCGTATCCGCCATCAAAACCGCATCTCCCCCACATCCAGATCGTCAGACTGCGCCCAATCCGTCTCTTCCCAACGCAAATGCAGGCCGGCGAACGGGCCGTCCTGCCGAAAACGCAGCACGCCCTGCTTGAAGAACGCCAACACCGCCAGAAAGCGCGCGACGACTTCGGCCTGATCGGCGGCGTCTTCGACCAGCTGATCGAACGTCATCGAATCGCCGCCGTCAAGTTCACGCAAACGTTCACGTACGACACGCGCCTGCTCGCGCAGATCGGCAAGCGGCACGTGAAGCTGCCCCAGCGGCATGCGCGTCCGTGACGGCGACGAAGACAACGCCTTTGCGGCCAGCAGCGCCAGATCAAGAGGCGAAGCCTTCCACACCAGTTCAGGCAGCGGCCGGTCCTGCCGCCATTCATTGGAGGCGGGATGCACGAACCAGCCGCCGTTGGCCTGGATGCGGGCGTTGAAATCCGAAGCCGCCTGCTTGAAGGCGCGGTATTGCAGCAGCCTTGCGAACAGCAGGTCGCGTTCACGCAGCGCGTCGGCGGCATTCGTGTCCTGGCCGTCGTCCGCGGAGGGCAGCAGCATCACGCTTTTCGCCTCCACCAGCACCGATGCGACATCGATGAAGGCGCTGGCCTCATCCATATTGCGCGAAGCGTCAAGACCGCGCACATAATCCAGAAAATCCTCGGTGATCGCGGACAGCGCGACCTGGGAGACGTCAAGGCGACGCTCCGCGATCAGCGACAGCAGCACATCGAACGGCCCCGAATAGACGTCCAGATCGACGTTGAAGCCGGCGCTGTCGTATTGTTCGGCATTGTTGGCGTTGCCGTCAACGTGAACATCGACGGACGGGAAACGTTGCGTCATTCAGGCGATCACACCTTCTGCGATCAGCTCGCGCGCCACCTCGCGATATTCCTTCGCGGTCTTGTGATTCGGCGCATAGATCGTGATCGGAGCGGCGGCGACCGTGGAATCCGGCAACTTGATCGAACGCGAGATCACCGAATGGAACACCTTGCCCTGGAACGCCTCATAGATGCGCTGCAACACCTCTTCGCAATGCAATGTGCGCGTAAACATCGTCACCAGCACGCCATAGACCTTCAGCCCCGGATTGATGCGCATCTGCACCTTCTCGATCGACTGCATCAGCAAGGCCACGCCACGCAGCGCGAAGAATTCGGCGGCGACCGGAATGATGACGCCGTCGGCGGCGGTCAGCGCGTTCACCGTCAGCAGGCCCAGCGACGGCTGGCAGTCGACGATGATGACATCGTATTCGTCACGCACCTGACGCAGCACGCTGGCAAGCACCTGCTCGCGGCCGACTTCGGTGACCAGCTGCACTTCGGCGGCGGAAAGATCGATATTGGCCGGCATGATGTCGAGGTTCTCGAAATCGGTGTGATGAATCACCTCATGCACGTCCATGCGCGGGTTGAACAGCGCGGTGTATACGGTGTCCTCCACGGTATTCGCATTGATGCCAAGTCCTACAGTGGCGGCGCCCTGCGGGTCGAAGTCGACGATCAGCACGCGACGGCCATACTGGCTCAGCGCGCCGGCGATGTTGATGGAGCTGGTGGTCTTGCCGACGCCGCCCTTCTGGTTGCACATGGCGATGACCCGCGCCGGCCCGTGCTGATGCAACGGCTCCGGAGCGGGAAACGTTTCATAATCACGTCCAAGCAAATCCGTAGGCATACCGTCAACCTTACCAATATCCATGTCTCGCAACGGGCTGAAGAAAGCCGTGTCGGAAAGGTATTCCACCGTTTATTCCCCGATAAACGGACTCGCTTTCCTCCACCGCGTCAAACGCCCCGCCATGCGACATTCAATCATACTGTACTTCGCGCGTAAAGCGACCGCCGTGTTCCGCATATTCTCCGGGCGTATCCGACATCGTTCACGGCCGCGTCTCGCCCGCGCTCCATCCGTTTCGCTCAGCGGGCGCGTGGATGGGCCGTCAGATAGGTTTCGATAAGACCTTCGGGGCTGACATGCGTATAGATCTGCGTCGTCGTCACAGAGGCGTGGCCGAGCAGTTCCTGCACCGTACGCACGTCGGCGCCGCCCTGGATCAGGTGCGTGGCGAATGAATGGCGCAGCGTGTGGGGATGCAGCGGCTTATCGATATGCGCACGCTCTCCGGCCGCGCGAATGATCTCCCACACGGACTGCCTCGACAGGCGTCTGCCGCGTTTATTGAGGAAGACAGCGCGCCGCTCATGCGTCGTTTTCGTTTTGTTTTCGAGTATGCCGCGCCCCTGTTCAAGATAGCTGCGCAATGCCGCGATCGCATAGCCGCCCACCGGCACCAGACGCTGCTTCGAGCCTTTGCCGGTAAGCCGCACAATCCGCTCGTCGAAATCGATGTCGTTCAAATCGACGCCGACCGCCTCCGATACGCGCGAGCCTGTCGCATACATGAATTCCAGCAGCGCCTTGTCGCGCAGCATCACCGCATATTCGGCATCCGAAATCGCTGCGGCGACACCGTCAGCGGCATCACCACCGGCGGCCTCGCCGTCGCCGTCGATGGCGCACGGCAAAGGCGTCGCCGCATCCAACAATCGCCCCACTTCATCGATCGTCAGCACATCAGGCAGCGTATCGCCGCCTTTCGGCGCCTTCACATGTGCGGACACGTCATCGTCGACGACCTGCTCGGATAGCGCGAACCTGTGGAATGCGTGCAGGCTCGCCAGTCGCCGCGCCTTGCTGCGCGCGCTCTCCCCCGCATCGTCCAATGCGGCCACATATGATTCCACATCGGACGTCGCCACGTCGCGAAGATCGTCGATGCCGCTTGCCCGCAGCCATTCAAGATAACGTTTCAGGTCGGATTCATAGGCGGATACCGTCGCCTTGGACAGGCCGCGTTCCACGTCGATATGCGCGAGGAACTGCGTCAGCAGGCGGCCGAGCGAGTCATTCAATCCGTCATGAGGCATGGGACGAGTATACGCATGCAGGCTGGCCACACGAAAATACCGGGCTGCAAGCTGCCGCAAGGCGAACAGGCTGACGTAGAGCCGGCATACGGCTGGCACAGGCGGACACATGGCTGACATAAGGCTGGCGCAGGCGGACACATGGCTTACGCAAGGCTGGCGCAGAGCTGACGCAAGACCAACGCAGTCCGACCAAGCCGACCAAGCCGACCAAGCCGACCAAGCCGACCAAGCCAACCAAGCCAGCACCGCCTGACCAGTCCGGCCCCTGCTGACACTTTTGACCGCAACACGCCGATGACAGCGACCAAAAGCGTCAGACGACAGAAAGCCAACACGGAATGCGGCCATCAGATTGACACTTTTGACCGCAACACGCCGCAAACAGCAGCCAAAAGCGTCAGAGGAAAGGAAACCCAACACAGAATGCAACCTCAGATTGACACTATTGACCGCAACACGCCGCAAACTGCGACCAAAAGCGTCAGAAGAAGGACACGAAGCATTTGACAGGACCAGAGCACACACAGAAAAAACCACATGATTGACGCTTTTGACCGCAACACGCCGATGAGCGCGGCCAAAAGCGTCAGAGAGGGGAAGACAGAAGAAAAACGGCGGAAAGGACAAGCGGAAAGGACAAGAGGAAAGGTGGCAGGTGAGGATGGGCGGGGATATGAAAATCCCGGGTCCTTTTGCAGGGATCCCGGGATTGTGCAGTTAGTGACTTTGCAGTCTCGCGAGCTTTACAGCCTTATGCCTTGTGCGGTCCTTAAGGCTGTAGGACTCAGGCTTCGACCGGAGCGTTCACGTCAGCCGGCAGAGCGGCCTTGGCTTCGGCGACGATGGCCTTGAAGGTTTCCGGATCGGAAACGGCCAGCTCGGCGAGAGCGCGGCGATCCAGTTCGATGCCGGCGAGACGCAGGCCCTGCATGAAGCGGTTGTAGGTGATGCCTTCGGCGCGGACGGCAGCGTTGATGCGCTGGATCCACAGCTTGCGGAAGTCGCCCTTGCGAGCCTTACGGTCGCGGAAGTTATAGGTAAAGGAGTGAAGCAGCTGTTCCTTGGCCTTGCGGTACAGGCGAGAACGCTGACCGCGGTAACCGGAAGCGCGTTCCAGAACAACGCGACGCTTCTTGTGGGCATTCACTGCGCGCTTGACACGTGCCATAATCTATTTCCTCAGCTTTCTATTAACGTCTGATTGTCGACTCACCGCAAACGGTTCAGCGGCCGAGCAGGCCCTTCATGCGCTTGACCTGGTTCGGTGCGAGCACCTCATCGGCCTTCAGAGCGCGACGCTTGCGAGCGGACTTGTGCTCGAGGTTGTGACGCATGCCGGAGCCAGCGTGCACAAGCTTGCCGGAGCCAGTGACGCGGATGCGCTTGGAAGCGGCGGAATTGGTTTTCATCTTCGGCATTGCTGCCCTCCTTGTTTGTTACTTCTGTTCGGAAGTCATACTTATTCGGCTTCGACGCCGGCCACTGCGGCCTTCGCTTCGGCCGCGGCCTGTGCCTGAGCCTCCTGCTTGGCGGCCAGACGAGCGGCCTGGCGAGCCTGGCGTTCCGCACGGGACTGATCGCCGCGACGGCGCTGCTCGGACTGGGTGTGCACCTTCTTGCCCTTCGGCGCAAGCGTCATGATGATGTTGCGGCCTTCCTGCTTCGGCGCGAATTCGACGGTGCCGTATTCCTGCACTTCGTCGGCGAGACGGCGCAGCAGTTCGACGCCGCCGATCGGACGGGACTGTTCGCGGCCGCGCAGCATGATGGTGACCTTGACCTTGTCGCCACCGCTCAGGAAGCGCACGACGTGGCCCTTCTTCACTTCGAAGTCGTGGTCGTCGATCTTCAGACGGAAACGGATTTCCTTGATTTCGGCCGTGCTCTGGTTGCGGCGGGCTTCACGGGCCTTGATCTTCTCGTTGTACTTGAACTTGCCGTAATCGATGAGCTTGGCGACCGGAGGCTTCGCGTTGGGCGCCACCTCGACGAGATCGAGGTTCGCTTCCTTGGCCAGGTTCAGTGCGACGGAAGTCGCGATGACTCCCACCTGCTCGCCGTTCGGACCGATCAGGCGTACCTGGGAGACGCGAATCTCGTCGTTAATGCGTGGTTCGTCGCTGATGATGACTCCAATCCTCATAAGTTCTCTCGGCGGGACCCGGACGGACGTCTTACGAATGCTTCGAATTCACGGCAACACAACATTATGCGGACCTTCATGATCCCCGCATCACGCAATGCAACGTCATGTACGACGTTCTTGTTCGATTCCGGCCGTAAGGCATGAATATGAATCGAAAAGGCTGTTGCCTTGAACCCGAAGCCCTGAAAGGCTTCCAGGTGGGGTTGCCCCGCTTTCTTGATTTCTCAAGCCTTGTAGATATTACCACACGCCCGGACCTTGGCGTGTCGCCTTGCACGCCGCCATCCGAGCCCCGCAGCGTTCACGCCATTCATGCCACCCGCAGCATCCACCGCACCCGCTGCATCCACCGCATCCACAGCATCCGACGGCGGCATCGCTCGCATCGTCTTTACTGCACCGCCTTCAGCAATCCGGCAATGCCCTCCGTTTTCAGGATCTCACGATACGGCCCCGCCTGTTCGGCGATCAGCTGATCGATGGCGCGCATGCCCAGCACCTCAACCGGCGCCTTGTCGTCGGTCAGCACCGTCGAATGCCCGTCGATATCATCGACCGACGTAAAACGGGCGGCCACGTCGCGCAACGCATCCCCCAGCTCGTAGCTGCCGGTGCGTTCCAATGTGACGCCGTACAATGCCGAGGCCTCCGTCGAAGCGAGCGCGCCGGCAGAACCGGCAGAACCAACAGAACCGGCAGCGCCGCCAGCCACGTCATCGCCCGGCTTCTTCGCGAACAATTCGCGGTTCGTCGTATTCGGCACATCCGCCGTCGCCACCGCATCCCGCCCGAACACCGACACGATGGTGTCGGTCAGCGCCTCGTTGATGGACCCCTCGCCGTCGGAGATCATGTTCATATTGACCACCATGACGCCGCCCGGATTCAGATGCTCGCGCACCATCGTGAAGAATTCCGTCGAACTCATCTGGAAAGGAATCGTGATGTCCTGATACGCGTCGACCATGATCACGTCATAGGTGTCGTCGCTTGCCGCCAGCCAGGCGCGGCCGTCATATGTGCTCACCTGGATGTCGTCGGGCTCGTCGAAATATTCGCCCGCCAGCTGCGTGATCTTCTCGTCGATTTCCACGCCGGTCACTTCCATGTCCGGATAATACTGGCGCAATTGGCGCGCATACGTGCCCGTGCCCATGCCCAGGATCAGGGCGGTGTCGGCATGGTCGGCCAATGCGGGCGCCGCCAGCGCGGTGTCGTAATACATGCCCGTCAATCCGGGATCCTTCATCGTCACCGATTGCACGCCGAACAGCACGTTGGTCGACAGAATCGTCCGGTCGGGCAGATTCCTGACCTGCAGATAGTTGTAGATCGACTCCCCCTCATACGCAATCGTGGAGCCGTTCTCCCAGAACGCGAAGCCCGTCATGGGCGACAGGCAGCCTGAAATCACGAAGATGACGGCCGCGGCCGCGCAGGAGACCCGGCGGATCCTCGCGGAAAGGAAATACACGATCGGCAATGCCAGCAGCAGGCCGGAGAAGATGAGGAAGGTCACGAAAGTGCCGACGGCCGGAATCGTGACGAAGGTCGGCAGAAAGGTGCCGAGAATCGAGCCGACCGTATTGCATGCGGACAGGCGGCCCACGACGGAGGCGTTGTCTTCCAGCGAGTCGGTCGCGAATTTGTTCAGTCCCGGCGTGACCGTGCCCAGCAGGAACAGCGGCGGCACGAAGATGACCATGCAGCTGATGAAGGCCGCGATGATCAGGAAGTTCGTCGAAACGGTCACGATCAGCAGGCCTGAGACAAGGATGATGATGTATTTGCCGACAAGCGGGATCAGCGCGATCCACACGCCCGCGATAAGGATGCGGCCGTACAGCTTGTCGGGATTCGGGTTTTTGTCGGCCCAGCGACCGCCGAAGACCGCGCCCAATGCGAGCGCGATCATGATGGTGCCGATGATGATGGTCCAGACGATCTGCGAGCTCGAAAAATAGGGGGCCAGCAGTCGGGAGGCGCCGAGTTCCGCGGCCATGACGGCCATGCCGGAGAAGAATTCCGTGATGTACAGGAACGCTTTCGAACGCAGGATCGGCCGCGCCGCCACGGCGTCCGCGGCCGTAGCTTCGCAGGACGCCGCATTCGCAGGCGCCGCAGCGTCTTCGCCCTGTGTTTTCCGATTGTCGCCCGTTTCCATATCTTCCGCCTTCCCTGCCATGACGTCGCATAAGGCATCGCCTATCGCATCCTTCCGATGTGCACTATACCGGTTTCCCGGCTGGAATCGGCGATATGACCACCCGGATGGATCCGCGAACCTATACTTGGCTGGTATGACAGATTCCTGCACGAATTGCGTGATTTTCGCAGCCGGCGAATACTATGACGAAACGCCGTGCATTCCCGAGGACGCCTATGTGATCGCGGCGGACGGCGGATTCGACCATGCCCGCGAATACGGCATTGACGTCGACGTCGTCGTCGGCGATTTCGATTCGATCGGCAGCCGGCAGTCCGCGTACGGCACGCGCACGATCGTGTTGCCGCCGGAAAAGGACGATCCCGACCTGTTGTCGGCGTTGAAGATCGGTTGGGCGCAGGGCGCGCGCGTCTTCCATATCCACGGCGCGCTGGGCGGGCGCATCGACCATACGATTTCGAATATTCAGCTGATGGCGTTGCTGGCGCAGCATGGCGGGACAGGGTTCCTGCATGGCGATCATGAGATCGTGACCGCGCTGTGTGACGGCGAGATGCGGTTTGCCGCCAATACGGTGGCGCCGGGACGCATGGTGTCGGTATTCGCCCATGATCGCGACGCCTTCGGCGTTTGCGAGGCCGGTTTGAAATACGAGCTTGATGATGCGACGATGAGCAATGTGCAGGTCAATGGCGTCAGCAATGAATTCCTTCACGATACGCCGGCTCTGATCGGCGTGCGCGAGGGGACGCTGATCGTCACGTTCCCCAGTGAGGCGCCGCTGCCCGCGATCACGCATCGGCATGCGTTTACCGGGGATCTGGGCGTTCTGCCGACGCGGACGTCGGCGGCTTTGTCGCGATCATGGAGGAAGGAACGGCAGGGACAGGCCGCGATGCCGGAATGACGGATGATTCCCGGCAAGCCATCCTGAATGCCTCATCCGAAAATCGTCATCAGAAAATCATCGAAAACAGCCGGAAAACAATGTGAGCGCTCACGCAAATACGGGCCGCAACACGGGAAACACCCCGCGAAACGTTGCCCGAAGTACAGGTAGCGCACTAAAGTATGGATTGTTGGTAACAAATGGCCTCAATGCGTCATCCGACGCGCGAGGTCGGATCCCTAAGGGAGAACTACATGACAGTTAAGATTGGTATCAACGGCTTCGGTCGTATCGGTCGTCTCGCTTTCCGTCGCATCTTCGAACTGCAGCAGAAGGGCGGCCAGGCCGGCGACATCGAAGTCACCGCCATCAACGATCTGACTTCGCCTTCGGCCCTCGCCTACCTGCTGAAGTACGACAGCACCCATGGCACCTTCAAGCATGTCGACGGCACCCCGGTCGAGGTTTCCGCCACCGACTCCGCCATCGTGGTGGACGGCAAGGAATACCCGGTGTACGCCGAGCCGGATGCGAACAACATCCCGTGGGTCAAGAACGACGGCGTCGAGTTCGTGCTCGAATGCACCGGCTTCTACACCTCCGCCGAGAAGTCCCAGGCTCACCTGAACGCCGGCGCCAAGAAGGTCCTGATCTCCGCTCCGGCCAAGGACGCCACCACCCCGACCGTCGTGTACGGCGTGAACCACGAAATCCTGAAGGCTGAAGACAACATCGTCTCCGCCGGCTCCTGCACCACCAACTCCATGGCCGCCATGGTCAAGCTGCTGAACGACAACTGGGGCATCAAGGTCGGCTTCATGACCACCGTGCACGCCTACACCGGCACCCAGATGATCCTCGACGGCCCGCGCGGCAAGAAGAACGGCCGCGACCTGCGCGCCGCCGCAGTCAACACCATTCCGCACTCCACCGGTGCCGCCAAGGCCATCGGCAAGGTCGTGCCGGAAGTCAACGGCAAGCTGCAGGGCCATGCCCAGCGCATCCAGGTTCCGGACGGCTCCATCACCGAGCTGACCACCGTTCTGGAGAAGCCGGCCACCGCCGACGAGATCAACGCCGCCTTCAAGGCCGCTTTCGCTGATTGCGAATACTACGGCTACAACGAGGATGGCATCGTCTCCGGCGACATCGTCGGCGACACCCACGGTGGCGTCTTCGATCCGACCCAGACCGACGTCAACGAAGTGGACGGCACCACCATGGTCCGCACCGTTGCCTTCTACGACAACGAGTACGGCTTCACCTCCAACATGGTGCGTACGCTGATGTACTTCGCCGAGATCTCCGAGTGAATCTGCTGATTCCCACGGCAATCTAGCGTCAGGGGCTTCACGGGTGACCGTGGAGCCCTTTTTCATGCCGATCCTCCCTTCGGCGGATCCGGGGAACGGACCGAAACAGGGACCGCAAGCCGCATGTGCAGGCGGCGCAACGGGCGCAGGAAACATCTGCGGCCTATGATGGGGGCTTATGGCTAAGAAAAAGAAGGGCGCAGGCTCGACTCCGGCGACGGTCGAGCTGGAGAGGGCCGGCATCGAGTTCACCGTATACGAATACGAGCATTCCAATGACCATATGGATGACGGCTATGGCGTCGAAGCCGCCACGAAACTGGGATTCGACGAGCATCAGGTATTCAAGACGCTGATGGCCGACACCGGTGGGGAGCGTGTGGTCGGAGTCGTTCCGGTCAGCGGGCACATGGATCTGAAGGCGCTGGCCGCGGCGGTCGGCGCGAAGAAGGCCGCCATGGCCGATCCGAAAGTGGCGATGCGCGAATCCGGCTATGTGGTTGGCGGCATCTCCCCTCTCGGCCAGCGCACCAAACATAGGACGGTGCTCGACGAAAGCGCGCTGCGGTTCGACACGATCCTGGTGTCGGGCGGCAAGCGAGGCTTCTCCATCGGCATCAGCCCCGACGATCTGCTGAAGGTGCTGGACGGCATCGCCGCACCCATCGGCACCTGGTGACCCGTGGGCCACTGATCCGTGGGACCACGGCAACGATCGATCATCCTGCCGAAAACGTCGAAGAGGCTTGGGACGGCCGCGTATCAGCCGTTCCAGGCCTCTTCTCGCATACAATGAAGGATCAGCGGCGCAATTCCGCCGGCAATACGAAATGCATGTTCTCTTTGATCGTTTCGACAATGGATGTGCGCTCGTATCCCCACCGCTTCAACGTATTGATGACGCCAGCCACCAGTTCGTCCGGCACCGACGCCCCCGACGAGACGCCGACGGTCTCGGCTCCTTCGAACCAGGCAGGATCCAATTCGGACGCGTCGTCGACGCGATATGCGCGCCCGCAGGCCCCGGGCCGTGCTGCAGCGGAGGCTTCAGCCGGCATATCGGCAGGGCTGCCGGCAGCCGCGGTCTCGTCGCCGGCAGCGGCCACTCCAGCGGCATCCGCGGCGACGTCCGCGACATCGTCAGAGACATCATCAGCGACTTCGGCGGCGCCAGCCACCTCGGCAGGCGCGGACGCGTCGGCGAATCGGGCGTTCAATCCTTCCTGCGCGACCTCCATCAATCGCACGGAATTCGACGAATTCGCAGACCCCACGATCACGACGCAATCGGAGCGTTCGGCCACCAATTTGACCGCCGCCTGCCGATTCGACGTCGCATAGCAGATGTCGGAGTTCGGCGGCATCCGCAGCCACGGGAAACGCGCCCGCAATGCGGCGATCGTGTCCGCGGTCTCGTCGACGCTCAACGTCGTCTGCGTGAGCAGCACCAGTTTCGTCGATTCGTCAAAATCAAGCGCGCTCACATCGCCGGCATGTTCGATCAGATGCACATGCTCCGGCGACTCCCCCACCACGCCGACGGCCTCGTCATGGCCTTTATGGCCGATATAGATGATCTCGTAGCCTTCGCGCACGAATCGAAGCACTTCGCGATGCACTTTGCTGACCAGCGGGCAGGTCGCATCGACGATATGCATGCCCCTGGCATCGGCCTGCGCGCGGATTTCAGGAGAGACGCCGTGCGCGGAGAACACGATCGGGATGCCCGCGGCGACGGCCTCATCGGGGATCTCGTCCAGCTCCTCGACGAATACGGCGCCCTGCCCGGCAAGATCCTGCACGACATGGCGATTGTGCACGATCTGCCGGCGCACGTATACCGGCGGCAGACCGTCCGGCCGTGAGGCGCCGGCTGTTTTGAGGATCGTCTGCACGGTCAGGATCGCGCGGTCCACGCCGGCGCAGAAGCCGCGTGGATCGGCCAGAATGATGCTGCCCATCGGTCGTCCTTTCGTCATCGTCTCCGACCATAGTAGCGTGAGACGGGGGATCGTTCGCCGCGATACGCCCGCAGACGATGCGACGATATAGCAGTGCAACGGTACGGCGATGCGATCATGCGGCGATGCGATAAGCGATGGCGCGATACGATGATGACGCGGCAATACGGCAACACGCAGCGGACGGCATGGCACGACCGATATGACACGCTTCATCCGGAATATTGCGTACCATTATTGTGAGCGATAACAGTCGTTGTCGGCGATACCATGACGTCAACGGCGATCGGACGACACAACACAACATAGGAGTGATCATCATGTCGATTCTGCCTCCCCGCACCGGCCAGCAGTACGCGATTTCCTTCGGCGACTACAAGGCCGTCGTCACCGAGCTGGGCGCGACGCTGCGCAAGCTCACCTACAAGGGCGAAGACCTCATCGTCGCGCTGGGCGCCGACGACCTCGTCTCCTGCTGCCACGGCCAGATTCTGGTGCCGTTCCCGAACCGCGTCGAAGCCGGCGTCTACACCTTCGACGGCACCACCTACACGCTGCCGATCGATGAGCATGACCGCAACACCGCCATTCACGGCTACGGCTACCGTTCGTATTGGAAGCTGGAAAGCCTGACCGAGGATTCCGTCACCTTGAGCTGGCGCGTGCCGAACATGGCGGGCTATCCGTTCGACCTGATCGTCACCGCCGCCTACACGCTGGCCGAAGACGGCCTGCACCTGACCATCAGCGCCTACAACAACGGCGACAAGCGCGCCCCGTGGGCGTTGGCCATCCATCCGTGGCTGGCCAACGGCCTGAACGGCTACGGCGACGAAATCGACGGTCACAATGCGCAGTGCAGCCTGAGCCTGCCGGCCGACACACATGTCACCGTTGACGAGAATCTGATCCCGACCGGCACCGAGCCGGTCGACGGCACCAAGTACGACCTGCGCAACGACGTCAGGCTCACCGAGCAGCCGTTCGATGACGCCTGGACCGACCTGCATCATGACGAAGACGGCACGGTGACCGCCGTCTTCACTCGCCCGGACGGCCTGAAGGTCCGCATCGGCGGCGATGAGACCATCACCTCCTTCCAGGTGTGCACCGGCACCGGATTCCCGGCATGGCAGCATCCGGCGGGCGTGGCCGTCGAACCGCAGACCGCCTATGCGAACGCGTTCAACACCGGCAATGAGCTGATCGTCATCGCACCGGGCGACACGACCTCCACGTCGCTGTTCCTCGGTGCGGTCGTCGACTAGGATTTCAACGTCGTCGATGCGTCGTCGACACGTCGCAGACGCATCGGCGACGCATATCGGCAGGCCCGACTTGTAAAACGTCCTGTCGATGTGCGATAATCCCGAAGGCTTATTAATCGTCAGTAAAGGAGTCCATCATGGGCATGCGCGGACGCAAGCGCAAGGATCGTCGCAAGAAGGCCGCCAACCACGGCAAGCGCCCGAATTGCTGAGATCCTTGTTTCGGTGGTGATCCACCAAACAACGGAAAAGCATATCGGAAAGCCCCTCGAACATCATTTCGAGGGGCTTTCCGCATCTTCACCGTCATATCTTCGCATCGGCCTTGTTCCCGCCGTCCGGCAGGCCGGCCGACGTCACGGCCGGCACCGCAACCGGCATCCGACCGGCATCACTGCTTAAAGATCTTCGCAGCAGCAATGGTCCAGCGTCGCCTTCAGACGCTCCAACAAGCAGTCCGGCGCCTGTTCGGGCCGCAAAAAGGCCCGCATCATCATGATCAACGCACGTTCACGCTCGTCGCAGCAGGTCTCGGGGTCGAAGCAGTCGCCGTGGCCTGCGGCGGCCTCGGCGCAATCATCATGCAAGCCCGCGCGCGAAGCGGCGGCGACGTCGGCACACGGGTCGGCGACGATGACTGCGCGGGAATCAGCCGGCGAATCGGCGGAATCGACGTATGTCGTCGAGGAAACGTGCACTTCGGCGCGCGTGACGCCATCGCAATCGCGCTGAATAATGCGGACATGCTCACATCGTTCGATCGGGCCCTTCATGACCGCTCCTTCCCATCGTCTGCCGACTGCGCCTCATCAATTCCATTATCGCCGTTTGCCGCGCGCGGGGAATTCGCGGACAGTGAACCCGCCGCCGCGCCTCTCCGGGACGCGTTTCCGTACCCGCGCTCCCTCGCATACGCCGCCAATTCACGTTTCAGCTGCGTGCGCGCACGGTTCAGACGGCTCATCACCGTACCGATCTTCACGCCCTGCTCGTCGGCGACCTGCTGATACGACTTGCCGTCGATCGCCGCGTCGATGAACACCTGCCGGCGTTCCGGAGTCAGTTTCGCCAGCGCCGCCATGATCTCCTCCGGCGCGAATCCGTCCAGATATATGTCTTCGGCGGACTTCAGCCCCTCACCGGTGTGCCCGGAGGCGGAATAGATATCCCAGTCATCGTATTCGCCGGTGGAATCGTTGGCGCGCTGCGGGCGGCGCTTCGCCTTGGCGTACTGGTTGAAATACGTGTTGCGTTCAATCGTGGTCATCCAGGCTTCGAAATTCGTTCCCTGCGCGAACGAATCGAAGGATTTGAATCCTTTTTCGAAGGTGTCCTGCACCAGATCCTGCGCATCGTCGGGATTATTGGTCAGCTTCATGGCCTGCCGATACAATGCGTCGACGGCAGGCATGGCCAACCGTTCAAACCGCGCTCGTTTATGCGCCATGGTCTCGGTCTGCTCATTCGTCACGAATCCCTATTGTATCGGGGCTTCGTATTTTTGCGGGGTACTTGGCGGCGCACATCATAGGACACGCACATACGGGACTGTAGAATTGCTATTCGGTACGAAACTAGGGAGACATGGCATGCCTTTGACTTTGCAATCCGCCGCGGCTTTGCTGGACGCGCATCATCTGCTGCGCGAGATCATCCACGGCGACGTCTGGACCATGAACGCGTCCGATATCGCACGATCGGATTCGCCGTTCGCCGCGATCACCTACGACACCAGGCATGTGACGCCCGGCACGCTGCTGTGCTGCAAGGGGCGTTTCAAAGGCGAATATCTCGCCGACATCGACGCGCATGGTTTGGCGGCGTATGTTGCCGAAACGGATTTTTCGCGGTATACCGCCGCTCCCGGCCTGATCGTCGACAACGCGCAGCAGGCGATGAGCCTGCTGTCCGCGGAATTCTACGGCCGCCCGCAGGATGAGCTGACCGTCATCGGCATCACCGGCACCAAAGGCAAGACGACGACCGCGTATTTCACGCATGCGCTGCTGAATGCGTATTCGCACGGCAGGGCCGCGCTGTTTTCGTCGGTCGACAATTGCCTGGACGGACGCACCTACAGCGAATCCGATCTGACGACGCCGGAATCGATGGATGCGTTCCGCATGATGCGCGACGCCGTCGATAACGGCATGCGGTATCTGGTGATGGAGGTCTCGTCGCAGGCCTACAAGGTCAATCGCGTACACGGCCTCACCTTTGACGTCGCCGCCTTTTTGAATGTGTCGCCCGATCATATCAGCCCGATCGAGCATCCCACTTTTGAGGATTATTTCAATTGCAAACGCCAGATCGTACGCAACGCGAAATCGCTGGTGCTGGGCGCCGGTTTCGGGCATGCCGATCTGATTTTGCAGGATGCGCGCCGCTGCGATATCCCGGTGACGACGTTTGCGGTCGACGACGCCGCCAATGGCGCTGCATCCGATGCCGCGACCGCGCATCATATCGCGGCGCGTCCTGTCGATGACGCCCACACCGCGTTCGCTTTGGAACGCGACGGCCGTGATCTGGGACGGATCAGCCTGTCGGTCGACGGCGATTTCAATTATGCGAACGCCGCCGCCGCGGTCGCCATCCTCTCCGCCGCCGGAATCGATGCCGTCGACGCGCAGATGCTGCAGGCGATGGAATCGGTGCGTATCGCGGGTCGTATGGAACAGTTCGCCGACCCGCAGTCCGATACGCTCGCGATCGTCGATTATGCGCATAACTATCTTTCGACGACGGCGCTGCTTGATTACGTCGACCAGCGGTATGCCGACCGTGAGCCGCGCATCACGTTGGTGACGGGATCGGCGGGGAACAAGGCGCTCGACCGCCGCAAGGAGATCGTCGAAGCGGCCCAATACCGCATCGAACGGCTTATCCTGACCTATGAGGACACCGATACCGAACCGGTCGAGGACATCTGCAACGACATGCTCGGCCACGTCACCAACCCGGATCTGGCCGCGACCATCATCCTCGACCGTACGCAGGCCGTCGAAACCGCACTGAGAGAGGCCCGTGCGGACGAGGGCCGGTTCGATGTCGTGCTGATCATCGGCAAGGGCGACGAACGTTGGATCAAAGCGTTGAACAAGCATGTGCCGTATGAAGGCGACGACCGCGTGGTCATGCGCGTTTTCGGCGTATGATCCACGGAATCGGACCAGCCGGCGCACGCATGGCGGCCGCGGAGCAGCCCCGGCCCAGCAAGCAAGTACACTCGGAAACATACGAATTCCTGGCATCGGACCAAGGAGAACAGCATGATCGCCATTGAACACACCGATTTCACGCTTTTTGAACAGACCGCCGCGGACCATGATGTGACGCTGCCCATCGAACAGACCGAAGTCTGGTCGAAATTCCAGGGTGACGTCGAAGGCCGCACCCCATGGCGCTGCCTGCTGGCCAAGCGCGACGGCCAGGTCGTCGCGATGCTGTCGCTGATCGACTATGCCACGCACGGCTACCATTATCTGCGTTCCATGCACGGCCCGGTCTGGGTGGACGGCAAGCCGAACGAAGCGGAGGAACGCGAGGTCGTCGACGCGATCGTGCGATATGTTCGCGAGCATGACAGGAACGTTGCGTTCCTGCGTCTGGATACATGGTATGAGGATGGCACGTTCCCGGTGCTGTCGACGATTCCTTACAACGAAACCGTCGTCGTCGACCTGACCGGCGGCGACGAGCAGATCCTCGCCCGCATGAAGAAGCGCGGCCGCCGTGATGTGCGCAAGGCCCTGCGTGAAAGCCCCGCCGAATGCGCGGATGAGACACGGACCGCCACACGCGATTTCTCGCCGTTCTATGAGGTCATGGTCGAAACCGCGCAGCGCGACGGCTTCGCCCCCGCTCCGATGAGCGACTATACCGACATGATCGAGGCCCTTGGACCGGATCATTGCCGTGTTTTCGCGGCGCGCATCGACGGACGTGTCGTCGCTTGGTCGATCGTCACGATCAGCGGCGACCATGCCGTGTACTATTACGCGTCCATGCGCACCGAAGTCATGCGCCAGCAGGTGCCCGACAAGCTGCTGTACACCATCTGCTGCACGCTGGGCGAGCGCGGCTGCACGCAGATCGACCTGATGGGCATCGGCAATGATTTCGCGCCGTCACTGTCTTCGCTGAACACGTTCAAAACGAAGTTTTCCGAAGATGTCACGCAGGTTGCGCCGGCGCGTGACATCCCCGTGAAGAAAACCTTCTATTCGGCGCTGCGAACGCTGCGGTCGGTCCGTCATTCGCTGCGCAGGCGCTGACTGACCACGGCGGTGACGCCGTCCGCGCGCATCGTCACGCCGTACAGCGCGTCGGCGATGCTCATCGTGCGCTGCTGATGCGTGATGACGATCAGCTGCGCGCGATCGCGCAGGTCGTCGAGCGCGGTCAGCAGGCGCGTCAGATTCACGTCATCCAACGCGGCCTCCACTTCGTCCAGCACGTAGAACGGGCTGGGACGTGCGGTGAAGATGGCGAACAGCAGCGCCAATGCGGTCAGCGAACGTTCGCCGCCCGACAGCAGGCTCAGGCGGCGGACCTTCGTGCCGGCCGGATTGGCTTCCACCAGCACGCCGGAGGTCAGCGGATCCGCGGGATTCTCCAAACGCAAACGGCCCTTGCCGCCGGGGAACAGCGTGGCGAACACCTGCTCGAAGGCTTCGGCGACATCATCGAACGCGGACTGGAAGGTCTGCGTCATCCGCTCGTCCAGCTGCCGGATCAGGCTCATCAGATCGTCGCGGCTTTTCGCCACGTCGTCGCGCTGCGCCTTCAGATACCGGTCGCGGGCCTCCAATGCCTCGAACTCCTCGACGGCCAGAGGGTTGACCTTGCCCAGCTTGTCGAGATCGCGTTTCGCCTGATTGAGACGGTTGACCTGTTCCTGACGCACGTACACGGCCGGCTGCGCGTCATCGGCCGTCGGAATCGGCGCCACCGGCTGATCCGGGCCGTATTCGGCCACCAACTGGTCGAAATCGTAGCCCATCTCCCCCGCGACCTGTTCGGCCAGACGATCATAGTCGGCATGGATGCGTTCACGTTCCACGGCCAGTTCATGCTCGTCGACGCGCAGACGTTCCACCTGCGGTTCCACGACGTCGCGGCGTTCGCGCAGCGTCTTCAATTCGGCGTCATGGCCCGCCGATTCCCGCTGCAGCCTGTCGCGGCGTTCAATCACCCGGTCGATGCGCCGGCTCAGGACATCCGCCGTTTCAGCGGCATCCTGCGCTACAAGCCGCGCGCGGGCGGCATTGACGCGACGTTCCTCGTTCAATCGTTCCGTCTGCTCGCGCCGGCGCGCTGCGCGGGCGGCCCTATCGGCAAGCCCGTCCGCCGCACGGCGCGACGCCTCGGCCTTATGCGTCGCATCGTTCAATGCGATCCGCGCGGCGACCTCCTCTTCGCGCGCCTGATTCAGCGACCGCTCCAGCTCCTGCTGCCGCGCCGTCAAGGCGTCGGCGTCGCCCGCATCATGCCGCGGCTGCCGCAACGCGTCGCAGGCGATCCGCAATTCCTCCAAACGCTGCGCATGCGACTGCGCCTCCTCATGGGAACGCGCGATGCCCGTCTCGATCACCGTGATCTTGCGATCGCAGTCTTCGATGCCTTCCGCCAAGTCCTTCGCGGCATCCTCCATCTGACGGATGCGCAAACGGTTTTCCGAACGTTTCGTCCGCTCCGATTCAACCTGCAGACGCGCATCGTCGACGGCCCGTTCGGCGGCGTCCGACTGCGTCTGCAGATCCCGCGACGATGCTTCCAATGATTGCGCCTCCTGCAGGGCGCGGTCGCGGCGGGCGGCAAGCGACAGGTCGCTTTGCGCGGCGGCGCCGCCATATGCGGCGACTCCTGCGGTGAAGACTTCGCCGTTGCGCGTGATGGCGCGATGCCAGCCGTCGCCCACGGCCCGCGCCGCCTCTTGGGGCGTTGCGACGGCGGCGACGTCGGCGAGCAGCGCGCGCACCGCGTTCACGACCGATGCGGCCAACGATGGATCGGCGCCGTCCTTTGGCCGAATCAACGCGGATGCGGCATTGATATCGGATGCCGCGCCGGTGCGGGCGGCGACGGTTCCGACGATGCCGCCATCGGCGCCGTCATCGTCCGCGGCGACGCCTTGCATTGGCGTCAGCACTGCGATTCTGCCGGAACCGGACTGCCCGATCTGCTGCATGGCGCGAATCAGATCGTCCTTTCCCGGCACGACCAGAGCGCCGGCATAACCGTCCAAAGCGCGGGCGATGGCCTCTTCCCAGCCTTCTTCGATGTGAATGCATTCGGCGAGGCGCCCCAGCACGTCGATTCCGGAGGATTCATCCAACACGCCGGCACCGTCGCGGCCGGCCAAGGTGTCGGCGATCGCATCGGCCTTGGACCGCAACGCGATGATGCGGCTTTCCGACTGCCTGCGCCGCGCCGTAAGCTCATGCGCCGCCGACTGGCGTTCTTCCAACGTTTTTCGGGCATTCTCAAGCGCTGCGCCGTCATCGTCGGCGAGCGTGCGACGCTGTGCCGCCAATTCCTCGCCGCGAGCCTTCAGCTGCCGCAACTGATGCCGCAATTCATCACGGCGCGCCTGCAGATCGTTCGCACGCGTCCGCGCAAGCTGATGCGCGGATTCCTCACGCGTCATCAGTTCGCGCAGATTCGCGGCCTGATCGTCGCGTTGCTTCGCCAATTGCCGCAATTCGCCGATGCTGCGGCGCACCTGCGCCAGACGCTGTTCGATCTGCACGCGCCGCTCGGCGACCTTCCGCGCCTCCGCATTCGCGGTTTCGACCTGCGCACGATCGTTCTGCGCGGCTTGCGCGGCCTCTTCCGCCTGCTTTTCGAGCATGGCCGGGTCTTCGCCGAAATCGGTGACGATCTGCGAGACGAACATGCCGGAACGTTCCTTCGCCAGCTCGGCCAGCGAGCGCAGTCGTTCCTGGATGCGCGTCAGCTCCTGCAGCATGCGGTTCGCCTGCGCGATTTCCGGGCTGGCCTTCGCGCTCGAAGCCTCCAAACGTTCGATGCTCAGACGCAGATCGGCCAGTTCACGCTGCTGATGCTGCAATTTCGCGCGTACGGCGGCGATGTCGCCGTCCACTCGTTCGCGATTGCGCATCGCCGCCTGTGCGTCGTCGGCCCAGATGCGGGCCTGCGCATCGCGCATGGTCAGGCGGATCGTTTCGGCGCGCTTCCATACGCGCGCCTGCCGGCCGAGCGGGCCCATCTGGCGCTGCAGTTCGCGCAGCATGTCGTCGGCGCGGCTCAGATTCGCTTCCGTGCTCGTCAGCTTGCGCAACGCGCGCTCCTTGCGGCGGCGATGCTTCAGAATGCCGGCCGCCTCTTCGATGAACGCGCGATGCCCGCTCGGATCGGCCTGCAGGATGGCGTCCAGACGGCCTTGGCCCACGATGACGTGCATCTGCTGGCCGAGGCCCGTATCGCTCAGCAGTTCCTGAATGTCAAGCAGCCGGCAGGGCGTGCCGTTGATCGCGTATTCGGACCCGCCGTTACGGAAGATGGTGCGCGAGATCGTCACTTCCGTATAGTCGATATCGAGCGTGCGGTCGCTGTTGTCGATGGTCAGCGACACCTGCGCACGGCCCAATGGGGCGCGGCCCGGGGCTCCGGAGAAGATGACGTCCTCCATGGAGGTGCCGCGCAGGTTCTTCGCACCCTGCTCGCCCATGACCCAGGCCAGTGCGTCGACGATATTCGATTTTCCGGAACCGTTCGGGCCGACGACCGCGGTGATGCCCGGCTCGAATCGCAGGGTCGTGGCGGAGGCGAACGATTTGAAACCGCGTAGGGTGAGTTCTTTCAGATACATATGGTCTACACGCGCTCCGACTTCGGCTTGGCCAGATCAGGGTTGATGCGTTCCTTCAGCATCGTGCGGGCGTCGCCCGCGGTGACGAAGCTGCCGCAGATGAGCACGCCGTGGCCGTAGCCGACACCCGATTCGTCTTCGGCGTCGACCATGTTGACGGCCTCCTGGATGGCGTCGGGCAGTTCGGGAATGCAGGTCACGCGTTCCGGGCCGAACACGCCGTCGGCGATCTTCTTCAGCTCTTCGGCGGGCATGACGCGTTCGCGCCACGAATTCTCGGTGACGATCACATGGCTGAGCAGCGGTTCGAGCACGCCCAGGTATTCCTCGACCTGCTTGTCGCCCATCATGGCGACGACGCCGACGAGCTGCTGGAAATCGTAGTTCTCCTCGATCGCGGCGCGCAGGGCTTCGGCGGCGTTCACGTTATGGCCGCCGTCGAGGATGATGGTCGGCGACGTGCGGATCTGTTCGATGCGTCCCGGCACCTTCACGCCGGACAGCGCTTCTGCCACGACGTCGCCGTCAAGCGGCCCGTTGACCGGGATGACGGCCTCGCACGCGACGAGCGCGGCGAGCGCGTTATGCGCCTGATGCCGGCCGAATTTCGCGACCGGGACCTCCGTATAGGTGCCGTTCGGCGTGCGCAGCGTGACGACCTGGCCGCCGACGGCCGGCATGCGGGAGACGACTTCGGATTCGTAGCCGTCGCGTACAAGCGTGGCATGGTTTTCCCGTGCGGCCTGTCCGATGATGGGCATCACTTCGTTTTCGTGCGGCTGCGGGCCGATGACGGCGGTGCAGTCCGGCTTGATGATGCCGGCCTTCTCCTGCGCGATCTGTTCGACGGTGTCGCCCAGCCATTGCATGTGGTCCATGTCGATCGGCCCGATGACGGCGGCGTCCGCGTCGAGCACGTTCGTGGCGTCCCAGGCGCCGCCCATGCCGACTTCGACGACGGCCACGTCGACGGGCGCGTCGGCGAATTTCCAGATGGCCATGGCGGTGAGCACTTCGAAGAAGCTCATCTTCGGCTTGCCGAGCTCCTCCATTTTCGCGTCGACCATGCCGACCAGGTCCTTGACCTGATCCCACGCGTCGACGAAGTCGTCGTCGGACAGCGCCTGCCCGTCGATGGCGATGCGTTCGTTGATGCGTTCCAGATGCGGCGACGTGTACAGGCCGGTGCGCATGCCGTAGGCGCGGCAGATGGCTTCGGCCATGCGTGCCGTGGAGCCTTTGCCGTTGGTGCCGGTCACGTGGATGACGCGGAAGGACTCCTCCGGGTGTCCCAGAATGTCCAGCATCAGATTCATGCGGTCAAGATCCAGATTGGTGGTGTTGTGTTCCGGCGGACGGCTCATGATGTCACGTTCGACTTCGATGATGCTCCGGCCTTCGCGATTGGGATGTTCGAATGACATACGGCTCCTCTGTATCTGCGCCACGCCTTACTGTTCTGCGCTACGGCTACGCTTAAACCTTCACCATTCTAGTGGCGTGTGCGAACTTGGGTTTCCCCCGTGCGCCGAACGCGGTCCGGCGCGGCTATGCGCCCCGGGCCGCGTCCCACCATGCAGAAATTTTTCGGCTGGGGTATTGACTTTTCCCCACCGGCAATGTGCAATGAATACGAACAGGTGTGCGGCGCCATGCGTGGATGGCGCCGCACACCTTCCGCGCATGCATGATTCGTTTCCGACAGCAGATGAAGGATGTGGATATGACGTTGGCTGACGCCGAGGAGGGGAAAGAGTACGTCGTTCGCGCCATCGACAGCGATGACGACGAGCTGCTCTCCTTTCTGCTCTCGCTCGGATGCTACGTGGGGCAACCCGTCACCGTGGTGTCGCGTCGCCGCGGCGGATGCGTGATCGCCGTCAAAAACGGACGATACGGCATCGACGGCCAGCTGGCTGCGCTGATCCAGGTCTGACCGCGACCGCGGACCGACGCGAATCCACCCTCATATTCCGACACCATTCCGTCATCATCCGACCGCCGCCGCAACGGCAGCGGGGATCCGTCATACCTCCAGGAGAGCACTATGCGCATCGCACTGGCCGGCAATCCGAATTCCGGCAAAACCACCATGTACAACGCGTTGACCGGGCGCAACGAAAAAGTCGGCAACTGGTCGGGCGTCACCGTCGCCAAAAAGGAGCACGCCGTACGCCGATCGTATCAGGGCGACGCGCAGGAACTGATCTTGGTCGACCTTCCCGGCGCCTATTCCATGTCGCCGTTCACCTCCGAGGAAAGCATCACCAGCGCATACGTCAGACATGAACGGCCGGACGTCATCATCAACATCGTCGACGCCACCAATCTCAACCGAAGCCTGTTCTTCACCACGCAGCTCCTGGAATTGGGCATCCCGATGGTCGTCGCGCTCAACAAAAGCGACGTCAGCGCCAGACAGCACACCGCGATCGACGTGAGGACGCTGGCGCAACGGCTCGGATGTCCCGTCGTCGAAACCGTGTCGACGACCGGGCAAGGACTGCAGGCCTCGATCGACGCGGCGGTCTCCGTCGCCGGCAGGCCACGACCGGCGGCACCGTTCGTCGAGGGCGACATCGACCTTACCGACAAGCAAGCCGTGGAACGGAGCGACCGGCAGCGCTTCGACTTCGTCAACACGCTGGCCGGCGACGTCGAACGGAGTGAAACCCCGGCCCACCAGCGCAACATCAACGACGACATCGACTCGATCCTGACCAACAGGTTCATCGGCATACCCGTGTTCGCCCTGGTCATGTTCCTCGTATTCCAGATCTCACAGGTCTGGGTGGGCCCGTTCATCGCCGACGCTTTGACGGCGTGGATCACGGCCTTCCAGGAATACGTGGCCGGCCTGCTGACGGACGCCAATGCGCTGTTGACGGCCCTGCTCGCCGACGGCATCATCGGAGGCGTGGGCGCCGTCATCGGATTCCTCCCGCTGGTCATGGTCATGTATTTCCTCATCGCGCTTTTGGAGGACTGCGGCTACATGTCACGCGTCTCCGTCGTGCTCGACCCCATCTTCAAGACGGTGGGACTTTCCGGCAAATCCGTCATCCCCTTCGTCATCGGCACAGGCTGCGCCATCCCGGGCATCATGGCGAGCCGAACGATACGCAACGAAAGGGAACGCCGCGCCACCGCGATGCTGACGCCCTTCATGCCCTGCGGCGCGAAGATCCCCGTGATCGCATTGTTCGCCGGCGCGTTCTTCGACGATGCAGGCTGGGTCAGCTTCATCATGTACGTCACCGGCATCGTGCTGATCTTCTTCGGCGCGCTGCTGGTGGGCAGGATCACCGGATACCGCAACCGCAAGCCGATGTTCATCATCGAACTGCCCGAATACAAGATCCCGTCACCGAAGTTCGCGTTCAAGGCCATGTGCGCGCGCGGCTGGGCGTACATCGTGAAAGCCGCCACCATCATCCTGCTGTGCAACACCGCCGTGCAGATCATGCAGACGTTCACATGGAATTTCCAAGTGGCCGAATCGGCAGGCGATTCCATTCTGGCTTCCATCGCCTCCCCCTTCGCCCATCTGCTCGTGCCCATCGTCGGCGTGTACAGCTGGCAGCTCGCCGCGGCGGCCGTGACGGGCTTCATCGCGAAGGAGAACGTCGTCGGCACGCTGGCGGTCTGCTTCGTGGGATTGGAGAACCTCATCGACACCGAGGAGCTGGCCATGGTGGAGGGCGCCGGCGCCCAGGTCTCCGGCGTCCTCGCCATCACCAAGGTCGCGGCGCTGGCCTATCTGATGTTCAACCTGTACACGCCGCCATGCTTCGCCGCCATCGGCGCCATGAACTCCGAACTGCGCAGCAAAAAGTGGCTCTTCGGCGGCATCGGACTGCAGCTCGGCACCGGCTACACCGTCGGATTCCTCGTCTACCAGATCGGCACGCTCATCACCACGGGCGCGACCGGCCCCGGATTCGTGCCGGGACTGGTCGCCGTGCTGGCGTTCGTCGCCGTAATCGCCGGACTGTGCGTGAACGCCGACAGGAACATCGCCCGTGAATACGCGTTGGAAGGGGCCAAGGCGGCATGATCGACATCGTTCTGACCCTCATCATCGCCGTCATCGTGCTCGCGGCCGGCGGATACGTCTACCGTTCCAAAAGGAACGGCATCAAATGCGTGGGATGCCCGATCGCCCGCACCTGCGCCGTGAAGGACGCCGTTGCGGGGAAGGCCGCCGGCAATACACGATCCGCCTGCTGCGGCGAGACGATCGTCAGGCGCACGGCATCCGGGCAGGGCATGCGGGACGCGGCATCCGACGGTTTCCGAAAGACCGGACGGCCGGTCGCGGGCTCAGGCTCCCGCCGTCGACCCGCGCCTATGCCGACAGGTCGATGATCCGGTCGGCTTCCGCCGCATCCCCTTCGTTATGCGTCGTGTATGCCACGATTGCGCCGCCGTCCGCGAAATCGCGCAGATGACGCATGACCGTGGCACGATTTTCCGCATCGAGCGCGGCGGTCGGCTCATCGGCGAGAACGATGCGCGGAGAGCGGATGGCGATGCGTGCGATCGCGACACGTTGCTGCTCCCCGCCGCTCAGCGTATAGACAAGACGGTTCCCGTAGTTCTCCAGATGGACGTCACGCAGGGCGCGACGTATGCGCTGCCGTCCGATGGCGGCCGGCACTCCGCCGCAACGCAAGGCCAGCCGCAGGTTTTTGGCGACGGTCCATTGCTCCACGAGGGCATAGTTCTGAAACATGAAGCCCATGACGTCGCGATGCATGCGACGTCGGGCCCGCGCGGCGCCATCCGTAAGATTCCATGAGCCGTAAGCGACGACGCCTTCGGTCGGTGGTTCCAGAAGGCCGAGGACGTTGAGCAATGTGGTTTTCCCGCAGCCGCTCGCCCCGGTGATGGCCGTCATGCTGCCGGGATGGAAATCCAGGTCCAATCCGGACCATAGGACACGTTCGCCCATACGCTTGGACAGATTACGGACGGATAGCGTTGCGCCGGATGTCTGTAGTGCCGTTGCGGACATGATGGCGTTTCCTTTCTTGGGATTGTGATGAAGATTGCGGACGAATGACTCGGAATAGGTCAGGGATGTTTGATGCTGTCCGCGCGGAGCTGCGAATCATAGACGACCGTGGTCGTCATGGTGGCGGCCGCGAACGCCAAGGAAACGACCAACGCGCAGAATGTGTCATGAAGCGCCGCCGATGAGGCGATGGCCGACGTCAGGCACAGGCCGAAGGTGACGATCGAGGCGACGCCATACCGTATGTGCAGGGGGGCGCCGTGCACGAACGCGACGAACATGATCTGCCGGCGAAGCGTGCACAATACCAGTGACAGTATGATGCCGACGGTTGAAGAACAGACGCTTATTGGGCAATGTTTCGATCGTCTCGACCACCTCATCACCTTTCATCAGCGTAAGCATCTGACATGTTTGCGGCATTTTCAGCTCTTCAGACCTTCAAAATCACCGAACCCGCTATTCAGTGGGCACTTTTTGCATTCAGTGGGCACCTGGTTTTGAAAGCCTTCAGACAGGGATATAAGGAAATACAAGGAATTGCAGTTCTGTGGCCTGAAACGTGCCGCGATTCAGGTGCCCACTGAATGCATAAAGTGCCCACTGAATCTAAACAATATGGAAATTAGGCCAATCGCAGACATCCGCGAACGATTGAAGCTGATGAATCTCGCATTTCCACCCCGTACCGAACCGCCGCGCGGCGGCACCTTACCGACCTTGCTTCTATCATTGTTCGAAAACGAGTATGCAGGGGGCAACACGTGACCAGCTTATGTTCCGACCGGCTGCGGGAGTATGCCGACCGTCATTATGAGCGCCGGCTTGGCATACTGCCGACGCAAGTCAAGAACCGCGCCGAAACGTTGACCGGCGACCGTCTGACGCTTATGCGGTATCTGCTGGGCACGATGCCGTTGCAGGACGTGCTGTCGACGCCGTTCGACACGTTGCTCTCCTATGCCGATCATGCTCTGATGCTGCGCGCCTCCATGCCGTGGACGCGGTCCATGCCCGAAGACGTCTTCGTGCATTTCGTGCTGGCGCCGCGCATCAACGACGAGCGTCTGGAGGACTGCCGCCCGGTCTTTTTCGAACAGTTGTGCGACCAAGTATTGCCCAGCCAAGTACTGCACGACCATGCACCGCACAGCCAAATGCCGCACATGCAAGAGCCGCCACACTGCCACGCCGCCACAGACTCCCCCGCAAATCTGGAACGGCTCATCCTCGATACGAACTATTGGTGCGCGTCCCAGGTCACATATCAGGCTTCCGACGAGCGCACGATCTCCCCGCTTGGCGCATGGCGGCGTGGTGTGGGCCGTTGCGGCGAGGAGTCGTCGTTCGCCGTCACCGCGCTGCGTTCCATCGGCGTCGCCGCCCGGCAGGTGTATGCGCCGTGGTGGGCGCATTGCGATGACAATCATGCCTGGGTCGAAGTGTGGGATGGCGAGCGCTGGCATTACCTGGGCGCATGCGAACCGGAGGAAGTGCTTGACGACGGCTGGTTTTCCAATGCCTCCGCCCGCGCCTTGCTGGTGCATACGCGCCTGTTTTCCGACTATTCGTGCGGCACGGTTGACGCCACGACGGACGCCGGCCGTGAAGGCTGCGTGCTGCTGCATAATGTGACCGCCCGCTATGCGCCGGTGGGCGTGCTGCATGTGCTGGTGTCGGGGCCGGACGGGACTCCCCTGCCGCATGCGAGCGTGTCCTGCTATGCGCTGAATATGGCGGGATTGCAGTCTTTGGCCACCGTGCGGTGTGACGGGGAAGGCCGCGCATCGCTTACGTTGGGCTGCGGCACGGTCATGCTTTCCGCTTCCGGCGAGGACGGCCAATGGTACGGCGAAATGATGGCGTGCCCGCAGAGCGATACGCCGCAGCATCTTACGATCACGCTGCACGCCTGCGACGGGAACGCTGACAGCAAGGCCGCCGCCAACGAAATCACGCAAAATGCCGCCGATGCCACGACGCCGCCCTGCGCGGATTTCGACGTCATGGCTCCCGTCGACGCGCCGCAGCCGCATACCGTTCCCTCATCGCGGCAGCGAGCCGTCGCATCAGGTCGCGCTCAAGATTGCGAGCGCCGCCGCCAGGCCCGTCTGCATGCGTACCGCCGGCAGGCGCATGAAGCCTGGCGGCGGCTGCCGGAAGCTTTCCGTTCGGATGGGCTGCTGCATATTCTTGAGGCGAGCGCCGGCAATTTCGGGCAGATCATCCGTTTTGTGCAGCGCGACGAGCGGCCTGACCGTGTTGAGCTGCTTCGTATGCTGCCCGGCAAGGATTATGCGGATTGCGATGCGGATGTTCTGGAGGATTTTCTGCAGTCGATGCGTGAAGCGCGCAGCATGTACGGCCTTGACGCCCGCGCCGACTGCCATGGCGTCGCGGTTGGCGACGACAAGGCCGATGCGCCGTCGCCGGCTCCGCAGCTGTATGCCGGCCCTCGCGTGTATTGCGAACCTTTGACAGCATGCCGCACATGGCTGCGCGAACATTATGCCGACTATGACGCGCCTGATATCGATGAGGCGCGGCGCGATCCCCGTCTGTGGTGGGATTGGCTGTCCCAGGCCACGCATCCGGTCGACGATCAGGCGTCGCCGAAGCTCATATTCGATGTGCGCACCATGCTGGAATTCGGCGTGGCCACTCCCCTGTCCCGCGCGGTCGCGTTCGTGCAATGCGCGCGCACGTTCGGCATACCCGCCCGTCTGAATGCGTTGACGTTGCGCGCCCAATATTGGGATGGCGCCGGTTTTGCCGATGCCGCCGGCGTTGCCTGCCGAATGCTGCCGCTTGGGAACGCGCCGCATGATGATTATGCCGTGCATTGGGCGGTTTCGCGTTTGGTACACGACGACGCCGGGGCATTGGCGTGGCGTTCCTGCCTGCCGTTGTCGCCCGATTTGACGGGCACCGCCGACGCCGCCGATTGGCTGATGCCCGCCGGCGCATATCGTGTCGTCACGTCGACGCGTCTGCCGAATGGCGGCCAGCTGGCGCGCGCCTGGGATATGCATATCGATGATCCCAGCGATGCCGCCGCTTGCGACCAGCCAATATCATTGACGTATCGTCAGGCCGATACGAATGATCTGTTCGTCCGTATTGAAGTCGACGATGCGCGATTGCATGATCTTCTTCGCAAAGCCGATTCGCGAAGCGACGCCCCGACATTGCTGGCATTGTTGGATTTGGGCGCGGAGCCCACCGCGCATGTTTTGAATGAGATGCTGGCGGCGGCCCCCGCCTTGCGGGAATCGTCATTGAATATCGTCGCCGTATTGGATTCCGGCGCTTCCATTGACGGCATGCTGCGCACGGTGATGAGGGCGATGCCGAAGATGCGATGCGTTTCCGCGGATTTCGACGTGATTCATGAGCGGCTGGCTCGTCGCATGTATGTCGATCCTTCCGCTCTGCCGCTGATGGTGTTGTTCGATGCGACGCAGCCGCGCGATATCGGCCTGTATGCGTGCGCCGGATATAACGTGGGCAGCGTCGCGTTGACGATGCGTCTCGCGCAGGCGTGGCGGGACGGGAACGGGCTTTGCTGAAAACGGAAGATGCCGGTGAGGTATTGTCCGCTCTTCGAATGGACAAAATACCCGTTGCGACTAGGATGAGAGCGGTAGTAACCATCGACGAGGAGTGGCGATGAGCATCACTGAAAAGGACAAGGAATACGAGGCGCTTGAGGCCGCGCAGGCCCCGGGCGCGGATCAGGCGATCGACGACCGTGTGAACAACCGCACGCTGCGTCCGACCGGGGAGACGTTCAAGGAATTCATGACCACCGGTTGGGACAATCAGGAGCCGGAAATCGAGCCGCTCGAGTCGAGCAAGTACACACCGGCACGTCTCGAGGCTCTGGGCCGCCGCTTCCCCGGCGAGCGCATCGTCATTCCGGCCGGTCAGCCGAAGGTGCGCAGCAATGATTGCGATTACGCCTTCCGTCCGGATACGACGTTCGCCTATTACACGGGCTTGGGCCAGGATTATGAGGCGGGAGCAGTGCTCGTGCTGAACCCGGTCGACCCGGATTCGGATGAGGCAAAGGCCGGCAAGACGCATGACGCCGTGCTGTATGTTGCACCGCGCGCCGACAATTCCACCGAGGAATATTACACGAACGCTCATTACGGCGAGTATTGGGTGGGCGCCCGCGCCGGCCTGAAGGAATTGGCCGCGATGACCGGCATCGAAACGCATGACATCGCGCAGCTGCCGGACGCGTTGGGCAAAGATGTCGGCACTGAAGCCGGCGCCGTGCGCGTGCGTGTGATTCGCGAGGCCGACGCCGAAATCACCGCACTGGTCGAGCAGGCCCGTGAGGCGAACGGCTATGCCGATCCGGACAAGAACGCCGCCGATGACGACAAGCTGCACGAATTCGCCGCCGAAGCCCGCATGTGCAAGGACGAGTATGAGATCGGCGAAATGCGCAAGGCCGTGGCCGCCACGAAGAAGGGCTTCGACAATATTCTGCGCAAGCTGCCGAGCGTCGTCGACCTGCCGCGTTCCGAACGCATGCTGGAGGGCGCGTTCAACGCGGTGTCCCGCGAGGAAGGCAATGAGGTCGGCTATGACACGATCATCGCGTCCGGCCCGCATGCGCCGATCCTGCATTGGATGCGCAACACGGGTGTGGTGCGCAACGGCGACCTGCTGTTGATCGACGCCGGTGTGGAGACCGACAGCCTGTATACGGCTGATATCACGCGTACGTTCCCAACGAACGGCAAGTTCACCGATTTGCAGCGCGACATCTACCAGACGGTGCTGGATGCCCAGGCCGCCGGTTTTGAGGCCGCGCAGGTCGGCGCCACCTATTCCGACATTCATCATGCGGTGATGCGTGTGCTGGCCGAGAAGCTGCATGATTGGGGCATTCTGCCGGTGAGCGTCGAAGAGTCGCTCTCCCCCGAAGGCCAGCAGCATCGTCGTTGGCATGCATGCGGTTGCGCGCATCATCTTGGTCTTGACGTGCATGATTGCGCGCAGGCCCGCTACGACGAGTATCAGGGTGCGAAGATTCGCCCGGGCATGATTTTCACCATCGAGCCCGGCCTGTACTTCAAGGAGAACGATCTGCTGGTTCCGCCGGAATTCCGCGGTATCGGCGTTCGTATCGAGGACGATGTGCTGATGACCGAGCATGGCCCGGAGTGGATTTCCATCGATATCCCGAAGACCATCGAGGATGTTGAGGACTGGATGGCCGATATGGCCGCCCAGAAGAACTGACGGTGATATTACAGGGCCGGCTGTGCGACTTCGTGCGGCCGGCCCTGCCTGTAGTAGCAAGGAGATATTGCCATGCCTACACCGGATTTCGTGTTGGAGCTGCGCAAGAAGATCGGCCATGATCCTTTGTGGCTGATCGGCGTCACCGGCATCCTTCTCAATGATGAAGGCAAGGTGTTGTTGGAACGCCGTTCGGATAACGGCAAGTGGGCGCTGATTTGCGGCATCAACGAACCGGGCGAGCAGCCTGCCGACACGGTGATACGTGAGTCGAAGGAAGAAACCGGCTTGGACGTCATCGTCACCGATTTGGTGTCGGTCACTTCCGACGCCGAGCAAGTGATCTACAACAACGGCGATGTCACGCAGTATATGGATCATTCGTTCCTGTGCGCGTTGAAGCCGGGAGGCAACCATACGCCGTTCATCGGCGACGAGGAAAGCCTTGAAGTCGGATGGTTCGATCTGGATGATCTGCCGGAGCCGATGGTGCCCAGCAGCGTCGAACGTCTCGCTTTGTTCCGTCAATACATGGCGAATAAGGCCAATGGCGATGCGCATGCGCTGTTTCGCTGTGGCGGCAAACAATATTGATTGATGACCATTTAATATTGGTATCAGAAACGTGGGCTGGGACGACGATATTCGCGTCTCAGCCCACTCAACTATCCGTGACTAGTTGCGACTATAGGCGACGCTTCGCAAGCGTTCGCGTCAACCGTCGTGTTCCACGGCTTATGCGACGTGGGGCCGTGAAGGCGTTACCGCAATGCGTCGGCACAGCGCCACACCGTGCTGAGGACGCGTCTCAATTCCGATTCTTCACTGACGGAACGCCATGCGATCGCATATTGTTCGCCCCACATTTCCAATGCGCGAGCCAGCTCGGTATCGGTTATTCCGCCATCCGCATCATCATCCAGGCCTGTTGCCACGTCGACCTGCTGCAGCAAATGCAGGCCTGTCAGATTCAGTAATCGCTGGCCTGCGAATGCTATACGTAACGCGCGCATCATCATGGCATGTTCACCGCGAGCGTCGGCCAACGCTGCACATGTCCGCCGTTCAATGCCATCCAATGCGGCGTTCGCGCTTTCGGCACGGCCGATCCGATTCGCGAACGCGATCAGATAACGATCCCGTGCCTGCGCCAGCATATCGCTGTCGCGCAGCCATGCGCGCTGCTCATCCTTCAAATTCCAAATCGAATACAGTACATCCATGTTCAGCACGCCGTTTCCGGCATCCAATTCCACGTATCGGACGGCGTCATCCCACCCAAAAGACACTTCGCGCGTGGCCTTGACCAACGCCGACAACATCATGCCGGAGACATCGCCGTATTCCAATGTCGAAACGGCAGCGTTCACCGCATCCGCATCATCATCGGAATTCGCAGCATTCCAAGCGCATTGCGCACCATATATCATGCCGGGCACCGCCATATGCGGATCGTTCACATGCCCATAGTCTCCCCAATCGGTAATCAGGATGCCGACCGCACCATATTGCGCGCCATATCGTGCCATTCGGGAGATGTTATGCCAGGCGTCGCCCAGACGCGGCAGCAGCGAATTCCAGCATTGCACCGCCGGACACACGATCTGCCTTGCACCCGATTCGGCGACAAGCCGCACTTTTTCATCGGTCACGTCAGCGTCATACTGCCAGTTGAGCAGCATCACATTCTTCGGCAACTGGTCCAGAATCTGCGGCATCTGCACGGCGATATCGCCCCACATCATCGGCTCGTGGCCACGTTCGGACAAATATTCGCACAGGCGCGTCACATACTGCGCATACATCGCACCCACACCGATTTCGTCGGCGAGCGCCTTCGACTCGCCCTTGCCCAAATCGAAAGTTTCATCCGCACAAATATTGAATTTCTTCGTGTGGAACAGTTCCAAATACTGTTCAATCAGCCGCGTAGAAAATGCGAACGCCTCATCGTTTGTGACATTCAACGTGTGATGTTCCATACGCTCGATGAAACTGTACGCGCGGTCGGCGTCCTGCGGGAATTCACTCAAGCCGCGCAGCTCCTTCGTGCGCAACGCCATATAGTGATGCCCAAATGTAGACACGGACGGCACCAATTCAATGCCGCGCGCCGCGCAGTATTCGTCGAATTCCATGATCTGCGCGGGTGTGAGCGGACTTGTTCCACGCCATGTTTCACTCATGCCATCGAACATAAACGTGTGTTCGATATACAGTTGCAGCTGATTGTATTTGTACAGGCACAGCTTGTCGGCCCAGGTTTTCAGCCATTGCATGGTGGGCACGCGGCCGCGGGTGACGTCGAGATAGTAGCCGCGCGTCGTGTAGTCGGGCAGGTCTTCGATGTCACCGACCGGCATTGCAGGCGCGGATTGACGGATGATTTGGCGCAGCGTCTGCACGCCGTTGCGCAAGCCTTCCGCGTCACCGCCTTCCACGATGATGCCGTCGGAGGCGATGCGCAGATGATAGCCTTGCGCCGCAATGGCAGCGTTGATGCGCAATGCGATGAACGCATGCCATGACCGGCCTTTCGCAATGTCCCAGGCGATGCCGGTCGCGTTTTTGATATCGTCGGCCAATTGGCGGGCGTACACGTTGGCAGCGTCGCCGCATTCCTCATATTCAACGATTCTTCCAGCATACGGTAGCAGGAAGGTTTCACCGGAGAAGTCAGCTGATTTCGGCTGGGGAATCAGTATCGGAACGGATTCCTGTGAACGGGCACCGGTATGTGTGACCGCCTCTTCATTTTGGTGCAGCAAAGAAACCTCCTCGTTACCTTGTAATCATGCGGCATTGCATTGTCGTTATAAGAACCCCATTATAAGAATTCCTTGATAAAACCGTATTCTGCAGAAATACAAAATCAGCGCACACCATGCGCAACGGCAATCTTTTGGACGCCGCGTACACGATATACGCTGATTGATTAGGAGAGGGAAGGGTAAGCTTGGCAAATCTTTCGCCGGTCATGTTCTTCCCCATCACATGATCGACTGTGCGAACTCACGCCTCGCGGGCCAGCAGCTCGTGCAGATGCTCGCGATGCAGACGCTGTTCACGCGGATCGGGCACCGGCAACGAAGCCAACAGCTTCTGCGTGTACGGATCGCTCGGATGCTGCATGATCTGATCAGCATCGCCATGTTCAACGATTTTGCCCTTGTGCATCACCATGATGCGGTCGGCGAGCATGTCGACGACGGCGAGATCGTGGGTGATGAACAGGCAGGCGAAACCGATTTCGACCTGCAGGGTCTTGAACAGTTCCAAAACCTTGGCCTGCACGGAAACGTCAAGAGCCGAAGTCGGCTCATCGGCGATCAGCAGGCTCGGCTTCAACGCCAAGGCGCGAGCAAGCGAGGCGCGCTGACGTTGGCCGCCGGAAAGCTCATGCGGGAAACGGTTCATATATGCGCGCGGCAACTGCACCATTTCCAACAGATCGCCCACATAATTGCGGGCGTCGGCGACCGAGGAATACTTCTTATGCACTAGCAACGGCTCGGCCACGTTTTCGGCGATGGTCATCAGCGGATTGAAGGAGCTACCCGGATCCTGGAACACGAAACCGATATCGGCGCGCTTCGGCTTGAACCGGCGTTCCTTCACACCGTTCATTTCCACGCCGAGCACGTTCAGGGAGCCGCCGGAAACCTTCTGCAGGCCAGCGATGGCACGCCCCGTGGTGGACTTGCCGGAACCGGATTCACCTACAAGACCCAATACTTCGGAACGGCGAATCGTGAAATCGATGCCGTCAACGGCCTTGAAGTCAGGCTGCATGAGATGACCTGGATACGTGATGGTCAGCCCCTTGGCTTCGACCACCACCGGCTGTTCATGCCAATCCTTCTTGCGCTCGACGACATTACCTTCCTTGTCGTGCACGGTCAGCTTCTGACCGATGCGCGGCACGGAGGCAAGCAGACGCTTTGTGTAATCGTCCTGTGGATTGTAGAAGACCTGTTCCACGGTGCCCTGTTCGACCACATGGCCGCGGTACATGACCACAACCTGATCGGCCAGATCGGCGACGACACCCATGTTGTGCGTGATGATCAGTACGGAGGCGCCGAATTCGTCACGGGCCAAACGCAACAGGTCGAGGATTTCAGCCTGAACGGTCACGTCAAGCGCGGTGGTCGGTTCGTCGGCCAGAATCAGGCCGGGATTCAGCACCAACGCCATGGCGATGACGATGCGCTGCTTCTGACCGCCCGAGAACTGATGCGGATAGTAGTCGACACGGGTTTCCGCGTCCGGAATGCCGACCTTCTTCAGAATTTCGATGGACTTGGCGCGCAGTTCCTTCTTGTCGGTGCAGCCGTGGGCGCGCAGGCCCTCCTCGATCTGCCAGCCGATCGTATAGACCGGATTCAGCACGGAATTCGGCTCCTGGAACACCATGGCCGCTTCTTCACCGCGCATGCGACGAAGATCTTCGCCACTCAATGCCAGCACATCCATCTGGTCGGTGCCTTCACGGTTCGACAGATAGATCGCACCGGATGTGGTTGCCGTTTCCGGCAGCAGCTTGATGATGGAGCGAGCGGTCACGGACTTGCCGGAGCCGGATTCGCCGACCACGCCGACCACGGTTTTACGCGGAATGACGAAGTCGATGTTGTCGATGGCGCGAATGGAACCGGCGTCCGTCATGAACGAAACGCTCAGGCCTTTGATTTCGGCGAGATTGCCGTCTGCCACAGTAGTGTTTTCGTCGCTCATGGCTTACTGTTCCTTTCCTGCCTCGTATGCGGCATCCGCCAAATCGCCCGGCGCGTCGGTGACGACACTGGCGAAATCATCGGCGGAAGCCTTCGGATTGCGTGAGGCCAATTCAGCCATCACCTGATTGTCGCTGCTTGGCTTTTCGCTCGGATCGACGGAGGTGTCTTCGATGGATCCGACCACTTCGCCAGCGGACTTGCGGGCACGCAGACGCGGATCGGCCAGATCGTTAAGAGATTCGCCGACCAGGGTGATGCCCAACACGATCAGCACGATTGCAAGACCCGGGAAGATTGCGGTCCACCAGATGCCGGCGGTGACGTCGGTGACGGAACGGTTCAGATCATAGCCCCATTCGGCGGCCGCGGTCGGTTCGATGCCGAAGCCCAGGAAACCCAGGCCTGCGAGCGTCAGAATCGCTTCGGAGGAGTTCAGCGTCAGAATAACCGGCAGGGTTCGCGTGGAATTCTTCAACAGGTGGCGGGTCATGATGCGCCATGTGGAAGCGCCGACGACCTTCGCCGATTCCACATACGCGGAATTCTTGATGCGGATGACTTCGGCGCGAATGGTACGGAAATACTGCGGAATGTACACAACGGTGATGGAGATGCCGGAAGCGAGGATGCCGCCCCAAAGGCTGGACTGGCCGCCGGAAATCATGATTGCCATCAGAATGGCGAGCAGCAGCGACGGGAAGGAGTAGACAGCATCGGCGATAACGACAAGAATACGATCGATCCATCCGCCGAAGTAGCCGGAGACGAGGCCCAGCAGCACGCCGGCGAAAATCGACAGCAGCACCGCGATGATGATGGCGATGACCGCGGTACGAGCGCCCCATATGGTGCGGCTGAACACGTCGTAGCCGCCGACGGTGGTGCCCCAGATATGTTCGGCGCTCGGAGCGGCCTGCGCCGGGAACGCCACACCGTTATCGTCCTTCAGCTGCGCGTATCCGTATGGAGCGATCAGCGGTGCGAAGATGGCGATCAGCAGGAAGATGGCGGTGATGGACAAGCCGACGATCAGCATGGCCTTCTGCCAGCCGACTGCGATTTTCAGATCGCGGACGACGGGAAGCTTGGAAAACCATGGCGTAGGCTTGGTGACTTTCAAATTCTTCAGGCGCTTGTCGCCCGGGACGGTGACTGTGGTTTCGCTCATCGTCAGTACCTCACTCTCGGATCGATCAGGGCGCTGATCACATCAACGATGAAGTTGACGACGGCCACGATAATGGCGATCAGAATCACAATGCCCTGCACGGCGGCGAAATCACGCGCCTTCAGATAGTTGGACAGCATGAAGCCGAGGCCCTTCCATTCGAAGGTGGTTTCGGTCAGCACGGCGCCGGCGAGCATCAGTGCGATCTGCATGCCCATGACGGTGATGATCGGTATCAGCGCAGGCTTCCACGCATGCTTGGACAACAGGCGCTTCTCCGAAACGCCACGGGAACGTGCGGCTTCGACGTAGCCGGAATTGTAGGTGGAGATGACATTGGTGCGGACCAGACGGATGAACACGCCTGCGGTCAGCAGGCCCAGCGCGAGGGCCGGAAGCACGGCATGCTGCAGGACATCGACCAGCACGGTCGTATCCCCCAACTGCAGCGCGTCGATGATGTAGAAGCCGGTCGGGCTGACCAGACGTTCGAATTGCATCTGGCTGGAAAGCGAGGCGCGGCCGGAGCTTGGCAGCACGCCCAGCCATACGGAGAAGATCAGCTTCAGAACCAGGCCAAGGAAGAACACAGGGGTGGCGTAGCACAGGATGGCGAAGGTACGGATGCCCGCGTCGGCGCCACGGTCGCGCCGGCGGGCTGCGACACGGCCCAGGCCGATGCCTACGATCAATGCGACGATCAGCGAGAGGAACGCCAGCTCGAACGTGGCCGCGCCGTAATGGGTCAGGATGGAGATGACCGGCTGGTTGTCGGTCAATGTGGTGCCCAGATCGCCGTGCAGCAGGTTGGACAGGTATTCGATGTACTGCACGATCAGCGGACGGTCGTAGCCGGCTTCGTGAATGCGCCGCTGCAGTTCGTCGGGCGTCAGGCGTCCGCCCATGGCGGCGGAAATCGGGTCGCCGGTGGCGCGCATGACGAAGAATACGATGGTGACGAGGATGAACACCGTCGGGATGATGAGCAGGAATCGGGTCAATACGAATTTGAAGAATCCACTGGAGATTCTGTTTTTCTTGGCCTGCGGCCGATCCGCCGCCTTCTTGGCGGGGGCCCGATCGACCGACTCGGCCTTGACGTTGTTGTGGGACACTCAAAGCTCCTTGGCTTGGCACGTGTGGAGGGGAAGAATGAAGGGGAAGAGGAGAAGGCCGAAAGCCCATATGCATCGACGACGAATGCCGGGAATTCCGATCAGCGTGCGGAAAGCCCGGCATTCGTCATCATCGACGCCTTACTCGTTCAAGCCGTTCAGGACTTCGTCACGGACGAGTAACGGAAGCGGAAGGAGGCGTCAAGCACCACGCCGTCGATGTTCTTACCGGTGACCGCCGTCTGTGCGCCCTGCAGCAGCGGGATGGTGGACAGGTCCTCGGTTTCAAGCTGCTGGATCTGCTTCAGCATTTCGATGCGCTTGTCGTGATCCTGCTCGCCGGCCTGGGCGACGATCAGGTCGTTGATCTCCGAGTTGGAGTAGCCGTTCATGACGAAATTGCCGTCGCGGAAGAACGGGGACAGGTAGTTGTCCGGGTCGGAGTAGTCCGGGAACCAGCCGAGCTGGTAGGCCGGGTAGGCGCCGTCGGAGTCATCGGTGACGACGCGCTGCTCATTGAACTGCGTCCATTCGGTCTGCTGCAGGTCGATTTCGAACAGGCCGCCTTCCTCAAGCTGGTTCTTGATGGCAGCGTATTCGTCGGCGGAGCTGGAACCGTAGTGGTCGCCGTTGTACTGCAGGCTGAGCTTCACCGGGGTTTCGACGCCGGCGTCCTCAAGAACCTTCTTGGCCTTGTCGAGGCTCGGCTTGCCGTCTTCGCCGTAAGCGTCCTTCAGCGTATCCTCATGGCCGTCCAGACCGTCCGGAATGAAGGAGTACATCGGAGTGTAGGTGTCCTTGTACACCTTGGTGGCGAGCTCCTCGCGATCGATCAGGTTCGCGACGGCCTGGCGCACGGCCTTGGCCTTGTTCGCATCGGCGTCCGGCTGGGATTCGCCATACGGCTGGAGCTTCATGTTGAAGGCGATGAAGCGCTCCTCGCCGCCCGGGCCGGAGACGATGTTGACGTTGTCGTCCTTGGACAGATCCTCGATATCGGTCGGGCTCAGGGAGCGGTACGCCACATCGATCTGCCCCTGCTGGACCGCCATCTTCAGATTGGAGGCGTCGGCGTAGTACTGCACCTGCACGGTGTCGTTCTCGGCCGGGGTCAGGCCTTCATAGGAATCGTTCTTGGCGTAGGCCGCGGATTCGTTGAGGGTGAAGGAGGTCAGCTTGTACGGGCCGGCGAACGCGTTGCCTTTGACGATGGTGTCGGCGTCGGTCAGTTCGGTGCCGCTGAACACGTCTTCGTCCACGATCGGGCCGGCCGGGCTGGAGAGCACCTGCTTCAGCGTCACGTCGAACGGGACGGCGGCCTTGAACACCACGGTGGTGTCGTCCGGAGCTTCAACGGATTCGATGTTGGCCAGCAGGGAGACCGGGCCGTTCTCGTTGTTGATGGTCTTGATGCGGTCGAAGGAGAACTTGACGTCGGATGCGGTCAGATCGTTGCCGTTGGCGAACTTCAGGCCTTCCTTGAGCTTGACGGTGAATTCCGTGCCGTCTTCGCTCCAGGTGCCGTCATCCGCGGCGATGTCCGCGGACAGTTCGGAGGTGTTGTAATCCTGGGCGTACAGGAACGGGAACACCTGAATCTGCACGGCGTAGGAACCGTTATCGTAGGAGCCCGCAGGGTCGAGGCTGGTGATCTTATCGGTGGTGCCGATGGTGATGGTGTTCGAATCGGCAGCGGTGTTTGCAGCGTCATCCTTCACGCCACCGCAGGCGGCCAGCGAAGCCACGGCCGCGACGGATGCGATCGCAGCGATAATCTTCTTGCGATTCACGATGGAATCCTCTCTCTCTAGCATCGATACCCGTCCCGCAAGCGAAGAATTCGATGATTGAACGGCGGGGAAAACGGGTTATGTCGCCAAGGAACTCTTGCAGGTCCGTACAGAATCATGCGTGACATGATGTTCAGAAAGGGCAAACGCTTTTGGCTGCTGCAACCTTGACTGTGTAACAACGTATTGCGCCTGGGTGCGTAACCTGCCCGTAACTTTCATATCGTGAGACAGAACGGACGAAAAGCCCACATAATGAAACAGGTGGCCGTCATCCGCAGCACATGCCGCGGATGACGACCACCCGATATCAGAACGAACGGCGGGACGGTGTCATATTGTTTCCGCCGAACGCCATCGTCCCGTCAAACGCTGCGTCTCAGCGCAGTCTCCTGCCGGCGCACCACACGGAGTCCACCTTCCATGTCGCCGGATCGGTCAACAATACGTCGGCGGCGAAGCCCGGGGCGAGCAGTCCGATGGGGGCTCCGGTAACCGGATTCGGCTTGTCGAAGCCGAACACCTTCGCGCCCGTCAAGGTCGCCGCCTCCACCGCTTCCGCCTCTCCGATGCCCAGTTCCAGCACAGCGCGCCGCACCGCGACCTCAAGCAGCAACGTCGAACCGGCAATGGCGCCGTTCGAGACCAGTCTGGCGTGGCCGTCGACGACGTTGACGTCCAACGCGCCCAACTTGTAGGGGCCGTCCGGGCAATCGGTGGCCGCCATGGCGTCGGTGACGAATGCCGTACGATGCGGGGCGAACGCGAAGCCGAGCCTGACCATTGGATTGGCGACGTGGAAGCCGTCATTGATCAGCTCGATGGTGACCCGAGGATCTTCGACCGCCGCCGGAATCGGACCCGGCTCGCGATGATGCAGGCCGTTCATCGCGTTGAACATATGCGTGACCAGACCCGCGCCGGCATCGAATCCGCGCTTCGCCATATCATAATCGGCGTCGCAATGCCCCACTGCAGGCACCACGCCGGCCGCGGCGAACTGCTTGATGGCGCCGATGCCGTGCGGCAGCTCCGGCGCGATCGTGATCTGACGGAGGCAGCCGTCGGCGGCCTCGAGCAGTTCTTCGACCAACTCCGGAACGGGATCCTTCAGGCATTCCGGATCATGCGCGCCCTTGCGCTTCAGGGAAAGGAACGGGCCTTCCAGATGGGCGCCGAGCACATCTGGGCGTTCATCCATTTTCGCGCGCACGTTGCGCAGATTGTCGCACATCACATCGATCGGATTGGTGATCAGCGACAGCACCTGACGCGTGGTGCCGTGCACGGCATGGCCGGCACGGGCTATATCGATGCCGTCGGGGCCGTCGTCGAACGATTTCTCCCACGAGCCGTGGGCGTGAATGTCGATGTAGCCCGGCGTCATCAGCCAGCCGGAAGCGTCGATGACCGAGGATGAATCGGCGGGGTCGACGCCGATCGAACGGCAGGCCGAATCGAATTCCTCTTCGTTCGTGCCGGTGGCGACGATCACGCCGCCGTCGGAGACGATCCAGAAATGATCCTGCACGCCGCGAGCGTCGACCTTGCGGGCGCCTCGAATGGCGATCCTCCCCGGAGCGCCCTTCAGCGCCGAAGTCACATGTGCGACTGTTTGCTCACGAGATTCCATGCATGCTCCTTATATCCGATGAAAGTCCGAGAGCGATCAGATGCCCTGCCAGGCCGGCTTGTGCTCGAACGCGTACTTGTAGTAGTCCTTGTGACGCAGGCGGGAGGCCGCGGCCTCGTCCACGATGACGGTGGCATGCGGATGCAGCTGCAGCGCCGAGGCCGGGCAGAACGCGGAGACCCCGCCTTCGACGGTTTCCGCGATGGCTTCGGCCTTGCCTGCGCCGAAGGCCAGCAGCACCAGATGGCGGGCGCGCAGAATCGTGCCGATGCCCTGAGTGATGCAGTGGGTCGGCACCTGATTGATGTCGTCGTCGAAGAAGCGGGCGTTGTCGATGCGGGTCTGTTCCGCCAGCGTCTTGATTCGGGTGCCGGAAGACAGCGACGAGCCCGGCTCGTTGAAGCCGACATGCCCGTCCGTGCCGATGCCGAGGATCTGCACATCAATGCCGCCGGCGGCTTCGATGGCCGCGTCATAGTCCGCGCCGGCATTGCGGATGAGGTCGCCGTCCTCCAGAGGAGCGCCGTTGAGCACGTCTCCCGGAACGTGGACCCGCTGAGGATCCAGTCCCAGCGGCTCGACGACCGTGCGGTGGATCGTGCTGTGATAGGACTCGGGATGGGACAGCGGCAATCCGATGTATTCGTCCAGCGCGAAGCCCTGCACGTCGGAAACGTCGATCGACTCTTCCTTGACGACTTTGGCGAGCGCCTTATAGGCCGCCAGCGGACTGGATCCCGTGGCCAGGCCCAGCACCGCGTTCGGTTTCGCCTTGATCAGGTCGGCCACGCATCGGGCGTAGATCTCACCGGCTTGCGCCTCATCCTTCACGATAACGATTTCAGGCATGATATCAACCTTTCTTTATTATTTCGATCTGACTACGACGTCAAATCGTTAACCACCTTTTCATATTCAACGATACGCCACGACGTCGTCATTCACGCGTCGTCGGCGTTCCCCGCCAACGACGCACGATCGCGACGACGCGGCGCACCGCATCGCGATCGGTCCGTTCGATTCCGGCATCGCCACCGCCGCCGGGGCCGCCGTCGGCCGCCACGACGCGCTTCGCCGACAGATGGACCGCATCCACGCCGCAGGACAGCACCCGCTCCACGTTGTCCGGCCGAACGCCGCCGCCCGCCTGTATTTCGATACGGCCGGCCGCATGGCGGGCAAGTTCGGCAAGGGACTCCGCCCCGCTCGGCGCGTCGCAAGCGCCGCCGGACGTCAGCACCCGCGTATAGCCGATCCCGATCAGCCCGTCCAAAGCCTCGATGCGGTCGGGCACCATGTCGAATGCGCGATGATATGCGACCTGCACACTCCGCCCATGCCGCCCCGCCTCATCATGCGCCGCTTGAGCCAACGCCGCCGCGAAGGGGACGTCGATGCGACCGGCCGCGTCCAGGCCTCCGACCACGACGCCCGACGCGCCCGCGCCGATCGCATGCCTCACGTCGCGCAGCTGCACCCGCTTTTCGTCGTCGGCGAAGACAAAAGACCCCGCGCGGGGGCGCACCAGCACCTGCACGCCCTGCGGCAGGCCGACCTCCGCGCACGCCTCGATCATCGCGAGACTTGGCGTAAGGCCACCCGTCGCCCCCAGCGCGGCACACAATTCGACGCGGTCGGCCCCTTCTTCATATGCAATGCGTGCGCCTTCAAGGTCCTGCACCGCGATTTCAACAATCATTGCATCTCCTTCGATGAATTTTTGCCTTATATAAGTATTATTGGTATCGCAGACGCCTTGGGCGTCGACGCCGGCCGCGCGTCCGGAACGTCGCGAACGGCATGAGGCATTTCGGGACTTCCCGGATTCGGAAAACGGTCGCCATACCGGCGTGTCGGACTACCATCAGGTTGTTAACATCGTTAATATATAAACTGTTTTCATATAACGCGTTTCAACGGCGCACGCAGCAGGCAGCGCAGGAGGTGTCGATCATGGCCAACGGCAACGCCCAACAAGCCAGCATGTCAGAAACCAACCGATCGCGCATCCTGCGCCACCTATACCGCAACGGAGTCAGCTCGCGGGCCCAAATCGCCAAAGCCCTCGAACTGACGCCCGCCGCCATCACCAAGATCACAGCGAAACTGCTCGAAGCCGGCATCATCGAGGAAACCGGCGACCTTGAAGGCATCAAAAACCGGCGCTCCATCGGACTGGCCCTCGACAACGGCAAATATCACGTCATCGGCGTCAAATTCGCGCGCAGCCTCGTGCAGATCGGCGTCTTCGACCTGGGCGGCACGCAGATCTCACTGATCGACCTGCCCACCGTGCACGAAGACCGCATCCAGGAAACCGTGCGGCGGATCCGCAACGAAATCGGGGCGCTCACCCGCGACGACCCACGAATCGTCGCCGTCGGCATGGCCGTGCCGGGCCCCTATCTGCGCGACGCCGGCCACACCGCAGTCGTCTCGTCGATGCAGGGCTGGAAAAAAGTCAACTTCATTGACGAATTCATCAACCGCTTCGACATCCCCGTATTCGTCGAGCAGGACGCGCGCGCAGGCGCGCTGGCCCAGCATCTGTTCAACCACGACGTGGACGGCGACGACCTCGCCTACTACCTGCTCGGCGAAGGCATCGGACTGGGGATCATCAGCCACGGCGAGCTCTTCCACGGAGCGCGCGGCACAGCATGCGAACTGGGCCATGTCAGCATCGACCCCGACGGAATCCCCTGCGACTGCGGCAACGTCGGCTGCCTCGAACGCTACTGCTCCGCCGTCGCCGTACACGACCTGCTGCAGGACAATCCGACCATCGTCCCCGACTACGCCGAACTGACCCACGCCCAGGCATGCAGCGCACTGTTCAACAGCGCCGACGCGGGAAACGAGGAGGCGCTGGACCTCGTGCGCGGCGTCGCACAATACATCGGCTACGGATGCGTCACCATCATCAACATGTTCAACCCGTCGCGCATCATCATGGGCGACATCCTCTCCCAGGCGGGGCGGATGCTGCTCGACGAAGTCAATTCCGTGGTCAAACGCCACGTCATCCCCCAATTGGCGCAGACCACGACGATATCCCTATCCACCCTGCCCACGGATGCGGCCACTTCAGGCGCCGCGGCCGTGGCCATCACGAATTTCCTGGAACACCCATCGATGTTCTTCGAACTCAATTAACCGTTTCACACCAGAAACACTCCACGAAGAAAGGAAACCACCATGAGCAAGCCAATCGTCCTCTCCCTCGGAGAACTGCTGTGGGACATGCTCCCCACCGGCAAGCGCGCAGGCGGCGCCCCCGTCAACTTCGCATACCATGCGGCCCAGAACGGCGCCGAAGGCTATGCGATCAGCGCGGTGGGCGACGACGAGCTCGGCCACGAGCTGGCCGCAGCCGCCGAAACCGCCGGCATCAACGCGGTCCTGCAGTACAACGAATGGCCGACCGGCACCGTCGACGTCGCATTGAACAACGGCATCCCGGAATACACCATCGTCAAGAACGTCGCATGGGACCACATTCATCTGACCGACGAGCTGACCGACCTGGCCGGCAAGGCGGACGCCATCTGCTTCGGCACGCTGGGTCTGCGCTCCGAGGAATCCCACGACACCATCGTCGAGCTGCTGCGCCACGCCAAGCCGGGCGCGCTGAAGTTCTTCGACATCAATCTGCGCGGCGACCAGTATTCCAAGGAGCTCATCGAAGAGCTGCTGAATCTGGCCACCGTGTTCAAGATCAACGACGACGAGCTGCTGCTGATGCGCGGCATGTTCGACATTCCGGCAGGCTCCGACGACGACGCCTGCCGCTGGTTCATCGAGAATTTCGACCTGGACTACATCATCCTCACCGGCGGATCGACGTTCTCCACGATCATGTCCAAGGACGGCGAGCACTCCACCATCAAGACGCCGCACGTCGAGGTCGTCGACACCGTCGGCGCCGGCGACTCCTTCTCCGGCTCGTTCACCGGCCGCATCCTCAACGGCGCCCCGATGGCCGACGCGCACCGCACCGCGGTCAACACCGCGGCATTCGTCTGCACCCAGGCCGGCGCCTGGCCGACCTACCCGGAGGACGGCGTCACCGACTACGTCGCCGAAGCCGCGAAATAAAGCCCATTCACGCATCTCTACGGCAAGGCCTGTGATGGCTCCGCGGGACACCCGCGAAAACATCACAGGCCTTTCGCGTTGCGGACGACCACTGTTGCTACAATGCTAAACGGAGTTTATTAGTTAACATCATTAACAAGGAAGTTGATATGGGCACAGCAGCAGTACCGCAATCAGTCACCGAATTCATGCATCACATCACCGAACTGTGCGGCAGCGAACACGCGAACTGGGCGGAGAACTTCAACGCGGCATTCGCCAACACCCTGACCACCACCGTCAAACGGCTCGATGACGGCACCACGTTTCTGCTCACCGGCGACATTCCGGCGATGTGGCTGTGCGATTCGACCGCGCAGATGCGGCCGTACCTGGTCATCGCGGGCCACGACGACGACCTCAAGGACATGATCTGCGGCCTGGTCAAACGCCAATTCCGCTACATCAACATCGACCCGTACGCGAACGCCTTCAACGAAACCGACAACGGCGCCACATGGGACCCGGACGACCGGACCGACTCCTTCAGCCCATGGCTGTGGGAGCGCAAATACGAAGTGGACTCGCTATGCTACCCCATTCAGCTGGCATGGCTGCTCCACGCCAACACGGGGTGCACCGAACAATTCGACGAAGCGTTCGTCAACGGCGCACGCCGCATCCTCGACGTGTTCGAAACCGAACTCGACCACTCGCGGTCCCCCTACTATTTCATCCGGCAGACCGACTGCGAACGCGACACGTTGGTCAACGACGGCAAAGGCACGCCCGTCGCCGTCACCGGCATGACATGGTCCGGGTTCCGCCCGAGCGACGACTCCTGCATCTACCAGTATCTCGTGCCGTCCAACATGTTCGCATCCGTGGCCATGGACTACCTCGAACGCATCTTCACCACGATTCTCGACGACGCCGAAATCGCCGGACGCGCCTCACGGCTGAAATCCAGCATCCTCGACGGCATCCGCGGCCACGCCATCGTGAAGAACGCCGCAGGCGAGGACGTCTACGCCTACGAAGTCGACGGCCTGGGGCATTCCGTCATCATGGACGACAGCAACGTCCCCAATCTCATCGCCGCGCCGTATCTCGGCTTCTGCGACGCCTCCGACCCGCTGTACCAGGCGACCCGCCGCACGCTGCTCAGCAGCGAAAACCCCTACTACTACGAGGGCGCATACGCGAAGGGCATCGGCTCCTCACACACGCCCGAACGGTACATCTGGCCGATCGCCATGGCCATGGAGGGCATGACCACGGACGACAAGGGCGAGAAGGAACGCATCCTCGACCAGCTCGTCGCCACCGACGCAGGCACGCATCTCATGCATGAAAGCTTCGACGTCGACGACCCGGACAAATACACGCGAGAATGGTTCAGCTGGGCGAACATGATGTTCTGCGAGCTGGTCATGGACTATTTCGACATCCGAGTCAAGCGCTGAGGCCCGGCACGGATCCGCCCGGCGGCGTTTCCCGCCGGGCGGATTTGCCAAAACCGCCATCACGCGGGTAGCATGTGTCTCGACCTTCATGGTCGCAGTCCGGATGCGTTCGGACGTGATAATTCAAAAGGGGCTGATCGGTTTCGACGGTGACCTGTTCGTCGCAGGGAAGCGTGCCGAGAACGCAGGGTCCGCTCGTGGATGTCCCCTGCAAAAGAATAAGTGCTAAATCCAACCGCACTGAGTTCGCTCTCGCTGCCTGAGCTTCGCGCCAGATTTAATCCAGCGAGCAGCCGCTCCGTTCACCCTTCCTCGTCTTTGGGGAGGTGCTGAGCGTCGTTAAGAAGACTTGCCCGAGTCATTGAGCCACAGGGTGATTCGGGGACTTTGACTGCGGATATGCCCGCCATCGGTTGTCTGCGATATGGATGGGGGCAGAAAAACCGCCGCACGGCCAGCAGACTACGCACGTAGAAGACTGAGGGTACGGCTACCGGACCGGGGTTCAATTCCCCGCAGCTCCACAATTCAGGCGTCATCGCATTCGCTGCGGTGGCGCCTTTTTCATTGCCGCCATTGACGGTTCTGGCCGCAGGAATCGGCGTGTTGCGAGCAAAAGCGTCAGAGGATGATCGGCCATCATACAACGGCATGGGACGCCGTTGCCCGACACGCTATGATCGGGCTTTACTTCCGCGCCCTCAGTAGTTAACATAATTAATGTATTAATCACGTTACTGTCAGAGATGACAGTCCAAGGAAGGACACCGACATATGACGTACTCCCCCGAGGCATACGTCTTCGGATCCAAGGAGAACCTTGAGCTTCTCGAATCCGAAACCAATGAACTGCTGCGTTTCGGCCACGATTTCCCGGCACCGAACGGCGGATCCTACTGGCTGGACGACAACGGCAAGCCCGACCTGACCCAGGACATCCACACCTGGATCACCTGCCGCATGGCCCACGTCTACACGCTGGGCTACCTGCATGGCGAGCCCGGTGCCGCCGAACTGGTGGACAAGGCGCTCGACGGCCTGCGCGGGCCGCTGCATGACGACGTGAACGGCGGATGGTACCCGTCGGTATCCGTCGACGGCACTCCGGCCGCCGGCAAGATCTGCTACACGCACGCCTTCGTGATCCTCGCCTCCGCCTCCGCCAAGCTGATCGGCCGCCCGGGCGCCGACGAGCTGCTCGACGAAGCCCTGAAGACCTACGACGCCCACTTCTGGGATGACGAGGCCGGTCTCGCCGTGGATACCTGGAACACCGAATTCACCGAACTCGACCCGTACCGCGGCATCAACGCCAACATGCACACCGTCGAGGCGTTCCTCGCCGTCGCCGACGTGACGGGCAACGAGGAATACCGCAAGCGCGCGGGCCGCATCGTCGACCATGTCGTCGATTGGGCTTCGCACAACGAGTGGCGCATCCCGGAGCATTTCACCTCCGACTGGCAGCCCGACCTGGAATGCAACCGCGACAAGCCGGACGACCAGTTCAAGCCGTATGGCGCGACCCCCGGCCACGGCATCGAATGGGCCCGTCTGATCACGCAGTTCGCGCTGAGCTGCGACCGCGGCGAAGACGAGAAGAACGCGCTGGTTGGCGCCGCCGAGGAACTGTTCAACCGAGCCCTGGCCGACGCGTGGAACGCCGACGGCACCATCGGCCTGGCCTATACCACCGATTGGGAAGGCAAGCCGGTCGTCACCGACCGCATGCATTGGACGCTGGCCGAGGCCGTCAACACCTCCGCCGTGCTCGCCACCGTCACCGGCAAGCAGGAGTACAAGGACTGGTATGCGACGTTCTGGAGCTACATCGACGAATACCTGATCGATCACAAGGCCGGCTCCTGGTTCCACCAGCTGGACAAGGACAACAACGTGATCGGCACGGTGTGGCCGGGCAAGTCCGACCTGTACCATGCCACGCAGTGCACGCTGATTCCGCGCCTGAGCCCGGCCGTTTCGGTCGCCCCCGCCCTGAAGGCCTCCCTGGAGGCCTGACCGCCCCGCCATGGAGCCCTTTCCTCATCATCGGGTAATGCCCGGTGGTCCGCCGCGCGACCACGCGACGGACCACCGGGCATTATTCATCGCCGCCGCCCCGCCGCCGTCGAATGCCGTCCCCGTCAAAACACGTCGAACGCATCGAAACGTCGCATGCCCTACAATCGCTTCCTATGAGAATCGTGCTGCAGCGTGTCTCACACGCACAAGTCGACGTGTTGGATGAGGTCACGGGCGTCGTCGACCCGTCCTTCGAACCGCAGGCCATCGGCCATGGCTATCTGCTGCTGGTCGGGGTATCCGACGAGGACGGACGGCGGCAGATCGACTGGCTCGCCCGCAAGATCGCCAATCTGCGCGTTTTCGAAGACGACCAGGGCAAAATGAATCGTTCGATCAAGGACACGGCCGGCGAAATCCTTTCCGTTTCGCAATTCACGCTGTATGCGGACGTGCGCAAAGGCAATCGTCCAAGCTTCGTCAAAGCGGGCGCGCCCGAACATGCGCGGCAGACCTGGCTCGCGTTCAACGAGGCGCTTCGCGCACACGGTCTGACCGTCCGTGAGGGTTCCTTCGGCGCCCATATGCGCGTCGACCTGCTCAACGACGGCCCGGTGACCATCATGTTCGACACCAACGAGTTGATGCATTGAGCATGGCGATGGCCGCCGGCGCCCCTCGATTCCGCCGCGCGATCACACGTATCATTTGATGATCGGCCGCAGCGGCGCCGACACATCGATCTGGTGCTTGTCGCCGATCACATTGGGATCGTTGAGGATCTTGTCGACTACGGCTTTTTTCAGCTCCAGATCGGACGAATCGCCCCAGATGATCGTGTAATTGCCGCCATCCAGCTGCGTTGTCACCGAATCCTGCGTCTGCGCGGTGACCGCATTGATGCGCGTCCTCAACGATTCAGGCAGCTCGCTCAGCACTTTCACTGCGGATTTGACGGACCTGTTCCGCACTGCGGATTCCACATCGTTCACTTCGATCACGGGAATGCCCTCCACCGAAGCGTTGCTGACGGAATTCAGGATTCGCCCCCGGCTGTCCACCGCGGTCAGCACATCACCGGACGTCTTCAGCATCGCCGACGGCTTCTGCGCCGTTACCGACACGGTCATGCCCTGCGGGAAGCTCTTATCCGCAGACGCTTCGGTCACGCCGGGAATGTCTTTGATCTGGTCTTCGACGTCCCCCGTGGAGACCAGCAGCAAAGAACGCCCCGCCTGATCATCGGCGATGTCCAGCACCTGCTCTTCGCTCACCCATTCATTGGCGCCATTGACGGTTATTTTCGACGCGTCCAGGCGCAGCGCGGGCGAAAAGAACAGCACCCATACCAGGAATCCGATGACGCCGGCGATGCCGACCGCGGCCAATGCGCGCAGCACGATGACACGCGTGTTCGCACGCTTCCGCTCCTTGAGACGAGCGTTGAAATCGACGACTTTCGGACGCGTCGCGACGCCCAGAATGCCCGCCGTTTCGTTCAGTGTCTTCGCGACCAGGTCCTCACTGCGCAATTTGCGCGGATCGACGAACCTGCCCGAGTCGGCGCGCTGCGGCGTAGCCGGGACTGCAGAGGACACGGAAGACGCGGCCGCCGCCGAAACGTTCGGATGCGCTCCCCTGCTGCTTACCGCTCTCGTCTGGCGGGGTTTGCCGACCTTGCCGTTCGAGATCCTGCGCGGCAGACGTTTTTTGGCCGCGTCCGCAGACGCTGTTCTTCCGAAGGCCGTAGCCGTTCTGGAGGAGACGTTCGCCGTTTGCCTGACCGTGCCGTGCGCGGCGGGATTCTGCCCGGCGTTTTTGTGTTCGACGCCGCTGTTTCCCGCTGCGCTGCGGCCTGTGACGCTGCGCCCGACGGCGCTACGCCCGGCCGTGCCGCGCCCAGCGGCACCGTGCCCGACGGCACTGCGGGTCGGCTTGCCGGAATTGCCGTTTTCGGATGAGCTGGTGATGCGTCGGGCCATCAGGCATCGGCCCCGGCTCCGCCGCGAGCGCGCAGCATGTCAAGGATCACGGGATCCATACGCGTCACGTCGCCTGCGCCTACGGTGAAAACGACGTCTCCGGCCTGCGCGCGCCCTGTGATTACGCGCGCGGCCTCATCCATATCGTCGACGGCTTCGAAAATCCGCGCCGTCATGTCCGCGTTCGCATGCGAGACGATGGTCGAGGCGTTCACGTCGGGATAGTCCTCCTGCTTTTCGCGTGCCGGGAAGATGCCGGTGACGATGACGTCGTCGGCCTTGCCCAACGCCTGCGCGAATTCGTCGGCGAAGAATTTCGTGCGCGAGAACAGATGCGGTTGGAACAACACGTGGATGCGCCGTGACGGATAGCGGCGGCGCGCCGCGTCCAGCAGGGCGGAGATTTCCGTCGGATGATGCGCGTAATCGTCGACGACGGTCACCTGATGTTCGCATCCACGGATGTGGAAGCGTCGGGCGGCGCCGTGGAAGGTCGAGGCCGCGCCGGCGGCCTTGTCGGCGGGCATGCCCAGCAGGATGGCGGCGATGATCGCGGCGGTGGCGTTGCGCGCATTGTGGATGCCCGGGACCGCGAGCGATACCGCGAGCCGCCGATCGTCCGCCGTGCCGTCGCCGATGGCGAGGGACGCCGGAAGCTGCAAGGTGAAGCGTTCCATGCCGTTGCCGCCGGCCTCTTCCGACGTGATCGACACGAAATGCGCGCCGTTGAGGTCTCCCAACGATTGCGCCGGCTGCGTCGAATACGCGAAGACCTTGCGGGCGGTGGCTTCGTCGAGGGCGCGCAATACCGCGAGCGCGCCCTCGTCGTCGATGCACATGATGATGGCGCACCGCGCGTTGCCCAGATGTTCGACGAAGGCCGCGCGATAATGCGCGGCGTCGCCGTAGTGATCGAGATGATCGGCCTCCGCGTTGGTGACGATGGCGATTTCAGGATGATATTTGATGAAGCTGCCGTCGGATTCGTCGGCTTCCGCGACCAGCACGTCGCCAGAGCCGGCGTGCCCGCCGTCAAGAACGGTGCCGTCGTCGCCTCGGATGGATCCGCCGATGGCGTAGCTGGGGTCCGCCAGCGCGCCGTCGCCGGCGCGGACGAGCATATGGGCGAGCATGGAGCTGGTGGTGGTTTTGCCGTGCGCGCCAGCCACGGTGACCGCGCGTTTGGCGTTCATCAGCAACGACAGTATGTCGCTGCGATGCACGATGCGGCGGCCTGACCGGCATGCGGCCTGGATTTCGGGATTGTCGGGCTTGATGGCGCTGGAATAGACGACGGTGTCGACGTCTTCGACGTTGTCTTCGCGCTGCCCGAAACGCACGTCGATGCCGAGGTTCCTCAGGCGTTCCGTTTTTGCGTTGGATGCGCGATCGGACCCGCGCACGGCGACGCCCTGCTCATGCAGCATCTCCGCCAGCACGCTCATGCCCGCGCCGCCGATGCCGATGAAATGGGTGACGCCCAGTTCGGACGTGCTTTCATGCCGCCCGAATGCGGCTTTGGTCGGATCCAACGTCATCTGGTCGGTTGTCTGCTTGTTTTCACACACGATTCGTCCCCTTACCGCTGTCATGCCTTTCATTATGGCCGCACCTCATGCCAATGGCCATCGCGTCCCATGGCTCGCGGATACGGTCAGCGCGCCATGTCCAGCACGTATTTCGCCATGGTCTGCGCCGCGTCGCGGATGCCGTACCGCCAAGCGTTGCGCCCGTACGTTTCCAGCCGACGTTTGTCCGCGAGCAGGTTCGGCAGATGCGTTTTGACCCATTCGGCGGTGAAATCCGCATCCGAAACCATGAGTCCGCCTTGCGCGTCGACGACGGGCTGCGCGTTGAAGCGCTGCTCGCCGTTGCCGATGGGCAGCGGCACGTATACCGCAGGCAGGCCAAGAGCGCTTAATTCGCATACCGTTCCGGCGCCTGCACGGCATACCACCAGGTCGGCGCATGCGAAAGCGAGATCGATGCGTTCCAGATATTCGGCGACATGGTAGTCGCCGCCGGCTGCGGCCGCAGAGTCGTTGCGGGACAGGTCCAGATCGCCCAATGCGTCCTTGCCGGCCAATGACGCGACCGTGGCCCGCACCTCATCACCTTTGCCTTTGCCTGTCAGGTGAATGATCTGCGCATGCTCGAGCAGTTCCTTCGCGCATGCCGAAACGGCACGGTTCAGGCTCAGCGCGCCGAGAGAGCCGCCTGTGACGACCACGGTGGCGCGTTCCGGGTCGATGCCCAGACGCGCGGCGGCTTCACGCCGGACCTGAGCCCGGTCCTGTTCCATGGACCGGCACAGCCGGGCGATGGCCGGGCGAAGCGGCAGTCCCACACGTTCGAACCGCGCTTCCCCGCGTACGCTCAGACCGGTGTCTTCGAACGCGGTACCGACCATGGCGGCCCAACGCGCACCCAATTTGTTGGCCATGCCGGCCCGCGCGTTCTGTTCATGGATGACGATCGGAACGCCCATGCGATGCGCGGCGGCATATGCCGGCGCCGAAGCGTAGCCGCCGAATCCGACGACGACCTGGGCTTCGCTACGTGCGAGCATGTCTCGGACCGCATGCGTCGCCTTCGCCCATTTGGCCGGGAATTTCAGCATATACGCGTTGGGACGACGCGGGAACGGGACTTTTTCGATGGTCTCCAGCCGATATCCCGACCGCGGAACCAGATCGCGCTCCAGACCCGTTTCGGTGCCGATGACCGTGATTCCGGCATCGGGTTCGATGTCCCGAATGGCGTCGGCCACCGCCAGCAAAGGATTGACATGCCCGGCGGTGCCGCCACCGGCAAGAACGATGCTCTTACGATTACTCATGGTTCACGAGCTTAGTCCACGTCCGCCGCCAAACATGCATAAATCCGTTCGGGGATGACATAACGGCCACATTTTCCTTGATTCCGCAATCGGATGCGATCACAATCCCGCCTGTTCGGCCTTGATCTGATCCTGCTCCCTCATCATGCTGATCACGACGCCGGCCGCGCCCAGGCACATGATCAGGGAGGATCCGCCGGCGGAGACGAACGGCATCGGCACGCCCATGGCAGGCAGCAGGCCGACGACGACCGCGATGTTGATCAGCGCCTGCCCGACCAGCCAGACGGTGAAGCAGACCAGCGACATCGCCACATAACGGTTTTTCATCTGCAACGCGATGTTCAGCATGCTCCATCCGATGACGACGAACAGAAGGATCACCAGGGACGCGCCGATGAAACCGGTTTCCTCGCCGATGATCGCGAAGATGAAATCATTATGCGCTTCCGGCAGGTAACCCCATTTTTCGCTCGAATTGCCGATGCCCACGCCGAACAGACCGCCGGACGCCATCGCATACTCCGCGTGGATCGTCTGATAGCACACGCCTTGCGCCTGTTCCGCCGAGCAGGTGCCGTACGTGGCCAGCACACGGTTCAGTCGGCTCGGATTGATGATCACCAAAGCCGCGGCGCCGGCCGCGCCGGCCGCACAGGCCATGCCTATCCATTTCATGGGAAAGCCGCCGAGCACGAACGCCGTCAGGCCGATGAGCCCGATGATGATGCAGGTTCCCATGTCCTTGCCGAGCAGAACGAGAACGACGCATGCGAGGAACCCCGCAAGCGGCTTCACATACGGCTTGAGCACCTGCAACGGCTCCTGCTGCCTTTCGGCCTTCCGGGTCGCCTGGCTCACCGTCAGCGGCAGCCATACGCAAAGCGCCAGTTTCACGACTTCCGCAGGCTGAAGCGTGAATGAGTCCCCCAGGCCGATCCAGCTTCGGTTGCCGTTGACATCAACACCTATCGGAGTCATTGTCAGCGACTGGAGGAACATCGCGGACCACAGCATAAGACCGCTGAACCCGCGATAGAGCCGTACGGGCACCTTCGCCGCGACAAACCCGAAGGCGAAGCCCAAAGCGAAAAAGGCCCCCTGCTTCAGCGCCTGCCTCCAAGGCGATTCCCCGGCGGACACCTGTGTGACGGCGGAACTGGAGAACACCATGATCACGCCGAATATGCTGAGAATGAGCACGCTGATCTGGAATGCGTGATAGCACCACAACGGGTTGAACACGCTTCTCAGACCGGTATACCGGTCGCTGATCTCGGTCTCTTTGCGTCTGCCCGGACGTTCCGTCTTCCCCGCTTTCGGGGATCGGGAGCTCACGGTGCGGGGTGTTTTAGATTCCGCCATGCTCACGCACCCAACGTTCCGCTTCCTGAGCGAACACGTCGCCACGTTCCGCATACGACTTGAATTGGTCCATCGAAGCGCAGGCCGGAGCCATAAGCACCACATCGCCCGGCGTCGCGTACGCACCGGCGGCGTCGACCGCCCGAGCCATCACGGTGGCGTTGTCCGACGGATCGATGAGCGTCAGCCGGATATCCGGGGCGCAGGCCCTGAACGCTTCCAGCATCGGCTCCTGATCCCTGCCGATGATGACGGCGGCCTTGATGATATGCGCCTGATCCGCGACCAGACGCTCGAAACGGCTTCCTTTGGCCAGTCCTCCCGCGATCCAGACAACGCTTTTATCGGCGAAGCTGTCCAGGGATGCCTTCGCCGCGTGCGCGTTCGTCGCCTTCGAATCATCGACGAAACGAATCGTCCCTCCATTGCCCGACGGCAACGTCGCAACGGTCTGGATGCGATGCCCGCCCGGATGGAATTCCCGCAATGCGCGCACCGCCGTCCCACGGTCCGCGCCGACGCCCAAAGCCAGCACCAGCGCCGCCATCGCATCGGCGAGCAGATGCGGGTAGACGCTGCCGTCAGGCTCGGTCAGATAGGTGAGGTCCTTCACCTGCGCGATACGTTCGGCGACGTTTGGCCCGCCTCCGGCGACGCCGCTCATATCGACGATCCAGCCGTCACGGACGCCGATCAGACCGGCTTCAGGCTCCCCCAACGTGAAGCCGACGCGAAGGCATCCTTCGCCCGTACGGGCGGCCTCGGCCAGCCGCGTGACACGCTCGTCGTCCGCGTTATACGCCAGCACACGCCGTACGCCGTTGAAGACCTTCGCCTTATCGGCGGCATAGTTTTCGATGCCGCCATGCCAGTCGAGATGATCGTCGGCGATATTCGTGATCACCGCGCAATCCAGAGCCAGCGAATCGGTGAAATGCATCTGGAAGGAGCTCAGCTCGACGCACAGCACGTCATGGTCGGTCTCGACCGCCGCATGCGACACGGCCCTGCCGATGTTGCCGACCGCCGGCGCGTCGAAGCCGCAGGCCTCGAGCATGCTCGACGTCATTTCCGTCGTCGAGGTCTTGCCGTTCGTGCCGGTGATGCCGATCCACTTCGCGGGCTTGCCCGTTGCGGCGTTATCGGCGCGCAGCCACCAGGCCAGTTCCACTTCGCTGATGACGGGAATGCCGCGACGCTGCGCTTCGACGATGAATTCGGTGCGCGGATTGAATACCGGCGAGGTGCATACCACGTCGATGGCGTCGAAATCGATATCCGCGAAGTCATGGATGTCGGCTTCCGGCTTCCTCTCGTCCACGGTGATCACGCGGGCCGCGCGATCGGCCAGCACCTGCGCCATGCTTTGTCCGGAGACGCCCATGCCCGCAATCAAAACCGTCTTGCCATTCACATCCATTTCATTTGCCTTTCCACACCAACAACATTCCATATCGGATCGGAACACCGATTCGCGGCGCCGATACGAGGCGGCCGCCGACGCGTTCAGCTCATCCACAGGCCGGAACGCGTGACCCAGTCGGCATAGAAGGCGACCAGGCCGACCAGCACGAACATCAATTCGATCATCCAGAAGCGGACGACGACCTTGGTCTCGGTCCATCCCGTCAATTCGAAATGATGGTGGATCGGCGCCATCTTGAACACACGCTTGTGCGTCATCTTGAAATAGCCGACCTGAATGACGTCGGAGCAGACTTCGATGACGAACAGGCCGCCCAGGATGACCGCCAGCACTTCGGTATGCGTCGCGATCGACAATGCGGCGAACAGGCCGCCCAGGGCGAGGGAACCGGTGTCGCCCATGAAGATGGTCGCCGGATTCGAGTTGTACCACAGGAAGCCGAAGCAGGCCACGGCGGCGCAGGCCGCGATGATCGTCAGGTCGAGCGGGTCGGAGACCGCATACATGAACCCGGGATGCTCGGCGCCCTTCAGATGGTAGCTTTCCCAGAATGCGATCAGGGCGTAGCCCGCGAAGGCGATCATCGACGAGCCCGCGGCCAGGCCGTCAAGGCCATCGGTAAGATTCACGGCATTCGTCCATGCGGTCATCAGCAGATTCACCCAGATCACGAACAGCACGATCTCCACGACGCGGCCGGCGACGGAGAAATCGATGAACGGCGTTTCGATGAAGCTCACGCCGGCCTGGGCGCTGGGGAATCCGGATTTCGTCGGCACGATAAGCGCCAGAATCGCGTAGATGGTGGCGAAAACGAATTGGCCGATGAATTTGCCGCGCACCGACAGGCCCTCGTTCTGCTTTTTGCGCACTTTCGCGAAATCGTCGACGAAGCCGAGCAGGCCCATCGACAGCATCGCGAACAGCACCAGCAGCGCCGACCATGACGGCTTATCGCCATGATTCAGATAACGGTACAAGGCCGAAGCGCCCCAACCCAGCACGATCGCCAGATTGATGACGACGCCGCCGAGCGTCGGGGTTCCACGTTTGACCAGGTGGGATTGCGGACCGTCCTGGCGAATGTACTGGCCGTAGTTGAGCCGATGCACCAGACGGATCAGCAACGGCGTGCCGACGATCGTGACGACCAGCGACACCAGAAGGCCTATGATGAGTGAAATCACCTGAACTCTCCAATCATCCTTGTCATTTGTTCTCCCTTATCGTTGCGAATGCCGTGCGGTCACGCCCGCGCGGCCGCGTCCCCGGACCACCGCTCGGCCAGGGCGCTCAAACCGGAGAAATGCGATCCCTTGAGCAATACCACCGCATCATCGTGTTCCCCGGCCAACGCGCATACGGCATGGTCCGCCTCGTCGATATCATGCACCCATTCAATCACGGCATGGTCGTCGCCGGAACGCCTTCCGGCTTCGACGCCGCCCGCGGCCAACGCCTCGGCCAACGAATCGAAATGCCCGTCCGTGGCGTTGCCGACCGCGATCAACGCGTCGACGCCGCTTTCAACGGCGTATGCGCCGATCCGGCGATGCAGTTCGATCTCGTCGCCGCCAAGCTCCAACATCGCGCCCAATACCGCGACGCGGAAAGGCTCGGGCTCGTTCCCGGCCTTCCAGCGTTTCAAACCGTCCAGACCCGCCCGTGTCGAATCCGGATTCGCATTGAACGAATCGTCGATCAGCGTAAACATGACGTCGCAGCGTCGGACCTGCGACACCGCCATGCGGTGCGGGCTGATGCTGGCGACGCCTTCCAGCACCGCGCCGATCCGTTCCAAAGTCATGCCCAATCGCAGCGCCACCGTGGCGGCGGCCAACGCGTTCATCACGTTATGCGCGCCGCGAATGCCCAGCGTGATGTCGCGATGCTCGCCGTCCGGCGCCGTGATCGTGAAATGCGGGCGATCCGAATCATCGGTGGACACGCCGCCTGCACGCATCGAGCCGTTCGGCAATGTTCCGTCGTCCATGCCGAACCAGGCCACGTCGGCGGGCGCGGCATCCTTCATGGACGCCACGCGCGCGTCATCGGCGTTCAGAATCGCCGTTCCATGCGGCAGCAGGCCTTCGACGATTTCACGCTTGGCCTGCGTAATGCGTTCGGGAGAGCCGAATTCACCCAGATGCGCCACGCCGACCTTCAGCACGACGGCCATGTCCGGCGGCACCAGCGAGGTCAGATTCGCGATTTCCCCGACATGGTTGGCGCCCATCTCCGCCACCAGGAAACGGGTGTCCTCCCCCACCTTCAGCGCGGTCAGCGGCAGGCCGATCTCATTGTTGAACGATCCGACCGGGGCGACGGTCGGGCCCATATCGTCGAGCAGGGCCGCCAGAAGGTCCTTCGTCGTCGTTTTCCCGACCGACCCGGTGATGCCCACGACGGAGAACGGCGTGCCCGTCGCGCGGCGCAGTTCGATGTTATGCTTCGCCAGAAGCCCGAGCGCTTCGACCGTGTTCGGCACGACGATCTGCGCGGCGGACGTCTGCGGCACCTCATGTTCGACCAGTGCGACGACGGCCCCCTGTTCGGCCGCGCGCGCGACGTAATCATGACCGTCGACGTGTTCGCCGGCGATGGCGACGAACACGGAGCCTTCTCGCACCTGCCTGGAATCGCTGACCGCACTGGTCGCGATCGGGTCATGAGCCGACCGGGACTGCGGCGCGATCAGACGTCCGCCGACGGCCTGGGCGATCTCGTGCAACGTCATCGGCATCATGGTCGGATTGCCGTTCATGGTTTTCCTTTCCGAAAAGACTTCTTCCGCTCCGGTCACAGCAAATCCCTCGAGACCCGCAAAGCGCTTTTGATATTGTTCTTCCGCACGCCGGCGGCCAAAACCATCGCAATGGCCAGCGACAATGCATTCAGGCTCCCCTGCCCGTATGAGGCGACCGTCTGCGCGGCCAGCGAATCGGATTCCGCGGTGCGCGCCGTCACATGGGTCTGCTTGCCGGACGCATACCCATACGCCGCGCACAGCTGGTCGACGATGCCGCCATCGACCGACGCGCCGCGGGCGCCGTCGATGCCGAGCACGTCCACGTTCACCGACTGCAACGCATCATGGCGCAAGGTATCCTCATCCATCGCGATGATGATCGCGCTGGCGCCATCCTCGACGCATACCGACAGCGTGCGCTGCATGTCAAGCATGCCCAGCGGATAGCGCAGGTCAAGGAAACGGTCAAGCGACTGCGAATAGGACGCGCTGATCACGCCGACCGGGTTGCCCAGCATATGCAGGAAATCAGCCAAGGTCCGCACGTCTTCGGAGACGGCCTCGCCATCGCGCCCGGCCACGACGAACACGGCCAGGGATTCGGAAGGATCGCCGGCCATCGTGGAAGCGATCGATCCCAATTGTCTGGCGCTCGGGTCTCCGCACAGCAGGGGAAAATCGCCGGCGATCTCGCAGTCCCGCATCGAACGCGGCACGATCGCGGCGTACGCGCCTTGGTCGCGAGCCTGGCGCAGACGTTCCGCGTCAACGGTTTTCGATGGCATGTACAGGCAGCCAGGGCGCACCGAATCCTTGTCGTCGGCGATCGACGTGACCGTCACATCACCGGCGAAATCAGGCACCAGTTCGAACCCGTAATGTTCGGCGAGCCATTCCAATGTCATCCGTTCGGATGCGGACTCACTGACCGCGCTCATCTCGTAATTACCTTGCCTTTCGTCTGTGTCTGCCGCGAGGCCGCCGAAATATCGGGCCGCCAAGCAATATGCCAAATCACCAAGTCACCGGAATAGCATCCGTACGGGGACTGGAAGCGGGCACTTCATACTTCTGCATAAGGAATTCACCGATTTCCGCGAATACCGGGCCGGCGGTGAGGCCGCCATAGCCGCCTTGCGGGTCCTTCAGCACGACGGTCACGACGTATTTCGGATCGTCCGCCGGAATGATCGCGGAGTAATCGCTGATGATCGAGCTCAATTTGCCGTCCGAGCCGACGACTTCCGCGGTGCCCGACTTCGATGCGACGCGGTATCCGCTGACGCCTGCGAACTCCTGATAGTGTTCGGCGACGGATTCCATAGCGTTCATCATCTGACCGGCGACGTCCTCATCGATGATGCGGGTCGTCTCCCCGGCCGCCGTTTCGGTGACATGCCCTTCGGCGTCGGTGACGGATCTGATGATCTTCGGCTGTACCTTGACCCCCTTGTTCGCGATGACGGCGATGGCGTTGCTGATTTCCAGCGCGTTCGTCGAATATCCCTGGCCGAACAGCACGGTGTTCTGCGTACGCAGGTCCCATGTATCGGCGGGGGTCAGCGAGCCGGAGTATTCGCCGGGAAGGTTCAGTCCGGACCCCTGGCCGATGCCGAATTTGCTGATGAATTCGTAGCGCTGGTCATTGGTCAGGTTCTCACCGGCCATGATCATGCCGACGTTCGAGGACTGTTCAAGGATGCCGGCGAGCGTCCAATGCTGTGTGCCGTGGGTGGTCGAGTCCTTGAAGGTCTGGCCGTCCACGGTGATGGTGTCGTTTACGGTGAACTGGTCGGAAAGCTTGTGCAATCCCGTCTGCAGCATCGCCGACATCGTGAACACCTTGCCGATGGAGCCGGGTTCGAATGTTTCGCTTACGGCGCGGGAGGCCCCCAATTTCGCCTCGTCGCTGCCGGCCTCGACCTCGTCGCTGCTGGCCAACGCCAGGATGTTTCCGGTGCCGACCTCCTCGACGACCGCGATGGCCCACGGGGAACCGTACTTCTCCGTCGCCGCGCGCAGCACCTTCTCGCAATAGCCCTGCACGTACTGGTCGATGGTCAGCGTCACGTCGGAACCATTGACGGCAGGTTCGGATTCGGTCATGGTTCCGGGGATCTGCTCACCCGTGTTGCCTTGCTGGTATACCTCATAGCCGTCGGTGCCGGTCAGCACGGCGTCTTCCATCATTTCAAGGCCGGCGACGCCGGTGCCTTCATCGTTGACGCCGCCCATCAGCGCGCCCATCACCGTCCCGTCGGAGTACACGCGCTCATTGGTCAGTTCGCCGTAGATGACGCCACTGAGATGAAGCGAGTCGATTTTGCGTTTGACCTCAGGGGTGACGTCCTTCGCCAAGACGACGTACTGTCCGCTGCCGGACAGTTTCCCGCCGAGTTCCATGGCGTTGGCACCGTCCAGGACCGTGGCGAGCAGTCTGGCCACGGCGGCGGCGCCGGTCACGTCAAGCGGTTTCCCGTCGATCTCATGGCAGTAGTTTTCCGTATCCTCGTTGCAGTCGATCGGTTCGAATCGCTGGGCGGCCTCGGGATTGCCGATGATGTTGTAGCGTTCCACGCTCTGCGCCAGGATCGTTCCATTGGTGTCGAGGATCTTGCCGCGCTGCGCGGTCAACGGCACGGACACCGTGCGCAGATCGGTGGCGGCCTGCGCGATGCTTTGCCCTGCGAACAGCTGGATATACGACAGTTTGCCGAAACATGCGAGCGCGATGAACGCCAGGATCAGGCCGATGATGCCGCAGCGCAGGCGGTATTGCTGCTGTTTGCTCCTACGGGTCACACGGTTCACTGCGTTCCGCCTTCACTCGGCTGGTATCCGTTCAGATCGATGGACAGCGATCCGCTTTGGGGGACCATGCCCATGTCTTCGGCCTTGCTCAGCAGGGAGGCCTCCAGCTTGTCCAGTTCCGTCTGCTTTGATTCCACGTCCTGCTCGAGACGGGTGATATGCGCCTGCGTTTCGGACGCTTCGAAGGAATTCTGCACCATCTGCGTGCGCAGCATCAGCGACCCAAGCAGACAGCAGAGAAGAAAACCCACGGCAACGACCAGATGCAGCAGACGCAGGCTTCGCGTGCGTGTCCACTGCGCGATCCGGCCCAAACCGTGCAACATCGATTCCTTGTCGATGCGACCGCCTGTCACGGCGCGAAGTTCGGGCCGTGTATTGGCTGTGTCGGTATCGGTGCGCTTACGTCCGGCGGGGACGGCGTTCGATCGCACACTTCTTGGTGTCGCGGCCATATCAGCCCTTCCTTGTACGACGGCGGGCCGTCTGACGGGTGTCGGAACGCTTGCGCGAGGCCCGTCCGACGCTGTCCTTGTGGAATTGCGCACGCCAGCGGTCGGGAATGGGGCGGACCAGCTCGACGGCCCGCAGTCGCACCGAAGCGGACCGCGGGTTGGACGCGATTTCGGCTTCGTCGGCTTTGATCGCGCCGCGGGTCAGTTCCCTGAAGAACGGCTTGGCGTCTTCGGGGATCATCGGCATGCCTTGTGGCACGTCGATTTTCAGGCCTTGCGCCATGAAGCTTTTTACGGTCTTATCTTCCAGGGAATGGTAGGATTCCACGACCAGACGCCCGCCGAGGGACAGGTGATCGGCGATCTGCGGCAGCGTGGAGGCGAGTTTGTCCAATTCGCCGTTCACTTCGATGCGCAACGCCTGGAACACCCGTTTGGCGGGGTTTCCGGCAGGCCTGTGAGCCTGCGGCACCACCTCGTCGACCAGTCGGTTCAGCTGTCCGGAGGTGGTCAGCGGTTCGATTTCACGACGACGCACGATTTCGCGCGCGATCTGCTTGGAGAAGCGTTCCTCGCCGAAGCTGCGGAAGATGCGGACCAGGTCTTCGAACGGATACTGCGCCAGCACCTGCTGCGCGGTCAGCGGCTGGCTGACGTCCATGCGCATGTCGAGCGGCGCGTCATGGGAGTATGAAAACCCGCGTTCGGTTTCATCGATCTGCAGGCTGGAAAGCCCCAAGTCCATGAACACGGCGTCCACGCGGGAGATGCCTTGCGAGTCCAGGACATCGGAGAAGGCGTCGAAGGCCGCATGCACCGGAATGAACCGATCGGCGAGACCCTCCTGCCGCATGCGTTCGGTGGCCATGGCGAGGGCCTGCTCGTCACGGTCGATGCCGATCAGCCGGGCGTTCGGAGCCGCCTTCAGGAATGCCGTGGAATGGCCCGCCAGCCCGAGCGTGCAATCCACGGCGATTGCTCCGGGATGCCCAAGCGCCGGCGCCATGAGGTTCACGCAGTCCTCGAGCAGCACCGGCTGATGAATGGTGGTCAGATCCGTCATTTAAAACTCCAATGCGGGCAGTACGTCGTCGGCAATATCGGAATATCCCTGCTCCTTCTGCGCAAGGTATTCCTCCCACGCCTGTTTGTTCCAGATTTCAGCGCGGGTCCCTACGCCGATCACCACGATGTCGTCTCCGAGATTCGCGTAATCGCGAAGTATCTGCGGAACAAGCACGCGGCCCTGCTTGTCGGGGTCCTGATCCACCGCGCCCGACAGAAACACGCGAAGGTATTCGCGCGCGGCCTTATTGCTCAGCGAAGTGCGCTGAATCTGCATGGCGATACGCCGGAATTCCATCTGCGGAAGCAGATAGATGCATCGTTCCTGCCCTCGCGCCATGACCAGGCCCGGGCCCAGCTGAGAACGGAATTTCGCAGGCAAAGCCACACGTCCCTTGGCGTCGATCTTCGGGGTATAGGTTCCCAACAGCAGCGGCGGCAACAGATCCGCCATGGCGTCCGGCGGCGTCGTATCTTCGGCGGTGGGATTATGCGCTGTTTCCCGATCGTTTTCATCGTGAATCATCCATCCCACCTCCTTTTGCTGTTTTTAGATACGCTCCCGCCACAACTAGCTCACCACTTTACCCCACGAATCACCGGGAAACCCCACTTCTCCATCAAATGCTTACCTTTTTCTGCACACAGGCAACGGGCTTATCGCACCGCGACTTGCCGACGAGTCCTGGGGCACATCTCGCGGTCGAATATCCGACGAGGCGTCCGACGGAACACGCCTCACATTCGTAGATGATTTGCGGTACATTTGATTGCTTGAGTTTTCAGCGAAGGGGACAGTGGACCATGTCGAGTTATTCCGCTCAACTGCAGGATGAGCAACATGCGGTCAGCCGCGCATACAACCGTCTGGACGCTCTGCGCGCCCAGGCTCGCGAACGGCTTGACAAAGTGCGCGCCGCGGGATCCCATGGCTCCCCGACGCAACGCACCGAACGCGATTCCTTCGCCACCATGTATGAGGACAGACTCACCCAGCTGCGCGCGGTGGAGGACCGGCTGGTTTTCGGACGTCTTGACAACACCGTCGGAGAACGCCGATATATCGGACGAATCGGATTGTCCAGCGAGGAGCATGAGCCCATCCTGACCGACTGGCGCGCGGAAGCGGCACGCCCGTTCTACGAGGCCACGCCTTCCAGCCACGGCGATATCGTCATGCGCCGTCATATCACGTTGAATTTCCGCGAAGTGGTCGGCATCGAAGACGAAGTGCTCGACATACATTCCGACCAGGTCGGCAAAGCCTCGTCCGCGGGAACGCTCACCGGCGAAGGCGCGCTGCTCGCCTCGCTGAACTCCAAGCGGACCGGCAAGATGACGGATATCGTCGCCACCATCCAGGCGGAACAGGATCGCATCATCCGCTCCGACATGTCCCACGCCGTCGTCGTCCAAGGCGGCCCCGGCACCGGCAAGACCGCCGTCGCGCTGCATCGCGCCGCATACCTGCTGTACACGCACCGCCGGATGCTGGAACGCACCGGCGTGCTCGTGGTCGGCCCCAGCTCGACGTTCCTGCATTACATCGACCAGGTCCTGCCGTCCCTCGGCGAAACCGGCGTGGTCAGCCGCACCATCGCCGATCTGATCCCCGGCATCGACGCACGAGCCGTGGATACTCCGCTTGCCGCCAAGATCAAAGGCGAGCGCCGTATGGCCAAGGCGATCGCCAACGCGGTCTCGGCTCGCGAACGCGTTCCCTCCCAACTGCCCGTCGTGCACGTCAACGGTTTCGCCGTTCCGATGCTGCGCGTGGACGTCGAGCAGGCGATCAACGACGCGCGACGCACACGCCAGCCCCATAACAAGGCCCGTGAGACGTTCGTGAACGAAATGCTGCTGTCCATGCGCAACCGTTACGTCGAGCAGTTGGACTACACGCCCGGCAACGACGAGCTCACGCAGGTCATGCAGCAGCTCCGTCTCAACGACTCCGTGCGCAGGACGTTGAATCTCGCATGGCTGCCGATGACCGGCCCATGGCTCATCGACCAGCTGTTCGCCAAGCCGTATCAGCTGCATCGCTTCGCCCCATGGCTCAGCGACGAGGAGGTCGAGGCCCTTACCCGCGGCAAGGGCGCGCCGTTTACGCTATCCGACGTCCCGCTGCTCGACGAAGCCATGGAACTGCTCGGAGAGGACCCGAAAACGGCCGCACGGCAGGCCGCCGCGGATGCCCGACGCGCCCAGGAGGAGCAGTATGCGCAGGATACGCTCGCCCAGGCCGGCATCGGCTCAGGCATCGTCACTTCGCAGATGCTGCTGGACAACATCAACGGGGCTGGCGCGGAAATGGTGGCGCAGCGTGCGGCCGCGGACCGCGAATGGACCTATGGCCATATCGTCGTCGACGAGGCGCAGGAGCTGACGGCCATGGATTGGCGCATGCTGATCCGCCGTTGCCCCTCGCGCTCCTTCACCATCGTCGGCGACGTGGCGCAGACTTCCGCCCTTGGCGGTACACGCGTATGGCGGCGCATGATGGACCCGCTTTTCGGCGAGGGCAACTGGGATCTCAATGAGCTGACCATCAACTACCGCAATCCGCAGGAGGTTTCCGACCTCGCCTCGCGTTTCGCCACCGATCAGGGACTGTATATTTCCACGGTCAACGCGGTGCGCGCCATTCCCGGATCGGTATCGCGCCTTACCGTGGAGAGCGACGAACGGCTTGCGGAAAGCGTCGCCGAACAGGTCGGCGGGCTGACCGCCGATTACGTGTCGTCCGACGGAACCGGACGCGTGGCCGTCATCGCCCCGACCTCCTGGGAGCCCGCGTTGCGCGAACGGATCCGTACGGCCTTGCGGCGGACGCTTGACGCAAAGGAATACGAGCGGCTGACCACCCAAAGTTCGTGGGATGAACAGGTGACGATCTGCGACACGCAGACGGTCAAGGGCCTTGAATATGACGCGGTCGTCGTGGTGCAGCCCGGTCAGATCGAATCGGAGGCTCCGTCACGGCTTGTGGCCGCATCCGATCTGTACGTCGCGATGACCCGTCCGACGCAACGGCTGCTTATAGTGCGGACAATCGACGACGAAAAGCTGCTTGCGCTATAAAGTGAGGGTATGCCTAAAGCACTGCTACTGGAGAACATCCATCCCTTCGCCGCCGATTCGTTGCGCGCCCACGGCTTCGACGTGCGATGCCTCAAAGGCGCGTTGAGCGAGGACGAGCTGATCGAAGCCCTTGACGGCGTCAGTCTGCTGGGCATCCGCTCAAAGACCTCCGTCACCGCCAAGGTCATCGACGCCTGCCCATCATTGACCGCGGTCGGATGCTTCTGCATCGGCACGAATCAGGTCGATCTCTCGTATGCCGGCAAAAACGGCATCGCCGTGTTCAACGCGCCGTATTCCAACACCCGTTCCGTGGTGGAATTGGTGATCTGCGACATCATCTGCCTGCTGCGCCGCATTCCCGCCCACACGCATCACATGAAGCATGGCATGTGGGACAAGTCCGCGTCCGGCTCGCATGAAGTGCGAGGCAAAACGCTGGGCATCGTCGGATACGGCAATATCGGCGCCCAATTGTCGGTGCTTGCCGAAGCGCTGGGCATGCGCGTCGTGTTCTACGACATCGAAGAGAAGCTCGCGCTGGGCAATGCGCGGCGCTGCGCCACCCTTGACGAGCTTCTGGAACAGTCCGACGCCGTGACGCTGCATGTGGACGGCCGCAAATCCAATACGGGGTTCTTCGGCGAGGAACAGTTCTCCCACATGAAGCAGAACGCCATTTTCATCAATCTTTCGCGAGGGTTCGTCGCCGATCTGGAAGCGCTGAAGCGTCATTTGGATTCCGGGCACCTGTCGGGCGCCGCGGTCGACGTGTTCCCCGTCGAACCGAAGAAGACCGGCGACCCGTTCCTGACGCCTCTGGCCAATGAGGACAACATGATTCTCACGCCGCATATCGGCGGCTCGACCCTGGAAGCGCAGGAGGCCATCGGCCACTTCGTCGCGCAGCGGCTTCAGGACTACTGGTTCAAGGGTTCGACGATGCTGTCGGTGAATATGCCGCAGATCACGCTTTCCGACTACTCCGGCATCCGCATCGCCCATCTGCACGACAATCTTCCCGGTGTCTTGGCCAAGGTCAATCGCGTGCTTGGCGAGGAGAACATCAATATTTCCGCGCAGGCCCTGGGCACCGAAGGCGAACTCGGCTATGTGGTCACCGATGTTTCCGCGATGCCCACCGAAGGGGCGCTGACCGCCCTGCGCCAGATCGAAGGCACCATTCGCATGCGCGTCATCAGCTGAGGCGTATACGCGGCCGGACGCAAGCGCGGTCCCGTGGGCTGCATGCGTCCGACCGCACGGAACGAACGTCTTCGCAGGACGAAGCCGCCATAACGAAAGCCTTCAGGCAAAGCGTCTTCGGACGTTCCCGCTGACCTGCATATGGATTGCCCCCCATTTCTCCGGTCGAGGAGTGGGGGGCAATCCGTGCCGATGCAGGCATTGTCCGTAAACGATGCGCCTGCAAACGATGCGGGAATCGTTCTAGCTCTGTCTTTCCGACTTCAGTTCGTCGATCGCATGCTGGAAATCGTCCAGATTTTCGAAGTTCTGATACACGCTCGCAAAGCGCATGTAGGCGACTTCGTCCAGTTTGCGCAACGGTTTAAGAATGGCGCGGCCGACCTCATCCGATTTGACTTCGGCAAGACCTCGGGAGCGGAGGTCCTCCTCCACCCGCTGCCCCAGCATCTTCAGGTCCTCTTCTTTGATGGGGCGCCCCTGACATGCCTTGCGTACACCGGCGATCACCTTGTTGCGGTCGAATGGCTCGACGTTGCCGGACCGTTTTGAGACCAGCAGCATCGTCGATTCAAGCGTGGTGAAGCGTCTGGCGCATTTCGGGCATTCGCGCCTACGACGGATCGAATGCCCATCGTCACTGATGCGCGTGTCGATGACCTTGGTGTCTGGGTTCTGGCAAAACGGGCAATGCATGTCAATAAGGATAGCCCGAAGTCTAGGAAAAAGGCGAAATCGGCGTGGTCCGGCGGCGTCCGGCACCGGAGAATCAGCCCTCATCAGGCACGATGAGCCGCTGCCCCACCCGTAGGACCGAGGAGTCGAGATCATTCATCGACATCAGCGCCTCCACGGTGTTTCCGACATTGCCGCCTTCCGGGGTGATGCGATCGGCATATTCCCATAATGTATCGCCCGGCTGGACCACATAGCTGGTCGTCGCATCCGTCCGGGTTACCGACGTCGCAGCCGCCGCGGCGACGCTTACGTCAGCCGAATCGATCAGACCATACCCGACACACAGCAACGTGGCCGAAGCCAGCATGAACGTCACCAGCCGATAGCCGGCCTCCCCGATCCGTGCGGCATTGCAGGTTACGGTACGCCCATTCGTCATATGTCTGTATTCCACCATGACAGCCACCTTTCGAACTTATGTTCTATCGAACATGTGTTCTAAGTATTGCACAGATGTTCGACCATGGCAAGCGCTCTTCGAACGAATGTTTGATTTAATTGCCCATTCACGATATGCTTGTTCAAAAGACGAAAGGAGCAAGCCGTGAGCACCACACCATTCACCTCGCCGGCAGACGAGCGGCAGCCCCGGCCCGATGCGTTGACCGACCGCCAACGCAAGGTTCTGGACGCCATCAAAGCTCATATCGAGCGCCGCGGTTTCGCCCCGTCCTTTCGAGAGATAGGCCAGGCCGCCGGCCTCAAAAGCCCCTCATCCGTCAAGCATCAGCTGCAGGCCCTGGAGGAAAAGGGCCTTATCCGCATGAACGCGAACAAGGGACGCGCCATCGAACTGGTGGAGCCGCAGACGTTCCGCCCGGCCGACTCGGTTCGCGTCGCCTCGTTCCCCTCCTCGGACCAGACCAGCGAATCGATCCTGACGTCGCATGACATTCCGCTCGTCGGCCGCATCGCCGCCGGCGTGCCGATCACCGCCGAACAGCATGTCGATGACGTGATGCGACTGCCCGAACGGCTTACCGGAACAGGCAATCTGTTCATGCTGGAGGTGCATGGCGATTCGATGATCGACGCCGCGATCTGCGACGGCGATTTCGTCGTCGTCAGGGAACAGCACACCGCGGTCAACGGCGATATCGTCGCGGCGCTGCTCGACGACGAGGCGACGGTGAAGACCTTCCGCAACGACAACGGGCACGTCTGGCTCATCCCGCACAACCCGGCATACTCCCCCATCGACGGCACCAATGCCGAGATCATGGGGAAAGTCGTTACGGTGCTGAGGAAAATCTAAAGGAAAGCCTGAAGGAAAATCCACCGAGAACAACAAAATCCCGTTCATACCGCATTCGGCATGAACGGGATTTTCAATGCTTTGGTTCAGGCCGCAAAACCGCGGCCTGAACATGGGCCTAGAAACCGAACTGGGCGGCGGTCTCACGCAGGGTGTCGGCGGAGCGCTTCAGTGCGGCGAGCTCGCGGTCGGACACCGGGGTGTTGATGCGGGAGTTCACACCGGAACGGTTCAGCAGGGTCGGCACGGACATGCACACGTTGGAGATGCCGTGGAAGTCGTCAAGCATGGAGGACACCGGCAGGATGCGGTTGGTGTCGTTCATGATGGATTCGACGATGTCGACGCCGGACATGGCGATGGCGTAGTTGGTCGCGCCCTTGCCGTTGATGATCTTGTAGGCCGCGTTCTTGACTTCCTGATGGATCTGCTCACGCACTTCGGCGTCCAGCGGGGCGCGGCCCGGCAGCGGGGTCCAGTCGCACATCGGGACGCCGCCGATGGTGGCGGAAGCCCACAGCGGCACTTCGGAATCGCCGTGTTCGCCGGCGATGTAGGCATGCACGTTCTTGACGTTGACGCCGGTCTGCTGCGCGATCAGGAAGCGCAGACGAGCGGAATCCAGGTTGGTGCCGGAGCCGAACATACGGCTGGCCGGCAGGCCGGACAGCTTCAGGGCGACATGGGTGACGATGTCGACCGGGTTGGTGATCAGCATGAAGATGGCGTTCGGGGCCACACGCACGGCGTTCGGGATGATCGACTTCATGATGTTGATGGTCGCCTCGGCGAGATCCAGACGGGTCTGGCCCGGCTTCTGGCGAGCGCCCGCGGTGATGACGACCATATCGGCATCACGGCAGATCTCGACGTCATCGGAACCCGCGATGGACACGGTCGGATAGAAGCTGGAGCCATGCTGCATGTCGAGCACTTCGGCTTCGACGCGTTCCTTGGCGATGTCCTGCAGCACGATTTCGCGGGCGACGCCGCGCTGGGCGGCGGCGAACGCAAGAGTGGAGCCGACGGCGCCGGCACCGATGATAGCGAGCTTCGTGGGCTTGATCGGGGAATCAACCATTGTTATTCTGAACCTCTCTTGGAGCAAACGCCCTCGCACGGAGCAGGGCTTTACTGTAACATCACGTTCACTGTACGCTTACAACACGACGTTCCGATGTCGAAAAACGGGTCTTACGCCCCTCCGACCCGTGATATTCGTCACGTATCGGCAAGGGCATGGACATCGGTCAGCCGACCGCCCGTTCGACGATCAGCGCGGCAAGATGATCGTCGACATCCGCTTCGACCATCACGCCGTCATCGCGATATTCCAGTGATCCGACATTGCCGTATTCGCGTATGCGGGACAGCAGCGAACCGGCCGAATACGGCAGCAATGCGCTGACATGCACGTCCGGGCTGGGCAGCATCGATTCGATGCGCGCACGCAGCTCGTCCAGACCTTCGCCGCTGGCCGCGGAGACGATATGACCGTCAGGCGCCAGCGCTTCGATACGCTCGCGGGCGGCGTCGTCCATGCGGTCGGCCTTGTTGAACACCAGAATCGTCGGGATCCGCTCGGCCCCCTCGATATCCGACAGCACATCGTTCACCGCATCGATCTGGGAGAACGGATCCGGATGCGACCCGTCGACCACATGCACGATCAGATCGGCTTCGGCCACTTCCTCAAGCGTCGACTTGAAGGCCTCGATCAGCTGCGTCGGCAGTCGGCGCACGAATCCCACCGTGTCGACATACGCGTAGAGACGCCCGTCCTTGGCGCGAGCGCGTCGCACTGCGGTGTCCAATGTGGCGAACAGCGCGTTCTCCACCAATTCGCTTGACCCGGTCAGACGGTTGGTCAGCGAGGATTTGCCCGCATTCGTATAGCCGACCACGGCCACCGTGGGCAGGCCGAAACGACGTCGGGAGCCGCGCTTGATGTCACGCGCCGGCGCCATTTCGGCGATCTGGCGACGGAGTTTGGCGATGCGGCTGCGAATGGCGCGTCGGTCCATTTCGATTTTCGTTTCGCCCGGGCCTCGCGATCCGATGCCGCCGTCGGCGCCTGCGGCGCGGCCGCCGGCCTGACGCGACAGGGCCGCGCCCCAACCGCGAAGTCGAGGCAGCATGTATTCCAATTGGGCGAGCTCGACCTGCGCCTTGCCTTCACGCGACGTCGCGTGCTGCGCGAAAATATCGAGGATCACCGCGGTGCGATCCACCACTTTGACTTTGGTGGCGTCTTCGAGCGCACGACGCTGGCTTGGCGGCAGATCATCGTCCACGATGATGGTGTCGGCCTCTTCGCGGGCGACGATGTCGGCGATCTCCTTCGCCTTGCCGGAGCCGACATAGGTGGCCGCATCCGGGCGTATGCGGTGCTGCAATATGCCGTCGCACACCACGGCGCCCGCGGTCTGCGCCAAAGCCGCCAATTCACGCAGCGACTCCTCCGCCTGCGCAAGGCTGGACGTGCGCGACGACCATACGCCGACCAACACGACCCGTTCGAGCCTGACCTTACGGTATTCGACTTCGGTGACGTCCTGGAGCTCGCCCAGACCGGCTATATGCTTCAACGCATTGCGGGATTCGCGTTCCTCCCACGTCTGGTCGTAGTCCTCGCCGAAGGCGTCCATCCGGTTGTCGCCGTCCAGCAGGACCTCGGAGCGTTCGGACAATACGTCGCCGCGTCCGTCTTCAAACACGGCGTTCTGTTCATCGTCGATGTAGTTCGTCAATATCCGCCCATCGTCTCAGTGATCATTCGCATATGCAGCAGTTCCACATTATCCGTATCCGCGCAGACAAGCCATGCCCTATGCATAAAGCTTTGGCGTCCGATCGACGGGCATCGCATACGGTACAATCGCTACGTCAAAAATGTATCGGGATACGGCGCATACCATCACGCGGGGCATCGGCGCACGTCAGGCGGAAAGGCGAATCGGCATGGCCACACATACAGGTAACGGGCAGGAGCAGTACTTCTCCGCTGAACCGTCGTCCAAGGATGTGCGCAGGCGGCTTAACGTCACGCTGCGCGGCATGGACGCCACCGTAGAGGTGTCCAATGGGGTGTTTTCCGGCAGCCGCGTGGATCTGGGCACGTCGGTGCTGCTCAGGCAGGCGCCTGAACCGCCCCGGAGCGGGGCTTTCCTTGATCTGGGCTGCGGCTGGGGCCCGATCGCGCTGACGCTGGGCATGCTGAGTCCGGAAGCCGAAGTCTGGGCGCTGGATGTGAACGAGCGCGCATTGGAACTGGCCGGACGCAACGCCGAGATCAACGGCGTCGGCAATATCAGGACGGCGACCGCCGATGGGGTTCCGGACGATCTCACGTTCGATCTGATCTGGTCGAATCCGCCCATCCGCATCGGCAAGGAGCGGTTGCACGAGCTGCTGATGACCTGGCTGCCGCGTCTGAACGCGGGCGGCGCCGCCTATCTGGTGGTGCAGAAGAATCTCGGGTCGGATTCGCTGATCCCCTGGCTGGCCCGCGAGCTGGGCGACGATTACGAAGTGTCGAAATACGCCAGTTCCAAAGGATTCCGCATCATCGAAGTGCTGCGCGGCTGACCGCGCGGCCGATATGCGATGAAACACGCCGATTGAAGACCGTTATCGAGGATTATGAGATTCGAATATCCTTCCCAATTGCCCGTCAGCGCCGCACGTGACGAAATCGCACAGGCGGTGCGGCATTCGCAGGTGGTCATCGTCTCCGGACAGACGGGTTCCGGCAAGACCACGCAGCTGCCGAAGATCCTGCTGGAGCTTGGCCGTGGTTCGCATGGCCGTCAGGTCGTGCACACGCAGCCACGCCGTCTTGCGGCGCGTACGGTGGCCGAGCGCATCGCCGCCGAAATGGGCGTCCGTCTGGGCGATGAAATCGGCTATCAGGTGCGTTTCACCGATGAAAGCTCGCCGAAGACACGCCTGCGCGTCGTCACCGACGGCATCCTGCTCGCCCAGATCCAACGCGATCCGATGCTGAGCAGATACGACACCATCGTCATCGACGAGGCGCACGAGCGCAGCCTGAACATCGATTTCCTGCTCGGATATCTGACCGCGCTGCTGCCCAAACGCCCCGACCTGAAGCTGGTCATCACGTCGGCCACCATCGATTCGGTGAAATTCCAGGAGCATTTCAGGCGTGCCCTGCATACCGACGTGCCGGTCATCGAAGTGTCGGGCCGTACCTTCCCCGTGCAGATCGTCTATGAGCCGCTGGGTTCGGCGCCGACGCTGATGCGTCATGTGCCCGGCTTCGAAGACGGCCTGCAGCCCGGCGACGACGGTTATGGCACCGACGTGGACACGTCCATGGACATGCCGACCGCCGTGGCGCGGGCATGCGCCGAACTGGTGATCCATTCGAGCCATGAACGCGGCGCCCGCGATATTCTCGTGTTCGCTTCCGGCGAGCGCGACATCCACGAATTCGAAACGGCGCTGCGCCGCCACTACGGGCCCCGCGCCGCCGACATGCGCCGTCCGGACGCGATCGAGATCATGCCGCTGTTCGCGCGTCTTTCCGCCAAAGAGCAGCATCGCGTGTTCGAGCCGCACGAGCATCAGCGCATCGTCATCGCGACGAACGTGGCCGAGACGTCGTTGACGGTTCCGGGCATCCGCTACGTGGTCGACCCCGGCACCGCACGCATTTCCCGCTATTCGAAGACGGCGAAGGTGCAGCGTCTGCCGATCGAGCCGATCAGCCAGGCCAGCGCCGACCAGCGTTCGGGCCGTTGCGGCCGCATCGCCGACGGCATCGCGATCCGACTGTATTCGCGCGAGGATTACGAGACGCGCCCACGCTTCACGGAGCCGGAGATCCTGCGTACGTCGTTGGGCGCCGTGGTGCTGCATATGCTGTCGGTGGGCGTGGCCCGCACCGCGCAGGATGTGACGGACTTCGGCTTCATCGACCCGCCTGACATGAAGGCCGTTTCGGACGGTTTCAACGAGCTGACCGAGTTGAAGGCGATCGCGCGCAAGCATGGCGACGTGGTGTTGACGCATATCGGACGCCAGCTGGCACGCATTCCGATCGACGTGCGTCTGGGCCGCATGATCATCGAGGCGGCCAAGTCGACGACGCCGAATACGTTGGCGGCGGTGCTGGTGGTCGTGTCGTTCCTGAGTCTGCAGGATCCGCGCGAACGCCCGGATGAGAATCGCGAGGAGGCCGACCGCGTCCACAACCGGTATGCGGATCGGTCCAGCGATTTTCTTACCGCTTTGAATATCTGGGACCGTGTATTCCAGGCGGATGGCGAGCCGAGCAATTCCGCGTTGCGTCGCATCTGCAAGACGGAGTATCTGAATTTCCTGCGTATGCGCCAGTGGAAGGATCTGGTGACGCAGCTGACGCAGATGTGCGATGAATTCAAATTCAAGGTCGGATTGCCGTTGCCGGCGTCGCGCCCGGATATGCGGATCCGCCAGCTGCCGATCAATCAGCAGGCGGCGCATTCGCTGTGCTGTTCGTGGGATGCGCAGGGCATTCACACGTCGATGCTGGCCGGTCTGCTGTCGATGATGGGCATGCAGGTGATTCGCGAGCCGAAGGCCTCCGATTTCGCCGGTCTCAGCGGCGCCGCGAAGGCTCGTGCGATGAAGCGCGCCACGAAGATGGCGAAGAACGAATATCAGGGTGCGCGCGGCACGCGTTTCGCCCTGTTCCCGGCGTCGTCGGTGGCGAAGTCGACGCCGCCTTGGGTGATGAGCACCGAACTGGTCGAGACGAGCCGCCTGTGGGCCCGTTATTCCGCGCAGATCGATCCGGCTTGGGCCGAGCCTTTGGCCGGCAATCTGACGCGCACCACGTATGCCGAGCCGCATTGGTCGGGTTCGCGCGGTTCCGCCGTGGCCAGCGCGAAGGTGCTGCTGTACGGTCTGCCGATCGTACAGGACCGCACGGTCCAGTGGGGGCGCATCAATCCGCCGGAGGCGCGTGATTTCCTGATCAGGCAGGGTCTGGTCGAAGGCGATATACAGCAGCGTTTCCCCCATGATGATTTCATCGCGCGCAACCGTGACGTGCTGGAGGATGCCGCCGAAGACGCCAGCCGTACCCGTCAGATCGCCGAAACGGTCAGCGACGAGGATCTGTTCGACTTCTACAACGGCGTCATTCCCAATACGGTCACGTCGGTGGCCGATCTGGGCAAATGGTGGAAGGGCGAATATGAGCGGCATCCGCATCTGCTGGATTTCGATCCGAGCAAGGTGGAGCGTCTGGCCGACAGCGAGTCGGTGAGTCTGGACGACTATCCGGACCAGTGGCATGCGCTTGGCACCGACGGCTCCCCCATCGACCTTCGCCTGAGCTACGTGTACGATCCGCATGATCCGAACGACGGCGTCACCGTGCATGTTCCGCTGAAGGCATTGTCGCGTCTGACGCCGGAACAGTTCACCTGGAATGTTCCGGGCCTTCTTGACGAGCTGATCGTCGGCATGATCAAGGCTTTGCCGAAGGCGCTGCGCGTGCAGTTCGTTCCGGCTCCGGACACCGCACGCCGCATACGGGCGTGGATCGATGACCGTTACCCGGATCCGCCGGGTTCGGGTTCTCGTCAGAAGCCGAACCTGCCGCCGGAGCCGCAGGACGGGTCCGCCGCGGTCTGGATCGACCTGCCGCATCTGTTCACGCAGGCCGCCATCGACACCGTCGGCGCGCAGATCCATCCGGAAGTGCTGACCGGCGAATTGTGGGAGCGTCTCGCGCCGTATCTGCGGGTCACCTTCAGCGTCGAACAGCAGTTGCCCACGCCCCGCAATGCGCGTGGCCGTCGTCCGCGCGGTCCGGTCAAGGTGCTGGGCACATCGAAGGACCTCAAGGAATTGCAGCGTCGTTTCGCCGCCCAGGCGGAGGAATCGGCGCGCCGCATGGTCAAGAAGCAGGCCGACAGGGCCGCCGACCAGGGCAGGATCGTCGAACAGGCGAATCTGCTGCAGAAGGCGGGCGCCACCACCCAGGCGCGCGCCGACATGCTGTGGAGGGGCGCGCTCGACGCGCTCCGCCTGCCGCCCGAACGCGTGTCTTCGCGTTGGCTCGGCGCTGAAGCGCTGATGCTCGCATCCGCTCCATACAAGTCCACCGCCGACCTGGTCGAGGACATTCAGCTGGCCACGGTCAAACGCCTGCTGCCGCGTATCGACGGATTGCAGTCCGATCAGGCCCTGGCCGACGCCGTGCTTGACGTGCAGCAGATCTATGAGGACACCGTATATCAGGTGGCCCGCGACGTGATCGGCATTCTGCACAAGCACGCGGAGGTCGAAAAAGCGGTTTCCGGCAAGGCCGACCTGCCGATGCTGTCGGTGCTGCAGTCGATTCGCGAGCATGTCGCCACGCTGGTGCATCCGGGATTCATCGGCGAAACCGATCCGGACGCGCTGCGCCGCCTGTCGGTGTATCTGCAGGCGGACGCGATGCGTCTGAGCAAGGCGAAGGCCGACAAGAACCGTGATGTGCGCTGGGCCTGGGAGGCCGACGAGGCCCGCAATCTGGTCGACGCCGCCGTGTCGAAGGCAAAGGCCGAGCCGGCCGGCCCGAAGCATGAGGCGCTGATGAAACAGGCCATGACGGCCCGTTGGATGCTTGAGGAATTCTATGTCTCCCTTTGGGCGCAGGAATTGGGCACCGTCAAACCGGTCAGCGTGCAGCGTATCCGCAAGGCCCTGGCATAGCTTCGCACGCTACAATGGACGTCGATGTCAAGAAGATCAGCACGGAAACGTAAGACGCGGCATAATCGTCGGCGAGTCGGCCTGGTCGGGGCGTGGCGCGCAAGCTGGCGTTCAGCCGGCCTGCGCCAACGCGCCGTCATGGCTTCGCGCCTGCTGATCGCGTCGCTGTGCGCGATCGCGCTGCTTGCCGGATCGCTGTACTGCATCGCGCTGCGCATCGAAATACACGATGCGCAGGCCAATCAGGATGAAATCGGCGAAACCTACGATTTCAACCCCGGCGATATCATTTCCGACGGGCAGTTCTTCAACGAGAACGCCATGAGCCGCGATCAGATCGAAGCCTTCATCGCGCAGCGGGGCGCGGATTGCGCAGGCTCGCAATGTCTTGCCGCAATGCGATTCGATACCGAGGACGTGGCCGCCGACGAATACTGCGAAGCCTACACGGGAGGCGACGCGCAGTCCGCCGCCGATATCGTCCATGGTTCGGCGCAGGCGTGCGGCATCAGCCCGCAGGTGCTGCTGACCATCATGCAGAAGGAGCAGCACCTGCTGACCGCCACCGATCCGACCGATTTCCAATACAAGGCCGCCATGGGATTAAGCTGCCCGGATGACGCGAACTGCGATCCGCAATACGCCGGCTTCTTCAGACAGGTATTCGGCGCCGCGAAACGTTTCCGATACTATCTGGCCCATGAAGACCGGTACGCCTACCGTCAGGGGCGGCTGAACTACATTCGGTACAATCCGGTCGCCAGCTGCGGCGGCAGCGACGTGTATATCGAGAACCAGGCGACCGCATTGCTGTACATCTACACGCCGTATCAGCCGAATCAGGCGGCATTGGCGGCGGGCGCCGGCGAAGGCGACGCCTGCTCGTCATACGGCAACCGCAATTTCTCGTTGATCTACAGCAGCTGGTTCGGCAATCCGCGTCGATAATCGTCCTTCCCGTCCCGCTCCCGTACAATGTAACCATCAGTCCAAACTGGCAGCGGCGACAGCGAAGGGGACCGATATGATATGGAACAGGCATGATGACGACGGCTACGCCTCCCCGTTTGATGTGGATGCGTCGGCCTCCTACGTGGATCCAAGCACCGTCATCGAACATGAGGCCAGATCCGAAGCGAGGCGGCACAGGCGTCAGGCCGTTCGGGAAGCGCGCAAAGACGCGATGCAGCATCATATCAAGCAGGAGACGAAACGACGCAGGTATGCCGATGCCGCGCCGCAGCGGCCTCGCCCATCGCCCGCGACGCAATCGGGAAAGACCGGTTTGCGATCCCAGTCCGAGCCGGGAATCGATCCCCGGATCGATTCCCGGCTCCGAACGTCCCGCATGCCGGCGGCGCAGGGCCGTAAACGCAAGCGCCGCATTGTCGCCTTCTTTGTCGCCATGGTCATCTTCATCATCGCGGTGGCGGGCGGCCTGATCGTCGCAATGGAGAACTCGTCCGAACCGTTGCGGATCGTTCCGCCGGCCCTGACCGACCCCGACGATGATATGCGGCCCTTCGACCACACCGACGCTTCGCAAGATCCCACCCCGCAGACCTTTGAGCGTTCCGGCACGATCGCCACGCAATACGGCGATTCGTCATTGGACGCCACTATCAGCGATGCCTATGCAGGCACCCGCGAATACGAGGGAGGCCCCCGCACCGTCGTCATCGAACTTGACGTCACCAATACCGGCACGGCAAACGCGTCATTGTCCGAAGTGGGTTCGGTCGCGGTGTTCCAGAACGGCGTCGAACTGCAATACACCTACTTGTTCCCGGATGAGGGGCTGCTTCCCGAATACGGTTTTTCGGACGTCGACGAGATCGATGCCGGCGCAAGCGCGACGGTGTCCAAGGCTTTTGTGTTGAGGGATGACGCATCGCCGTTGGATGTTCGCGTCACCAGTCACGACGGTCTGTACACGATTCGCTCCGCTTTCACGATAGGCGCCGATGTTCCGACCACATCATTCGAACGGATCGATTCCACGCAGCTGCCGCCGGTGCCGCAGGCCGCCGACGCCCCCGGCATGACCGCGATCCGGGACGCATATACCGATGAGCATCTGGCCGACGTCCGCATCGATTCCATCGCGTGGGGGCCTGCGACCTATGACGGCCTGCGAAGCGTCATCGTCACCTACACATGGGTGAACCGTACCGATGAGACGCTGTCGTTGGATTCGCTCGGGTATATTGAAGCCCATTTCAAAGGCAAGGAGGCGGATACCGCGTACTTCTCCGATCCGATGGACGGTTTCGAAGAGAACTCCGAATACGTCGAGATCCTGCCTGACGTCGAGTTCACCGTGACCATCGCCTATGAAGTGACCGGCGATGCCGGCGAATTCAACGCCCGCATCGCCGACTATGACGGCACCGTCTTCGTCGAACGCACCGTCGATCTGGAATAGCGCCGTATCCGTGACGGCGCGCCCGTCGCGGCGCAGGCACAGGTGATATGACGATGCCGGCCACCGCTCTTGGAGAACGGCGGCCGGCATCGTCTGTGTTTTCGTCGCGCCGGAATGCGGGTTCCTACAGCCGCGGCAGATACTTGCGCAATTCGTACGGCGTGACCTGACGGTTGTATTCCTCCCATTCCTGACGCTTGTTGCTCAGGAAATATTCGAAGGCGTGCTCGCCAAGCACTTCGGCCACGAAATCGGACTTCTCCATCACGCGCAGGGCTGCGCCCAGCGAGGTCGGCAACGGTTCGATGCCCATCGCGCGGCGTTCCGCGTCGGTCAGCGCCCACACGTCGTCGCTCGTCGGTTCGGCCAGCGGCAGCTGACGTTCGATGCCGTCCAAACCGGCGGCCAGCAGCACGGAGTATGCCAGATACGGGTTGGCCACCGGGTCGAGGGCGCGGAATTCCATACGCGCGGAATTGCCCTTGCCCGGCTTGTACTGCGGGATGCGCAGCAACGCGGAACGGTTGTTGTGGCCCCAGCAGATGTAGCTCGGGGCCTCGTTGCCGCCCCACAGACGCTTGTACGAGTTGACGTACTGCGCGGTCACGGCGCAGATCTCCGCCGCATGGTACAGGATGCCGGCGGCGAACTGGCGTGCGGTGGCCGACATGTTGAATTCCTGTCCGGCCTCGTAGAAGGCGTTGGAATCCCCTTCGAACAGGCTCAGATGCGTGTGCATGCCGGAGCCGGCCTGGTCGGCCAGCGGCTTGGGCATGAAGCTCGCGTGGATGCCGCGTTCGAGCGAGATCTCCTTGACCACCGTACGGAAGGTCATGATGTTGTCGGCGGTGGTCAACGCATCCGCGTAACGCAGGTCGATCTCGTTCTGGCCCGGTCCGATCTCATGATGCGAGTATTCGACCGAAATGCCCATCTGTTCGAGCATGTTGACCGTGGCGCGACGGAAATCCATGCCTGGACTGCGCGGCACATGATCGAAATAGCCGCCCTCATCGATCGGGATCGGCGGCTTCGACCAGTCATCCTGCTGTTCGAACAGGTAGAATTCGATTTCCGGATGCACGTAGAACGTGAACCCCTTCTCCTTGGCCTTGGCGAGCGCACGCTTCAGCACATGGCGCGGATCGCCCAACGAAGGCTCGCCGTCAGGGGTCAGCACGTCGCAGAACATGCGCGCCGTGCCCTGCGGACCGCCGCGCCACGGCAGCATCTGGAAGGTCGAGGGGTCGGGACGCACGATCATGTCGTCTTCCGAAACGCGGGTCATGCCTTCTATGGCCGATCCGTCGAAGCCGAGCCCCTCCTCGAACGCGGCCTCCAGCTCCGCAGGCGCGATCGCGACGGATTTCAACGTTCCCAACACATCCGTGAACCATAGGCGGATGAATCGTACGTCACGCTCTTCAACGGTGCGCAACGCGAACTCTTGCTGTTTATCCATGCGGCCTATCATCCCATGCTTGTGTTACGAAAGCCGTTAACATATCGCATCCCGCGCCCGACGCCATGCGACTTGCATGATTCGGCCGCGCAGGTATCGTTGCAGGCATGAGTTTGAATAACGTGATCGAGGCCGATCCCGATCGGCCCATCATCGATGTCCGGTCCTGGCAGCAGGCCGCAACGCCCGGGGAGCGTACGGTCGCAGGCGTGAAAAGACGCGTGTTCGCCCCGTTCGAACGGCATGCGGACTGGCAGGTGAGGGAAGGACGGCGCGACGTCATCGGACTGCTGGAGGAGCAGTCCGCCACACGCGTGCAGGAGCTGGTGCCGTTGAGGTATGCGCGCATGAGCGTCTCCGCGTTCACGTTCTACCGCGGCACCGCGCTGATCATGGCCAACGACCTCGCGCGCACCCCGGTGACCGGCATACCGGTGCAATGCGTGGGCGACGCGCATATCGGCAATTTCGGCATGTTCTTCTCCCCCACCCGCCATCTGGTGTTCGACATCAACGATTTCGACGAGACGACGACGGGCCCGTGGGAGTGGGACATCAAGCGTCTCGCCGTTTCGGTGGAGATCTGCGGCAGGGCGAACGGCATCAAGCCGAAGGCCCGCAGGGCGGCCGTGATGCGATGCGTGCATACGTATCGCGAGCGCATCGAGCAGTATTCGCAAATGGACTATCTGGACATGTGGTACGACCATTTGGATGTGCGGCGGTCGCTTGACCATTACGAGGACACGGTGAGCGGCAAACGCAACGACGTTCTTCGCGAGGCCGCGGCGAAGGCGGTGCGCAAGACGTCGAAGCGCGCGGCGGCCAAGCTCACCTATTTCGACGGCCGCAAGCTGCGGTTCAATATGAAGCCTCCGGAATTGGTCCCGATCAACGAACTGGACGACTACACGGATCTGGACGCGCTGCAGGCCCGCCTGGAGGTGCTGTTCGACCGGTACAAGCACAGCCTGTACGAGGACCGGCGTCATGTGCTGTCGCAGTATCGGTATCATGGCGCGGCCCGCAAGGTCGTCGGCGTCGGCTCCGTGGGCACCCGCGCCTGGGTGGCCGCATTGACCGGCCGCGACACCGACGACACGCTGATGCTGCAGATGAAGGAGGCCTGCGAATCGGTATTGGAACGTTTCGTGGGCCGTTCCCCGTACCGCACGCACGGCGAACGCGTCGTCCAGGGGCAGAAACTGATCCAGTCCACGGCCGATGTGCTGCTCGGCTGGGCCGATTTCATCGGAGACGACGGACACAAGCGCGATTACTATGTGCGTCAATTGTGGAACGGCAAAGGCTCGATCGACATCGACGATCTCGATGACCTGACCCTGAGCGATCTGGGACGCATGTGCGCACGCTGTCTGGCGCATGCGCACGCACGTACGGGCGATTCCGTGGCGATCGCCGGATATCTGGGCGATACCGACGCCTTCGACAAGGCGATCGCCGCATTCGCGCAGTCGTATGCCGACCAGAACGAAGCGGATTACGCGCTGTTCCGACAGCTTATCGACTCGGGCGAGCTGCCCTGCTACTCCCGGGAGTGACCGCGAACGGCCTCAAGCGCCTGAGGCAGAGTGAAAGCCTTGGAATACAAGGATTTTCCGAGAATCGCGGCATCGACGCCGATTCCGGACAGCGTTTCGATGGCTTTCAGATCGTCCAATGACGAGATGCCGCCGGACGCGGTGACCTTCGCGTCGGTACGTTCGGCGACCTCTTTCAGCAGCGTCAGATTCGGGCCGCTCATCATGCCGTCGCGCGCCACATCGGTGACGACGTAACGGGAGCATCCGACCGAATCGAGGAAGGCCATGGTTTCGAACAGGTCGCCGCCTTCCTTCACCCAGCCCCGGGCCGCCAGCGTATGGCCGCGCACGTCGAGGCCGACGGCGACGCGCTCGCCGTAACGCTTGATGATGGAGGCCGTCCAATCCGGATTTTCCAGAGCCGCGGTGCCGATGTTCACGCGGGCGGCGCCGGCTTCAAGCGCCGCGGCCAATGAAGCGTCGTCGCGGATGCCGCCGCTCATTTCGATATTGACCGCATCGCCCAATTCCTCGACGATCCGACGCAGCTGATCGCGATTATCGCCGGTGCCGAAGGCCGCGTCAAGATCGACCAGATGAATCCATTCGGCGCCCGACTCGACCCAGGTACGGGCGGCCTCAAGGGGGGAGCCGTAATTCGTTTCCGAACCGGATTCGCCTTGGCGCAGGCGCACGGCCTTGCCGTCACGCACGTCGACGGCGGGAAGCAGCGTAAGGGACATGTCGTATACCTTTCCTTTGAAAGCTGAGAAATCGTTCGGTTTGCGCCCTATGCCGATCAGCGGAATGTGGACACCCAATTGCGCAGCAACAGCGCCCCCGCCTCGGCGGACTTTTCGGGATGGAACTGCGTGGCGCACAATGCGCCACGCTCGTATGCGGCCACAAAACGGCTGCGCCCGTATTCGCACCAGGTCACGCATTCCGGCGCATCGCCGAAATCGATGCCTTTCGCGGCGGTGTCGACAGGCGTCACCCCGCGGGCCGCATAGGAATGCACGAAATAGAAACGTTCATGCCCGATGCCGCGAAGCAGCACGGAATCCGGCGCCGCGTCAACGGTGTTCCAGCCCATATGCGGCACCACATCGGCGTCCAGCTGTTCCACGGTTCCGCCGATCAGCCCCAGCCCCCGCGTCTCAATGCCATGTTCCATGCCATGCTCGAACATGATCTGTTCGCCGACGCATACGCCCAGCACCGGCCGGCCCGCCCGCAGACGGTTCAGAATCACACGTTCGCCGCCGACGGCCTTCAGGCCTTCCATGCATGCGCCATACGCGCCCACGCCCGGAACGACCAAGCCGTCGGCTTCCATCGCCTGCATCGGATCGGCGGTCAAGCTCACGTCCAAACCGATATTGGCCAGTGCACGCATCATCGAACGGACATTGCCGAATCCGTAATCGAACACCACAGCGGTGGTCATCTGTCCTTCCCTTCACTATGCCCGCCAAATCATCAACAGGCGTGTCCCAATGGCCGTGTTCCGGCGACCCGTATGTTACCGGACGCATCCGCTATTCGATGCGCGAGCCGCCCCTGCCGAAACGCGTATGCTCCGCGATCACCTTCATCGCGGATTCGCGGTCATAGTCGGCGGAATCCAATACCGTCGCGCCGGATGCGCGCACCGCGTCGACGTCGCCGATGCCCAGCATCAGATCTTCGACGAAGCGGGCGGCGGACGCGAACAGCAGCGGCGGCGGGAACGACTGCACCGACTTGCCTTCGACATACATGTTCGCTTCAAGCTTGTCCGCACGATTCACCGCCAGCACGACAGGCATGCCGGAAACGACGACGGTCAGATCTCGTGCCGCCGCCTCCGGGCCGTCGCCGGTCAGGTTGCGCAGCACGGCCACGGCGCCTTCGTCATCCCCGATGCACAGGGCGGAGATATCGGACAGCTGGCAGAAGGCGGCCAGCAATTCCGGCGAAGTCAGACGGGTGATGATCACCGCGGATTTCGCCTTGTCGCCCAGCAATCCCTGCAGTTCGTCCTCAAAACCTATTTCCGGGTCCTTTTCGGCCGTCTCGGATTTCACTTCATCGGCGAATTGCGCTTCGAAGTCGGCCATCGCCGATTCGAGCTCCTCGTCGGTGAAATGCAGCTCGCCATCGTTGAAGCCGTCGTCGAACACGTCGTTCGACGAATTGCCGTCATTGCCGCCCTGCATCACAGCGCCCCCTTCGTGCTGGGAATGCCTTCGACGCGCGGATCGGGCTCGATCGCGAAACGCAGTGCGCGCGCCAGCGCCTTGAATTCGGCTTCGGCGATATGATGCGGGTCACGGCCGGAAAGCACCTGCATATGCAGGCAGATGCCGGCATGGTTGGCGATCGACTCCATAACGTGACGCACCAGGGAGCCCGTGAAATGGCCGCCGATCATGCAGTATTCGAAGCCTTCCGGCTCACCCGTGCACACGCAGTAGGGGCGTCCGGAAATATCGACGACGGCTTTGGCGAGCGCTTCGTCCAGCGGCACTGTGGCGTCGGCGAAACGGCGAATGCCGCGCTTGTCGCCCAAAGCCTGCCTCAAAGCCTCACCGAATACGATGGCGATATCCTCGACCGTGTGATGGGCGTCGATATCGGTGTCGCCGCTGGCCTTGATGGTCAGGTCGATCAGCGAATGCTTGCCGAGCGCGGTCATCATATGGTTGTAGAACGGCACGGATGTGTCGATGTCGGTTTTGCCGGTGCCGTCCAGGTTCAGGCTCAGTTCGACCTTGGATTCGCTGGTTTCACGCACGATGGTCGCTGTACGCGCCATAATCGGCTCCTTTTCGGTGTAGGGAGAATCAGTCCTGTTCCACAATACGCAAGGTTTCGGTCAGCGCCTCGCGGAAACGCGACATTTCCTCATCGGTCCCCATGCATACGCGCATCCAGCCTTCCGGACCGACCACGCGGATCAGCACGCCTCGCTTGAGCAGTTCGTCGAAGATGCGGCCGCGGTCGTCGAAATGGCCGCCGAACAGCAGGAAGTTCGATTCGGATTCGGCCACCTGCAGCGGCCGGCCCTTATAGGTCTGTTCCTTGAGCCATGCGGCGGTCGCTTCGCGGATTTCACGAAGATGGCCGACCTGCGCCAGCTGTTCGTCGGTATGTTCCAACGCCGCCAATGCGACGGCCTGGGTGACGGCGGACAGATGGTATGGCATGCGCACGATGCGCAGGCAGTCGATGATGCCCTTCGATGCGGCGACATAGCCCAGCCGCGTGCCCGCGAAGGCGAACGCCTTGCTCATCGTGCGGGATACGGCCAGATTGTCGTATTCGCCGATCAGCGTCGCGGCGGACGCGGTTCCCGGATTGCGGAATTCCACGTAGGCTTCGTCGACGACGACGACCGGATGCACGCCGTCGTTCGCGCCACGCACCGCAACGGTGCGGCAGGCGTCGAGGATGCGCTTGAGATCGTCCATCGGCAGCGGCGTGCCCGTCGGATTGTTCGGACTGGTCAGCACCACCATCGACGGCTTTTCGTCGTTGATGGCATCGATCACGGCATCGGCGTCCAACGTGAAATCGGCGTTGCGATGCGACGTATGCCATGTCGTGAAGGTGTCGCGCGCGTATTCCGGATACATCGAATAGGTCGGGTCGCAGCCGAGCGCGATGCGGCCCGGTCCGCCGAACGCCTGGAACAGCTGCAGCATGATCTCGTTCGAACCGTTCGCGGCCCACACCTGTTCGACGGCCAGATCGGCGTCGGATTCACGCTTGAGATACGTGCACAGCGCTTTGCGCAATTCGATATGCTCGCGGTCCGGATAGCGGTTCAGCGTCGGCGCGACCTCGGTGACGCGGCGTGCGATCGCTTCGACGACGGCCGGCGAGGGGGCATATGGATTCTCATTGACGTTCAGGCACACCGGCACGTCCAACTGGGGCGCGCCGTACGGCTCTTCGCCGATCAGGTCGTTGCGCAGCGGCAGGCTTGCGGGAATGGCGTTGGATTCGCTCATCGCAGTCCCGCCTGTTCTTCCTGCTCACGGACCGTGGCCTTGTCGTACGGATCGTCGATGAAACGGGTCAGCACGCTTTCGCCGTGCGCCGGCAGGTCTTCGGACACCGCGAACGTGTTGATCCGGGCGGCCAACGCCTTCAGACCAGCCTCGTCGTATTCGATGACTTCGACCGGCTTCATGAACGTGTGCACGCCAAGGCCCGCGGCGAAACGGGCTGTGCCGGACGTCGGCAGCACATGGTTCGAGCCGGACATGTAATCGCCCAGCGGAACCGGCGAATACGGGCCGCGGAAGATGGCGCCTGCATTGCGGATGCGCCTGACGACCGCATCGGCGTCGGCGGTCTGGATTTCCAGATGTTCGGCCGCATACGCGTTGGCGGCGTCGATCGACTGGTCGAGTCCGTCGGTCAGGATGATGCCCGACTGGCGTCCGGTCAGCGAGGTGGCGACGCGTTCGGCATGCTTGGTGCGCGGCACGCGGCGGTTCAGGCTTTCCTGCGTCTTGGCTGCGATCTCCTCGCTGTCGGTGATGAGCACGGAGCCGGCGAGCTCGTCGTGTTCGGCCTGTCCGATCAGGTCGGCGGCCAGATATTCCGGATTGGCGCCGGCATCGGCGATGATTGCGATTTCGGTGGGGCCGGCGACCGCGTCGATGCCGACGATGCCGGAGACCATGCGCTTGGCCGTGGCGACGAAGATGTTGCCCGGGCCGGTGATCTTGTCGACCGGCTCGCACAGCACGTCGCCGTCCTGCGGCTCGAAGCCCTTCGCGCCGTAGGCGAACATCGCGACCGCCTGTGCGCCGCCGACCGCATACACTTCGTCGACGCCGAGGATGGCGCAGGTGGCGAGGATCGTCTTATCCGGCAGACCGTCGGCGGTCTTCGGCGGAGTGGCGATGGCCAGGGATTCGACGCCCGCGGCCTGAGCCGGCACGGCGTTCATGATCACCGAGCTTGGATATACGGCCTTGCCGCCCGGCACATACAGGCCGACGCGCTGCACCGGGATCCAACGTTCGGACACACGGGCGCCTTCGGCCAGATCGGTGTGGAAGTCTTCCGGCACCTGGGATGCGGCCACTGCGCGCGAACGGCGCACGGATTCCTCGATGGACGCGCGCACGTCCGGGTCAAGCTCTTCAAGGGCCGCGGTCATCGCCTCCGCCGGAACACGCAGGTTTTCGGGGCGCACATGGTCGAACTTCTCTTCGAAATCACGCAGGGCCGCAGCGCCGCGGGCCTTGACGTCATCGAGAATGGGCTGGACCAGTTCGGTCGCCTCATCGGTGCCCATTTCGGCACGCGGCATGGCCGCCAGCATTTCGGCGCGGGTGAGATTCCTGCCTCGCAGGTCAATGATTCGCATGGTGATATCGCTCATACGGCCATCGTATCCCCTTTATGTTGCACGGCTTTGCGGACTTCACATGCTGAGACATGAAGTCCACAAAATGAAAGCAGTGCCGGAATTCCGATAATGTCCGGAATGGATCTCGATTCGCGGGTCGCACAGGCCCGTCGGGTCGATGTCGAGGAAAGGACATTCCCGGACGACGCGCGTGCCGAGGGGTTCTTCGGCAGCCTGAAGGCCGGGTCCCTCCATGGAAGGGACCAGGACGGCGCCGCCATGGACGAGCGTCACACCATCAAGTCGATGCCGTCCATCGGCACGATCTGACGGGGAACCGCCTTGGCCGACACGACAGGGACCGTACACCGGCCAAGGCGTCAACGCCGTGAGTAGGTCTATTCCACGGTATGGGGCTCCGCATACGCGCCCAAATCGACGCACTGGTCGCATGAGCCGGCAAGATCCATGTCATGCGTTGCGATGATCACGCAGGCGCCCTTATCCGTGGTACGACGCAGCAATCCCGTCACCATATTCCGGTTCGCCACGTCCAAAGATGCCGTCGGCTCGTCCACGAACACGTATGCCGACCGTTTCCACAATGCGCGCACAATCGCAATGCGTTGCTTCTCCCCTCCGGACAGCACCGACGCGGGATCGTTCAGCCGTCCCGCCATGCCGACCTCGTCCAGAAGACCGAGCAGACGCTGCGGGATCCTGGTATGTCCCGGACGGTAGGACCTGGATTTGAACGTCAGGTTATACAGCACGCTTTCCTCATCGATCAATCCGTAATCCTGATAGATGAAGGACGCGCGACTCTTCCAGAACAGCCTGCGATCGCGGTCCTTCCAGCCCGAGGTGCTTTTGCCGTCCAGCCGAATGTCGCCCGTCGTGGGTCGCTCCAGAAACGACAGTATGTTCAGCAACGACGTCTTGCCGCATCCCGACGGGCCGACGATGGCCGTCATGGTCCCTCCCGTCAGACTCACGCTGACGGGCCCGAATATGGGATGCCCCTTGATCGCGTATCCGATGCCATCCGCTTCCAACGCCATAATCAATCCTTCCCCGTATCGTCCGTATCCGGCGACTGCATCCGCCGCGCGTCAGCGTCCCGCCCTCTTCACGACGTCTTCGAACATCGTCCGCGCCGCCATGACGACTGATAGGGCCTCGACCGCGACACCGACCAGGCATCCCGTCGCCAGCGTCCATGTAGTCGCTGCGGCGTCCAACTGTTGCCGGGACGCCAGCCACAACACCACGCCCGTCGACAAGGCCAGCACAGGCAGCTGCGAACATATCCGCAAAGCCGCGATACGTGCATATGATTCACCGGCGGTATGCCGTACGAATAGAGCCTTTCGATGCTCATACGCCCACAATCTCGCGCTTTGCACGGCGCACACCAGCAAGCTGGCGACGGCGACGCACAGATACGTGACCATAAGAGCGGCGGTTTGCCGCAGCATCTGATAGTTGCGCAGGCATTCATCGGCCACGCGGTTCACTCCGGTGATCGCGGATGACAGGCCGGACTGCACCGCCGCGGCGTCCACCGTCTCCGCATCCGGGAACAGCATGTTCGCGGAAGACATGGCAGGGTACAGGAACGCGTTCATGTCAAGCGTCTGTGCGACGTCGTCGACCAGGATGACCAGCGGATTGTGCGACGATGAGAACGTTCCGGACCGGGCATCGTATTCCAGCGATGGGAAACCGCCGTCCCCCTTCCACACGTACAGGTCCGAGTCCAGTCGCACATCCGACCGTTCATCCATCCACATCGGCGTGTACACTTCCAATTCCCGTCGCAGCGTCTGCGGCACGTCGCCCGCGTCGATGCGCTGCAGATCGTCCATGCTCACGTTCATAAGACGCAGGAACGCGGGATTCGTCACGACCACGTCATCGTACGGCGACAACTGCCTCAGCGTTTCCGTTTCCGTCGGCGCACTACCGTCCGGCGTCATGATGAACGCAGGAGCGACGGAATACGACAGATACAGGTCCCCCGCCGCATCGGTCCGTTCGAAGAATCCACGGAAAGCGGCCGTCGTCACCTCGTCCGAAGACGCAGGATCCGCCAACGTCTGCACGCTGACGACCTCGTCCAAGGTCCGCCAGCGTTCCGTAGCCGTCAGCTGCCGGTCCGCCAAGGCCATCGAGTTCAACGACGTGGCCCCGCACAGCAGCGCGAACATCAAGCACAGCAGTTTCAACGCGTCATTGCCGACGCGAATTCTCCCGGACAGCAGACGCCGAGATGCCAGATGCCGAACGGACGGGGTCAACGGCATCGTGAACAGCACGATCAGTCCCGCAATCAGCGCGACAAGGGACAGCATCGCCGACACGTATGGCAGCACGAACATGCCCACGACCCCGAGATCATGCGTGACGCATACGACGACAACGGACATCCCAATCCCCAGTACGGCCGGCCATGCGGACAACATCGCGAAATCCCGCAAATCATATGCGATTATGCTCCACTTGGAGCATCCATTGAGCGTCAGCAGAAAACGCAGTCGCTCACGTCCACCGCTCCATGACCATGACACGGCCACCATCAACAGGCACAGGCCGACGACCCCCAACATTCCCGCGGGGTTGTCCGACAGGACGCCAAGGCCGTCGAAATCCGAGCGGCGAAAGCCCTGGTTCACGACCTTCCCGCCATACCGTTCCACCGTCGACGTCAGCTTCGGAACGGAACGCGAGTCCAGACACGCGTATGATCCGGACAGGCTGCGATCGCCCAGATCCTCGGCTGGAAGCAATACTGCCGACAGAGCGTTCGAATAGGTCTCCACGATGCCGTCACCGCCCGCGACCTCCGGGCTGTCCCCGAAATAAAACAATTCCGTATCCGCGCCGGAGGAATCGGTCTTCGCCAGAATGAATGACGTATCACCTTGCGAAGCCGCATCGGAAATCGATGCGATAATCTCCTGTTTTGCCGGTCCGGCCGAAGAGAAATCAACCGATACGAAGGCTTCCGCATGCAGCGGATACGTCTGTTCCAGCGATTCGACCGATGCGTTGGCAATGAAGCCCACGCCTAACGCGACGATCAGCCACAACGCCTGCAACAACTTCCTCATCATCGATGCCCCCTCACATCCCCCACAACAGAGGCGCTCCATCCGATTCCCTTTATCGGCAAAGGATGGAATCACGCCGCATCGCTTCAGCCTGGGAAAGTGCAGCTTTATCATTGCTGCTCTTTTCAATGAAGATGGCATTATCCAGTATATGCGGCGAAGAATTTAGACCAAGACCAAAATATACTTTCGTGCGACAACGAAGGACATCGTGTCTTCGGCATTGACGACGTCCGAAAAGTTGCGCACTTTGGACTGATGTCCGGACAGGAAAAGGCATGATCCGCCACCGATATACGATTCATTCACCAAAACAAAACCGACACGAAGGAAACAGTGGTCCCAGCTGTTTCGCGTGACCGACGTTCTCGTCGATTGCACCGATAAGAATTCATACATATGCATCGACGAGAACGAAGTTCGTCGGGTATTCCCGCGGAAACCCTGTGAAAACGATGGCATTACGCGCCCAGAGCGCAGGGACATCGTCGGAGAACGATATCGAGGAACAGATGCAGCAACTCGATCCGTCCGACTGCAAGGGCGTAATCGTCGGTCTTCGCATTCCCGGTTCGGTCTCGTTGTCCGTTGTCACAGGCATGACCGGAATCATCAGACGGCATGTGCCGAAAAATCCCTTCATCCGGAAGATGACTTTCGACGATCAATGCGAGCAGATTCGAACCATGGCGCTGTTTGGCTTTTCCGCGTGGACACGGCTTCGCCGGACCGAATCCTCCCGGCCTCAGCTACCGGACGGTTCCGGCAAGGATGCGTAGGAAAGGCTTGACGGCGGCCATCTCCTTCGAGCGTGACGGTAGTGCCCGGATATTCGTTCATCAAGAGAACAAAGCCCTTTCCATCCGAAATCTCAAGCTACGTCAGCAGATAAGATAAATGCCGGCATATCGCCGCCATTCCCGTCAGGCGGCGGGAAGGGCGCTGGGGCCGAAGAGGATCTTGATTTCGGCGAATAGCGAGGTGTCGCGCTTTACGCGGAAGCGGTCGCCAAAAGTCAGCACGCGGGCGTTGCCCTTGTCATCGACGACCGCCAGTTTGACCTCGCAGTATCCGGGATGATTGGTCAGCACCTGGCCGAGCTGCATCATATGCGGACGGTCCAACGCGGATTGCGGCAACGCGATGATCAGAGGCCTTTCATCTTCGGCCTCCAATGACGGCACCTGCATTTCCGTGGCGCGCAGGCTGACGGTTTCGTCACGAATCTCGACCTGACCGCGAATCTGCACCACCGTATCCACCGCCATCTCCGGAGCGGCCGCTTCATAGACCTTGCCGAAGAACATGCATTGGATGGAGCTGTCCATGTCTTCAATCGTCACGATCGCCCAATTATTGCCCTTTTTCGACACACGACGATCGACGCTGGTGATCAGGCCGGCCAAGGTGACCTGCTGGTTGTCCCCCATCGTTTTGGCGCGATCGATCAGATGCGCGATGGACATTTCACGAAGCGACGCCAATACCGACTGCATGCCGCTCAACGGATGGTCGGAGACATACAGGCCGAGCATTTCGCGTTCGAAATTCAGCTTGGTCTTCTTGTCCCATTCCTCGACGTCCGGCACGGTGACCTGCGCGTCGCCCATCGCTTCCGCGCCGCCATCATCCGCATCGGCGAACAGGTCGAACTGGCCTTCCGCCTGCTTGCGTTTCAGGCCGACCACCGACTCGATCGCGCTTTCATGGATCTGATACAACGCCCTTCGGTTCGGATCGATCGAATCGAAGGCACCGGCCTTGATCAGCGATTCCACCAGACGGCGGTTCAATGCGCTCAATGGCACACGTCGAATGAAATCCATGAAATTCACGTATTTGCCGTGGCCGCCTTCACGCTCGGCGATGATGTCCTTCACCGCGTTTTCGCCGACGTTGCGGATCGCCCCCAAGCCGAATCGCACGACGTCGCCGACCGCGGAATATTCGTATACCGACTCGTTCACATCCGGAGACAGCACCTGAATGCCCATACGGCGCGCTTCGCCAAGGTACAACGCGGTCTTGTCCTTGTTGGTCGATGCGCCCTGCAGCAACGCGGCCATGAATTCGACGGGATAATGCGTCTTCAGATAGGCGGTCCAATAGGAGATCAGGCCGTATGCGGCGGAATGCGCCTTGTTGAACGCGTATCCGGAGAACGGGACCAGCACGTCCCACACGGCCTGCGCGGCCTCTTCGGAATAGCCGTGCTCCTTCATGCCTTCGAAGAACGGGATCTTCTCCTTGGCCAGCACTTCCGGCTTCTTCTTGCCCATCGCTCGACGCAGCACGTCCGCCTTGCCCAGCGAATAGCCTGCAAGGATTCGCGCGGCCGACTGCACCTGCTCCTGATAGACGATCAGGCCATAGGTTTCGTCAAGCACTTCCTTCAACGGCTCGGCCAGTTCCGGATGGATCGGTTCGACCTTCTGCAGGCCGTTCTTGCGCTTCGCATAGTTCGTATGCGATTCCATATCCATCGGGCCCGGCCGGTACAGGGCGATCAATGCCGAAATATCGTTGAAGTTGCTTGGCTTCAACGTTTTGAGCAGCGAGCGCATGCCGTCGCCATCGAGCTGGAACACGCCAAGCGTGTCGCCGCGTGACAGCAGCTGGTAGGTTTCCGCGTCGTCCAGCGGGATCTTCGTATGGTCGATGCGCTCCTTGCCGTTCGCTTCGATGTTGCGCAGCGTATCGCGGATGACCGTCAAGTTGGACAGGCCCAGGAAGTCCATCTTGACCAGGCCCAGCGTTTCGCAGGTGTGGTATTCGAACGTCGTGGTGACGGTGCCGTCGGTACGTTCCAACAGCGGCGAAGTGTCGGTGATGGGCTCGGATCCCATGATGGTCGCGCACGCGTGCACGCCGGTCTGTCGGATCAGGCCTTCGATGCCCTTGGCCTCCTCGGTGATGCGGCGCACATCCGGATCGGAATCATACAGTTCGCGGAACTCGCGGGCTTCCGCATAACGCTTCGCCTTCGGATCGAAGATGTCGTGCAGGCTGATGTCCTTGCCGCCTGTGGCCGCCGGGGGCAACGCCTTCGTGACCTTCTCGCCCATCGAGAATTCATAGCCCATGATGCGGGCGGAATCCTTCAGGGCCTGCTTGGTTTTGATGGTGCCGTAGATCACGCATTGGGCCACCTTGTCGTGACCGTATTTATCGGCCACATATTCAAGCACCTTGGCGCGGCCGTCCGGGTCGAAGTCGACGTCGATATCCGGCAGGGACACGCGTTCCGGGTTCAGGAAGCGTTCGAAGATCAGACCGTGTTCGAGCGGGTCGAGTTCGGTGATGCCCATGGCGTAGGCGACCATGGCGCCTGCGGCCGAACCACGGCCGGGACCGACCACGACGCCATGGTCCTTCGCCCAGTTGATATAGTCGGCCACGACCAGGAAGTATCCGCAGAACTGCATCTGGCAGATCACGCCGCACTCGTAGTCGGCCTGCTGGAGCACGTGCAGCGGCACGTCGCCGTCGTATCGCTTCTCCAGTCCTTCCTCGACCTTCTTCAGGAACAGCGAGGTCTCGTCCCAGCCTTCCGGGCAGGGGAATTTCGGCATGAACGCGCCGTCTTCGCCATCGTCGAACATCACATTGCAACGTTCGGCCACTTCCAGTGTGTTGTCGCAGGCTTCCGGCAGGTCCTTGAACAGTTCGCGCATTTCCTCGGCAGTGCGCAGGTAGTAGCCCTCGCCTTCGAATTTGAAGCGCCCCGGCTCGTCCAACGTGGAGCCGGAGTTGATGCACAGCATCGCATCCTGCGCGCCTGCGTCTTCCGGCATCACATAATGCGAATCGTTGGTGGCCAGCAATGGCGCGTTCAGACGTTTCGCGATTCCCAGAAGGTCCTTCGTGACGCGACGTTCGATTTCCAGATTGTGGTCCATCAGTTCGATATAGAAATTGTCGCGTCCGTAGATGTCCTGCAGCTCGCCGGCGGCACGCAACGCCTCATCGAACTGGCCCAGGCGCAGACGGGTCTGGATCGTGCCGGACGGGCAGCCGGAACCGCAGATCACGCCTTTGGAATAGGTGGCCAGCACTTCGTTGTCCATACGCGGATAACGCATGACGCGGCCTTCAAGATTGGCCACGGAGGACGCTTTGGTCAGGTTGACCAGGCCTTCGTCGTTTTCCGCCCACAGCGTCAGGTGGGTGATCAGACCGCCGCCGGAGACGTCATCGGATTTCTGGGCTTCGGTGCCCCAATGCACGCGGGACTTGTCCTGACGGGCGGTTTCCGGCGTGACGTATGCTTCGATGCCGATGATCGGTTTGATGCCGGCTTTGACCGCTGTGCTCCACATTTCATAGGCGCCGTGCATGTTGCCGTGATCGGCGATGCCGACGGCCGGCATGTTCAGTTCCTTGGCGCGGTTGACCAAATCCGGAATCTTTGATGCACCGTCCAGCAGGGAATAGTGGGTGTGATTATGCAACTGTACGAAATTCGCGGAATTGGCCATGCGTTCCATGCTACCGTATCGTCTTGCCGCGGCATCCGTCGAACTTGTCGGGTGTATGCATTGATTCGCCAGACCGCGCGGCAGGAATGCGACACGCCCGGGCGCTGTGGATAACCGCTTCCACTCGTCCACAACCCGCTTCGGGCTTGCGCCCGGATGCGTCGCTCGATGATGATGGGAGCAGCTGATAGAAACAGCCGCGCCGACAATGAAGGCGCGGACGAAGGAGCCACCGCATCATGCCACGCAATACGCCGTTATACGACATCAGCCGCATCGCCGGACTGATTACCGCGGTCTGCGGCGTCCTCGTTATCGGAGGGTTTCTCTACCTTGGCCGAGGAGCATACGATCCGTTTGACGTGCTGGCGCTCATCGGCGTTTGTCTGTTGATGCCCGTCGGCGGCATCAGCGCGATCATCTGCATCATTGCCGCTCTTGCCGGCGCTGTCGCATCACGTCAAGCGCGTGCTGCAGATCGGCCGGATATTGCGAAGTCACCGTCGTCCACACATGCGTGCGCGGATGCCGGAATTCCAGTTTCATGGCATGCAGCCACTGGCGGTCCAGGCCGACCGCCTGGGACAGCACCGGATTCGCCCCATACATCGGATCGCCCACCAGAGGATGCCCGATCGAAGAGAAATGCACACGGATCTGATGCGTGCGCCCGGTCTCCAGATTGACCGAAACCAGCGTCGCCTCGCCGAAACGCTCCATCACATCCCAATGGGTCACCGCGTCCTTGCCGGCGGGCGTTACGCAGAAGCGGAAGTCGGAGACCTTCGCGCGTCCGATCGGCGCTTCGATGGTCGCCTTGTCGTCGATGAGATTGCCCTGCGCCAGGGCATGATAGGTTTTCACCACTTCATGCTCGGAGAATTGGCGGCGCATTTCCACATAGGCCAGTTCGGACTTGCATACCAGCATCAACCCGGACGTGCCGACATCCAGACGGGAGACGATGCCCTGCCGGCCTGCAGCGCCGTATGAGGTGATGTGCACGCCGCGTTCCAGCAGACTGCCCAAAACCGTGGGGCCGGTCCATCCGACGGAGGCATGCGCGGCGACGCCGACCGGCTTGTCCACGACGACGACGTCGTCGTCCTCATACACCACCGCCATATCATCGGCGATGGGCTCCGGTTCGGCACGTTCCTCGACGATGTCGAATTCGACGATCTCCCCCGCCATCAGCGTGCCGGACTTCGAAATATCGCGTCCCAGAACACGCGCCTGGCCGCTTTCGATCAGGTCGGCGGCCTTGGCGCGCGAAATGCCGAGCATCTTCGACACGGCGACGTCGAAGCGCCTGCCGATCAACGCATCCGGCGCAGGGGCGAGTCGACTCATGCAGCATCCACCTTTTCGGCATCGACCGTTTGATTCCCGGTCTTTCCGTTCTCTTCCAAATCCTTCGCGCTAAACGGCTCCGAAAGGAAAATCAGTAACACGATACCAATCGCGGCGACCATCAGGAAGATATCCGCGACATTGCCCACCGACCATCCATAATCGAGAAAGTCGATGACCTCGCCGTCCAGGAAGCCATCGGCGTACATCACACGGTCGATGAGGTTGCCCAAGGCGCCGGCGAAAGCCAATGACAGCATCACCGTCCAGCGCATCGAAACCGTGCGCAACGCCATGACGGCGAGCACCACGCATGCGACAATGGCCAGCAGCGAAATGACCCAGGTCATCGACGACCCCATGCCCAGTGATGCGCCGGGATTATGGACAAGCGTAAAAGACAGCAATTCCGGTATCACCGGAATCGTCCGGCCGTCGGCCAACGCGGATTCGGCCCACATCTTGGTGACGCGATCCAGCACAAGCGCGACGGCGGCAACACACGCAAAGACGGCCACGCGTTTGCGCAGCCGTCCTTGACTTGCCTTCATCGCATCAGACACGGTACGAATCAGTCGTTCTGCCCGGTGCGGTTGTAGTTGTTCGTATCCGAGACCTGGGAGACCAGCTGGCCGAGGAATTCGGTCAGGCGGGCACGGTATTCGGTTTCGAACTGCTTGAGGCTCTGGATGTTGCCCTCGATGACCTTGGACTGCGTCTCAAGGTTCTCACGAACCTGCTGAGCGTAATCGTCGGCGGCCTTACGGGTGTTCGCATCGTATTCGGATGCGCGACGCTGCACTTCAGCCTCATAGGCATCGGCCGCATTGTGCTTGTCGGCCACGTACTGGTTCGCTTCCTGGGTCTTCTGAGCGGCGTATTCGTTGCCCTCCTTTTCCTTTGCGGTGTAGTACTGGTCGCCGGAAGCGGTCTTCTGCTCCAGATAGGCATTGCCTTCGTTGGTGCGCTGGGCAAGATAGGCGTCGCCTTCCTGGGTCTTCTGGGTCAGATAGGCGTCGCCTTCCTCGGTACGCTGGGCGAGGTAGGCGTTGCCTTCGTTCTTCTTCTGCTCGAAGTAGGCGTTGCCTTCGTTCTTCTTCTGCTCCAGGTAGGAATTGCCTTCCTGGGTCTTGTCGGCGAAGTACTGGTCGCCTTCGCTGTGACGAGCCTGCATATACGTGTCGGCATCATGGCGGGTCTTGGCCGCATAGGAGTCGGCATCGGAATGTGTGCGCTCGGAATAGGAGTCGGAATCGTCGCGGGTGCGCTTGCTGTATTCATCCGCTTCGGAACGCGTGCGGTTTGAATAGTCGTTCGCCTTGGAAATGAGCTCTTCGTACTTACGCTGGCTCTGCTCGGTGATTTCACGGGCCTTGGCCTTGCCCTTGTCGACATACTGGTCGTGCAGCTGCATGGCCAGCGTCAGCATTGCGGTCGCACGTTCCGGCTCGGTCGTGGCGCTTGCGGCGGCGCCGGCGATCTTCTGCAGGCTGCCGGTCTCCGTGCTCGGTTCGACCTTGGCGACCTGCTCGCGCAGGTGCTCTTCACGCTGCTTGGATTCCTCAAGCTGACGGTTGAGGTCCTTGATCTGCGCGGACTGCTGCTGAACGATGACGATCTGCTCCTGCGCGGCGGCAAGCTGGCGGGACAGCTCTTCGGTGTGGGCGCGGAATTCGTCACGCTCGCGCTGCACGGCCACAAGCTGCTCGCCAAGGTCGTCGGCGTTGGCGGCTTCGGCAAGCTGGGCGGTCAGCTGATCGACCTGACCGGAGAGACGGTCGACCTGTCCCTTCAGCTGCTCGTTCTGAGAAGACAGGGCGCGATTGTTCTCTTCGGCTTCAGACAGCTTCGCGGCTGCGGCCTGCGCCGCCTGCGCAGCGGTATCGCCCTGGCCTGCGGCGGACTCGACCGCGGACTTCAATGTCGCGTTCTCGTTCTCCAAAGACTGCACCTGCGCGGTCAATTCGGAGATCTTGGTATTCAGACCGGCGACATCCGGGCCGAGCGACTGGGTCGACTGGCTTCCCGCAACAGCCTGCTTGCCCAATGCTTCAACGGTTTCGGTCACCTGATCGAGGAAGTCGTCGACTTCATCGACATCATAGCCTTCCTTGAAATGAACCGTTCGGAAGGTATGTTCCCTGATATCCTTCGGCGTCAATAAAGCCATAAATCTTACACCTCGCTTTGGGGCTATGCCTCGCTGTGTTGGTATCAATGTCCGATGCTAGCACGTTCCCGCGCTTTTCAAGGGAAAATGCCGTGCTTCGGCTCATGTTTCATATCAATATCCGCAACACGGTCAGGATGAAATACAACACGATGAAACTGATATCGAAATAGACCGGTCCCAACGGAACAGCCGGGATGTATCGGCGCAGCCAACGCAGCGGCGGATCGGTGACGTCATATACCGCGCCGATCAATGAGGCGACGACGCCGCGCGGATACCATCGCGGCGCCAATACGGCGACCCAGTCGAGAATCATACGCACGATCAGAATGCTGATATACGCGCCGATCAGCCAATCGATTATTCTTCCAATCAAATACAAAAGCATGGTCCCAGCCTACCAATGGCCGGGACCATGCCTTTCGCTGTCCGCTGTACGGAATTCAGCGAATTTCCAGCATCAATGCAGAGCTTTTCATGGAATCAGTCGGCGAACAGATCGTGAGCATTGCCGGATGACTGCGGCTCCTCCACCTTGATGTTCACCTGGGCCGGGCTCAGCAGGAACACACGCGGGGTGACGCGTTCGATGGAGCCACGCACGCCGAACACCACGCCGGAGGAGAAATCGACGATACGATAGGCGATCGCTTCGGAGACGCCGGTCAGGTTCAGCACGACCGGCACGCCTTCGCGGATGGCACGCCCAACCAGCTGTGCGTCCTCATACGACTTCGGATGCACGGTCGTTATGCGATTGAGGCGATTGTTCTGGAACGGATTGATCTGCTCCCTGGAACCGGTGGAGGAGGACGTTCCGCTGGCCGTCGAAGAGGCCGTAGGCATGGGGGTTACCGAATGGTCCGAATCGAAGGACTGGCCTTCGGATTCGGCATCATCCAGAAGTTCGTCGTCTTCCGCAACGTCGGCCATGCCCAAATAGGACATCGCATTCTTCATGAATCCTGGCATGAGATAGGTCCTTTCGCCTCATTGCGCCCTATCAGCGCAGAAAATCCGGAATGTCGAGATCGCCTGGGTCATTGGAGGAAATGACCTCGTGCTCGGTGGTCTGGTCATACGACGGGGACATCGTCGGCGCAGCGGTCTGCGGCACGTACATGGGAGTGCTCTGCTGCACCGGCTGCTGCTGCACCGGCTGCATATTCGGTACGGCGGGGGAAGCTATCGGCGCCGCGGCGGGCGCCTGCTGCGTTTCATTACGGGAAACGGCGCCGGCAGCCAAAGCCGAGACCGGAACGGTTCCGGACGGTTCGGCCGTCAGCGGCGTCGTGTATTCCGTCTTCTTCGCCTTAGGGTCGAAGCCTGCAGCGATGACGGTGACGCGCACCTCGTCGCCGTAGGAATCGTCGAGGGAAAGACCCCAGATGATCTGGGCTTCCGGATGAATGGCCTTGCGGACCAGTTCGGTCGCGGCCGCGGCCTCCTGCAGGCCGAGATCGGTCGGGCCGGCGATGTTGACGAGCGCGCCGTGTGCGCCTTCGATGCTTTCCTCCAGCAACGGGGAGCTGATGGCGATTTCCGCGGCCTGGGTGGCGCGGTCTTCGCCCCGCGCGGAACCGATGCCGAACAGAGCGGTGCCGGCGCCGCGCAGAATGGCGTTGACATCGTTGAAGTCGACGTGGATGTAGGAATTGGAGGTGATCAGGTCGGTAATGCCCTGCACGCCGGCGAGCAGTGCGGTGTCAGCGGTTTTGAAGGCATCCACGATACCGATGGTGCGGTCGGACAGTTCCAGCAGACGGTCGTTCGGGATGACGATCAGGGCGTCGACTTCCTTGCGCAGATTGTCGATGCCGAGGGAAGCGGATGCGGCACGCTGCGGGCCTTCGAAGCTGAACGGACGGGTCACCACCGCAATGGTCAACGCGCCCTGCTGGTGGGCGGCACGCGCGACGATCGGGCTGGCGCCGGTACCGGTGCCGCCGCCTTCGCCGCAGGTCACGAACACCATGTCGGCGCCCTTCATCGCCTCTTCGATATCCGACTGATGATCCTGCGCGGCCTTCGCGCCCTTCTCCGGGTCGGCGCCTGCGCCCAATCCTCGGCTGGACGCATCATTCAACGAGATCTTCACGTCCGCGTCGGATCGCAAAAGATCCTTCGCATCCGTGTTAATCGCAACAAATTCCACATTCTGCAGACCTTCGGCAATCATGCGGTTGACCGCATTGCCGCCGGCTCCACCGACACCGACGACCTTGATACTGGTCTTGTCGTTGAAATTGTCAGTCTGGGCGATCTCGCTCACCATAGTCTCCTGTCCGTTCACGGTTACACAGTACTCTAGCGCAGGGGGATTGATATTATGCGTATCTTTCGGGCGTGTACCGCGTTTCACACGGCAATCGTATCAGCAAAAGGCTTCATATATTTGACGAATTTCGTAATCAATGGCATATGCCGGCCTCTTTTTCGCTGATTTTTATGATTTTTGATTTTCACGGCCTTCTGCGTCCCGCATCGGCGGATTCGATCGGCCGCGATCGGCAATCAGTAGCTCGCATCCATCGGATCGTCGCCGAACAGCGCCTCGCGCTCCTCATGCGTCGTTTCGCGCGATTCCAGCCATCCGTATGGCAGATGGACCTTTTTCGCGAAACGGACACGGCCGCGCGGCTTGTCCACGATTCGTTCGGGGAACGTCACGGACGGGTCAAGCTTCCCGATCTCTCGGTCCACGTCGGCAAGGCTTTCGCATTCCATGAACGCGCGACGAGTGCTTCCGCCCACCGGGAAACCTTTCAGATACCACGCGATATGCTTGCGCAGGTCATGCACGGCCATGCGCTCGTCGCCATCGTAGAATTCGGTCAGCAATTCGGCATGACGGCGAATCACCGTGCATACTTCGCCCAACGTCGGATTGATGCGTTCCGGGTTGCCCGCGAACGCGTTCTTGATGTCCGCGAACAGCCACGGGCGCCCCTGGCAGCCTCGTCCGATGGTCACGCCGGCGCAGCCGGTCTGCTGGACCATCGCAAGCGCGTCATTGGCGCCCCAGATATCGCCGTTGCCGAATACCGGAACGTCCAATGCCTCCACAAGTTCGCCGATGCGGCTCCAGTCGGAGTGGCCGCCGTAATATTCGGCGGTGGTCCGCGCGTGCAGCGTCACGGCCTTGCAGCCTTCCTCCTGCGCGATACGGCCCGCTTCAAGGAAAGTCTCATGATCATGGTCGATGCCGACACGGATCTTCGCGGTGACCGGAATATTCGCGGCATCGCAGACGCGGACGACGCGCTGCAGTATTTCGCGGAACAGATCGGTTTTCCAGGGCAGGGCCGATCCGCCGCCGCGGCGCGTGACCTTCGGCACCGGGCAGCCGAAATTCAGGTCGACATGGTCGGCCATGTTTTCGTCGACGACGATCTTCGCGGCCTGTTCGACGATTGCGGGATTGACGCCGTACAGCTGCAGCGAGCGGATCTTCTCGCTCGGCGCGAAATGGCATAGGCGCAGCGCTTTCGGATTGCGGGCGACCAATGCGCGCGCGGTGATCATTTCCGCCACGTACAGTCCGTCCGGACCGTATTCCTCGCAGATGACGCGGAACGGCCAATTGGTGACGCCTGCCATCGGGGAGAGCACCACGGGCGTTTCGACATGGATGGGCCCTAGGTCGACCGGCGCGATCGACACGGCGGATGCCGGGCTTTCGGCATCGGTACGCGGGTCGAGCACATCCGTTTCGCCATGTGCGTCGACGGTGATGGTGTCGATGTCGTGTTCCATTGGATTGCCTCATTTCATGCTGATACGGACACAGGAAAGCGGAGCGGGATGTTTCCCGCTCCGCTCGTCATTCAACGCGGATGCCGACGCCCTTAAACAGGCGTCTTTTTAGTAGACGCCGCCGGCGGAAGCGATCTTCACCGAATCCGGCCATGCTTCGCCGCCCATTTCGACCGGCAGCTGCGGGTAGCGCACGTGCTTTTCGCCGATGCGTTCGGCCACATAGTCGGCGACCTTGCTCAGGGAGACGCGCTCCTGGGTCATCGTGTCGCGTTCGCGGATGGTCACGGCCTGGTCTTCCAGGGTGTCGAAGTCGACGGTGACGCACAGCGGGGTGCCGATCTCGTCTTCACGACGATAGCGGCGGCCGATGGCGCCGGCCTCGTCATAGTCGATCATCCAATCATGCTGGCGCAGGTCATAGGCCAGATCCTGTGCGACGGCCTGCAGTTCCGGCTTCTTGCTCAGCGGCAGCACGGCGGCCTTGACCGGGGCCAGACGCGGGTCGAGACGCAGCACCGTGCGCTTGTCGACGCCGCCCTTGGTGTTCGGCGCCTCGTCCACGTCGTAGGCGTCGACGAGGAAGGCCATCAGGGAGCGGGTCAGGCCGGCGGCCGGCTCGATGACGTACGGGATGAACTTTTCGCCGGTGGCCTGGTTGAAGTAGCTCAGGTCTTCGCCGGAATGCTTGGAATGGGCCGTCAGATCGTAGTCGGTGCGGTTGGCGATGCCTTCGAGCTCGCCCCAATCGGAGCCCTGGAAGCCGAACTTGTATTCGATGTCCACGGTGCGCTTCGAATAGTGGGACAGCTTCTCCTTCGGATGCTCGTAGTGGCGCAGGTTCTCCGGCTTGACGCCAAGGTCGATGTACCACTGGGTGCGGGCGTCGATCCAGTACTGATGCCATTCCTCATCGGTGCCCGGCACGACGAAGAATTCCATTTCCATCTGTTCGAATTCGCGGGTGCGGAAGATGAAGTTGCCCGGCGTGATCTCGTTACGGAAGCTCTTGCCCATGTTGGCGATGCCGAACGGCGGCTTGGAACGGGACGAGGTCATCACGTTCTTGAAGTCCACGAAGATGCCCTGCGCGGTTTCCGGGCGCAGGTAATGCATCGAATTCTCGTCCTCGACCGGGCCAAGGCTGGTGCGCAGCATCATGTTGAAGTCGCGCGGTTCGGTCCAGTTGCCGCGGGCGCCGCAATCCGGGCAGGCGATGTCCTTCAGGCCGTTCGGCGGCATCTGGTCGTTGTGCTTCTCGGCGTAGGATTCCTCGAGCTTGTCGGCGCGATGGCGCTTGTGGCAGTTGAGGCATTCGATCAGCGGGTCGTTGAACACGGAAACGTGGCCGGAAGCCACCCATACGGCCGGAGGCAGAATGATGGACGTATCCACGCCCACCACATCGCCGCGGGTGGTGACCATAGAACGCCACCATTCGCGCTTGATATTGTCCTTCAGCGCGACGCCCAGCGGACCGTAGTCCCATGCGGAGCGGGTTCCGCCGTAGATTTCGCCGGCGGGGAAAACGAATCCGCGACGCTTCGCGAGGGATACGACTTCATCAAGTTTGGAAACAGCCACAATGCACCTTCTGGTTTGAACGGTTTGGGGTCTTTACAGGACATCAAGAATATCGGCATACGCAGACGGCCCGCCGCAACGCCATAAATGGAAGAACGGTACGGGAATTTCCGGTCTGGCGAGGATTGCGGATGCGTGGGGACAATACGTGGGGATCATGGATGGGCGGCGTCCATGAGACGGCGTAGCGTGGCAATCGCATAAATCGGGGGAACTTCCGGGAAGTTCGGAAGTTGAGATAGGCCCTACGGCCTGACCCTTTGAACCTGTTGGTTAACACCATGGTAGGGAGCATGATCATGAGCGAATCTCAGCATTCAGCAGCGGACGGCCGCACGGCGGACGGATGCGCGGTCGACGGCGTCGGTATCGCAGCCGACGACCCTCTGCGCACAAGCATCAAGCAGGCCGCGCTCGACGTGCGCGGCACGACGCCGCTGGCGCAATCCTTCACCAATTTCGTCACCATCAATCTCGTCGCCAACGCGCAGCTGGCTTCCGGCGGCACCGCCGCGATGAGCTTCCTGCCGGGCGACGTCATCGACACCGCATCGATCGCAGGCGCCACCTATGTCAATGTCGGCACGCTGCTGCCGTTCTACGAGGAGGCCCTCGCCCGGATCGCGCAGCGTCTGCACGAAATGCGCAAACCGTGGGTGCTCGATCCGGTCGCCGCCGGCATCGGCGAGACCCGTACCGCCATTCTCAAATCATTCCGCGATGCGCCGCCCACCATCGTGCGCGGCAACGCGTCGGAAATCATCGCACTGGACGCCATATGGGGCCTGAGCGACGCCACGGACGACAAGACACGTCCGGCCGGCGTGGAATCGGTCGACGAAGTCGATTCCGCCGTGAACGCCGCGCGTCGCCTCGCCCGCCATATGGCGGCGCATGCGCCGAACGGCAAGGCCGCGGTCGCAGTGTCGGGCGCGGTCGATCTGGTCACCGACGGCGACGCCGTATACCGCCTGCCCGGCGGCAGCACGCTGATGACGAAGATCACCGGCGCAGGCTGCTCGTTGGGCGGCGTCACCGCAACGTATCTGGCCGTCGCCGACCCGCTGCCCGCCGCATTGGGCGCATCCCTGCTCTACAACAGGGCTTCCGAAATCGCCGAAGGCCAGTCGGAGGGGCCGGGATCGTTCCAGGTCCATTTCCTGGACGCATTGTGGAACGTCACCGCCGAACAGATCGCGCAATCCCCCATCATCCGCGCGTGACCGTTCACGGCATTCCATATCAGCACCGTTATCGATTTCGCCATCAATCACTACAGAAAGCCGAAAATGACAATCCCAGCATTTCCTTATCCGTCGATGCGCCGCCGCTTCGATCTGCGTTTTTATTTCGTGCTCGGTCCTGACGACACGAAAGGCCGTCCCGTCGAGGAGGTGACTCGCGAGGCGCTGCAAGGCGGCGCCACGTTCATCCAGCTGCGCGCCAAGCATTCCGACGCGTCCGAAATCACCGAAATGGCGCGCCGCATGGCCGACGTCATCGCCGGATGCGGCCTCGCCGACACCGTGCCGCTCGTCATCGACGACCGCGTCGACGTCGCCTGGCAGTGCCGGAATATGGGCATCAAAGTGGACGGCGTGCATGTCGGGCAGACCGACATGGATCCGATTCAGGTGCGCGCGATGCTCGGCGACGACGCCATCATCGGTTTGTCCGTGAAGACGGTGGCGCAGGCCGAGGCCGCGAACGCGCTGCCGGCAGGCATCGTCGACTATCTGGGCGCGGGCCCGCTGCATTTGACGGCGACCAAGCCGGAAGCCGCCGCCGGACAGGTGGACGGCAGGAAGGTCGGATTGGAATTCGACGGCGCCGACGCGATCTGCAAGGCCAGCGATTACCCGGTGGTGGTCGGCGGCGGCGTGCATGCCGATGACATGGAGGCGCTTGCCGCGACCGCTGCCGATGGCTGGTTCGTCGTTTCGGCGATCGCCGCCGCTGCGGATCCGAAGGCTGCGACCGAGGCCTTGGTCGGACGTTGGACTGCGCTGCGCGGCGACGCGCGGCATGGTTTTGTCGATATCGCCGCTGCCGATTCCGCCGCCGGACAGGTGCGTTCGACGCTGCCCGGCGTGCTGACGGTCGCCGGCAGCGACTCCTCCGGCGGCGCCGGCATCCAGGCCGACCTGAAGACGATGCTGGCGAACGGCGTGTTCGGCATGAGCGCGATCGCCGCGCTGACCGCGCAGAACACGACGGGCGTGCGCTCCATCCAGAACACCGAACCGCGGATCCTGGCCGACCAGATCGACATGGTGTTCGAGGATATCCGCCCCGAAGCCGTGAAGATCGGCATGGTCTCCTCCGCCGAACTGATCACCGTCATCGCGGACCGTCTCGCCGCGCATCAGGCGCGCAATATCGTGCTCGACCCGGTGATGGTCGCCACTTCAGGCGCGAAGCTGATCGACGACGACGCCATCGCCGCGCTGACGACGAAACTGTTCCCGCTCGCCACCGTGATCACGCCGAACATGCCGGAGACCGAAGCGCTGCTCGGGCAGGCACAGGGCGAACGCATGGATATCGGCGGCGAAGCCGACATGGAGAAGGCAGGACGTATTCTCGCCAAACACTTCGGCTGCGCCGTGCTCGTCAAGGGCGGCCATGGCGTGAAGGACGCCAATGACGTGCTGGTGGAGACGGACGGCACCGCCACCTGGTTCTCCAGCCCGCGCATCGACAATCCGAACACGCATGGCACCGGCTGCACATTGTCGAGCGCCATCGCCTCGCATCTGGCGTTGGGCGAGACGCTGCCGCAGGCCATCCGTTCGGCGAAGGACTATCTGACCGGCGCTTTGAAGGCGCAGCTTGATCTCGGATCGGGCTCCGGCCCGATGGACCATGCCTGGAAGTGGCGCTGAACCGCGCCGAATCAGCCTTCAGGCGAAAATAATCATCTCAAGCGAAATCTTACGTAAGGGAAGGCGAAATCACATGGTCGACCGCAATGCCGTCAAACAGGACGTGCCCGTCAACGCCGAAACCGGCAGACCGTATATCAATACCGTCGCCGCCGTCGCCATCGCGCCCAGCGGCGTGGGCTCGGAATTGAGCGAATACGTGGCGCAGGCCGTCGGCGTGATCCGTGATTCCGGCCTGCCGAATGAGACGAACGCGATGTTCACCAACATCGAAGGCGACCTCGACGAAGTGCTGAAGGTCGTGCGCGACGCGACGATGAAGCTGGCCGGGCAGGGCTACCGCACCGGCGTGACGCTGAAGCTGGACATCCGTCCCGGTTTCACCGGCCAGATCAGCGAAAAGCAGCAGCTGGTCGATTCCCTGCTGGATCGACAGTGAATCCGCGTTGATTCGGCGATGGACCGGCACTGCGTCCGATCCGTCAAAACCCCGTGGATTCCATGGAACGGCCGTCTATCAGGGCCTGAACCATATGAGCCGCGGGGTTTTGACGATTCCAGGGACCGGGCGGACCGAGGCGACCCGCCCGGCTGGCGCTACTCCAAGCCGATGGACTTGAGCGTATGCAGCCTGAGGTCGGTGACCTTCAGGGTGCCGGATTCGGCGACCAGCTTGATGGCACGCTTGCCTTCTGCGGCGTAGGAGTAGGAGCTCATCGCCTGACGTCCGTCGTTGATGTAGACCTCCACGCAGCCGCGGTCGACGAAGACGCGCAGCTTCAGCACACCGCCGGCCAGTTCATCGGCGTCGAGCGGAGCGGCACGGTAGCCGCGGTCGCCGTACTTGGCGGCCTGACGGTCGATGACGACCCGTCCGATCTGATCGTCGAACGCCACATACGTGCAGGACCCGTCTTCGGTGGCGTGCACCTTCAGACCGGCGCGTTCGGCGGTGGAATCGTTCAGGTCGATGGTCATTTCGATCTCCACCGCTTCGGCATCGTCGGCCAGCGTCATCCCGCCGTTGACGTCCAATTCGACGGCGCCGAAATCGCGGGTGTCGGCGCGCAGGCCTTCCATTTCCGCCACCGGGGCGGTATGCAGGTCGCCGTCGGCACCAAGCGTGATTTCACGCGGCAGCGTCAGGTTGCCGCACCAGCCGTCGTCTTCCATCGGGATCGGCTGCGTGAACGGGCTCATCCAGCCGTACATGATCTGACGTCCGTCGGCATCGGTGAACGACTGCGGCGCGTAGAAGTTATGTCCGCAATCCCACAGACGGAATTCGGTTTCCGGCTTGAACGAGGTGCCCGGCTCCCACGTGCCGATCATGTAGCCGGCATTGTTGACGTTGCGGTTCATGAATCCGTTGGCCTTGGCGCCCATTGCGGAGAAGCCGATGACCCACTTCTCGTCGCCTTCGGCGTCCTTGATCGGGAAGAAGTCGGGGCATTCGAGCATCCAGACGTCCGGGTCCGGATGTTCGAACAGCACACGGTCGAAGGTCCAGGTCACCATGTCGTCGGAGGTGTAGAGCCACATCTGGCCGCGACGGTCCTTGGAGCACACGCCGAAGGTCATGTACCAGACGTCGCCGGTCTTCCAGACCTTCGGGTCACGGAAGTGGGAATCCACCTGGTCGCGCGGGCAGTCGACGATCATGCCGCGCTTCGTGGCGGAGGTCAGTTCGTCGTCATCCGGCGTGGCATACATCTGCACCTGCCATTCGCCGCCGGTGTTGTCGACGCCGTTGGCCCAACGGTGGCCGGTGTAATAGAAACGCAGCTTGCCATCGTCTCCGATGACGGCGGCGCCGGAGAAGACGCCGTTCTTTTCCTGCTCAAGGCTCGGCGCGAACATCACGGGCTCGCGACGCCAGGTCAGCATGTCGGCGGAGGAGACATGGCCCCAATGCATCGGCCCCCACTGCGTGCCGTACGGATGCAGCTGGTAGAACACGTGCCAGCGGCCATTGTAGAAGCTCAGACCGTTCGGATCGTTGATCCAGCCGCCATTGGAGGCGATATGGAACTTCGGGTACCAGCGGTTGGTGCGAGTCGCCGCCAGGGCGGCGACGCCGGCTTCGGCCTTGGCGAGCTCTTCGGCATGGTCCTTGATGGGGGTGAGCACCGGTTCGGTGACGTTGCTGATGGAATCACTCATCGTTGAATGCCTTTCTTATGAATGCCTCATGGAAATATATGTGCGCTGTTTCCTGCGATCATGTCGGGGTTCGCCCGCCGGTCGTGACGCGCCGCGAATGTTCCGATGCGGCACGACCGGCGATGCGAAAACGTGACCGTCAGGCCTTGGCCGCTTTCATCGCGCGCAGCTGCCTGTCGGTGTAGAACGGGTCGCCGCCGACGTCCTGATCGTCCTTCTTGATGACGAAGAAGCCGTAGATCAGGGCCGCGAGCACGATGGCGGAGATGGTGAAGAAGGTCGGACGATCGCCCATGGAATCATGCAGGGCGCCCAACGGCGTGGAGAAGATCACCTGACCGACCTGGGATGCGATCTGGAAGCCGACCATGTACAGCGTCGCGGACAGCTTGGTGTCGAAGTGCAGCGTGAAGTAGCGGAATGCCGGCAGGCAGAACAGCGGCACTTCGATGGAATGGAACAGCTTGACGATGGATACGGAGACCGGATCGTGGAAGGCGCCGCACAGGCCGATGCGGGCGAACATCACGAAGGCGCCGAGCAGCAGGGCGTTGCGTACGCCGATCTTGCGCATGATGATCGGCACGACGCCCATCATCGCGGATTCGAGGAAGACCTGGAAGCCGTTGAGCGTGCCGTAGGTGGCGTCGCCGATTTCGGTGGTCGGGAACAGGCTGGAGTAGTAGGTCGGGAACATCTGCTGGTCGAACACGGTGTAGAAGGTGTTGGTCAGCAGCATGAAGACGATCAGCACCCACAGGGTCGGCATCTTCAGGACGGCGAGCATCTCCTTGGCGGACGGGTTGGTCGGCGCCGCGTTCGGATCGGCTTCCTTCCTGAGCTCCTCCTTCTGCTCGGCCGGAACCCAGAAAGCGTAGATCAGCAGCATGCCGAGGCCGAAGACGGAGCCCAGCCAGAAGTTGATCAGCGGGTTGATGTTGAACAGGAAGCCCGCGCACAGCGCGACGATGGCGTATCCGAAGGATCCCCAGGCGCGGGATTGGCCGTATTCGAAGCCGAACTTGCGGGAGTAGCGTTCGGTAAGGGCTTCGAACAGCGAGCAGCCGGCCATGAAGCCGGCGGACAGCACGATGGAGCCGATGAAGGCGCCGATCCAGCGGGTGGCGCCGCCGGCCTGGATCATCGGAGCGTAGACGAACTGGACGAACGGGCCGACGAGTGCGGCGACGATGGACACGAAGACGACGAGCTTGCGCTTGATGCCGAGCTGATCCTGGATCGTGCCGTACACGAACATGATGATCAGCGTGGCCAGCGAGTTGATCGAATACAGCGTGCCGACTTCGGTGCTGCTCAGGCCGATGGTGTTGAGCCAGCGCTGGAAGAAGGACCACCAGATGCCCCAAGAGCAGAAGAACATGAAGATGCCGAACGAGCTTTGCAGATAGGAGGGATTCCTCCATACGGCCTTTGCGTTTGCCATGTGTTTCCTTTTCTCCGTTTTCGGCATGGACCGCCGTGTGCCGTGCCGAGATCTTTCCATGTCGGTTCCGCGCGGGGCGCTGCGCCGTTGCTGGAACCTGTATGGAAAGTATAGGATGTCAATCGTTTGACGTCAAGCGATTGACATCCTAGCCTGCGAAAATTACATCAAACGATTGAAATAAAGCGTTCCACGCCAAGACCCACGCCGGCCGTTACGGCGTGTCGCGTTTAATCGCGCCCGGTGATCACGGAGTCCTTTTCGATCAGCGCGCAATGGACCTGCGCCGGAGACGGGGCGTCCAACGGCGGCATCGCAGCGGTGGTGCGCACCTTGTCGAAATCCTTGATACGGCGGCGTTCCAGCATTTCGATCAGCTTGCTGGCGCCCCAGTATCCCATTTCGTAATGCGGAAGCTCCACGGTGGTCAACTGCGGCTCCAACGTTTCGGCGAACACACGGTAGTTATCGACGCCGACCACCGAGACATCCCTGCCGATCCGCAATCCGCGGCGCGCAGCGCATTCATACACATACCACGCGCGGGCGTCGTTGAAGCAGAAGAATCCGTCAGGATGCCGGCCGTCGAACAGGTCGCCGACCGCCTGCAGCGCGGGCCCATTGTTCAAAACCGCAATGGCCAAGGATTCATCGAAGACATGGCCGTGGTCCCGCAACGCGGCGCGATACCCCGCCAAGCGGCCGTCCTGCGCGATCATCGGCTCCGAGCATCCGACATAGGCGATGCGCCTGCAGCCGGCATCGATCAATCGCTTTGTCGCGTCATATCCGATTTGGAACTCATCCGGCTCGACACTGGGGAAACGATGCCGCTCATCGGTGGCGTCGACCAGCACCAACGGATACCGCGCGATCGAATCGGGAACGTCGACGATACGATTCGACATGGCCGAATACAGAAAACCGTCCACGCCGTAACGCTTCAGAGCGGCGATCTCGTCCTCCGCCCTGTCGGGATCGTCGATGCTGACGGTGATCATCACATAGCCCTGCGCGCTGGCGGCATCCTGCGCGCCCAGAATGATGCCGCCCGCATACGGCGTGGTCGCGACCTCCTTGCTGATGAAGCCGATGATCTTCGTCTGATTCGTCCGCAGACTGCGCGCCAGCTGATTCGGCCTGTACCCCAGCCGATCCGCTTTTTCGCGTACGCGCCGCGCGATCTCCGGCTTGACGCGCCCCTCATCGCGCCCGTTCAATACCAGGGACACCGTCGAAATCGAGACCCCTGCCTCCTGCGCAACTTCTTTCATCGTCGTCATAGTGTAAAACGATATACCATTCTCGATGGAAGCGATGCATCCGCCGGATTCCCGTCAATACCGCCCATCATGCACAACCTGTACGAACCCTCCGTTTCGTCTCCCATTGCCGGCCCGAAGCGGAAGACCGCAACAGGTCAGAGCTGGTCGGCGTCGGGGTCGGCGGTCGACTCGGAATCGGCGGGGCCCAGCAGCAGACGTTCGGCGAGGTTGACCAGCAGCATCAGGATGCCGGTCAGGACCACGATCATCAGCGTCGCGGAGAAGATCAGCGGCGTTTGGAACGAGTTGTAGGCGGCCTGCAGCCAGATGCCGAGGCCGGCGCGTGCGCCCAGATATTCCGCGGTGGACGCCGTGGCGAAGATATATGCCGCGGACACCTTTACGCCGCCGAAGATCTGGCGCGCCGCCACGCGCAGTTTCACATGCCACAGCGTCCAGCGTTCCGTCGCGCCGCACGTCAGCGCGACGTCCACGTAGAAACGCGGCACGGCGTCAAGCCCGCGAATCGTCTGCACGGCGATCGGGAACAGTCCGAAAATCGTCACGATCGCGATTTTCCCGGATATTTCGAAACCGAACCAGATCAAAAACAGCGGGGCGATGGAAATCAGCGGCATCGTCTGCGCCGCGGACAGCAGCGGAAACAGCGCCGCATGCGCGGTGCGCGAACAATGCAGCACGATGCCGACCAACACGCCGCAGACCACCGCAAGCAGGAAACCGACATAGCCTTCGATCGCGGTGACCGCCGTCGCCGGCCATAACGTCGGCCACGCCTTCACCGTGGCCGCGACGATATCGCTCGGCGCGGCGATCATCGTCGCCGGAACATCGCCGGCACGCACCCATAATTCCCACACCGCCAGCAACGCCAGCACCGCGATCATCGTGGGCAGGCGGCGCAGCAGCGCACGTTTCGTTTTCATACCGTTCATCGGCAATCCTCACATCATCTCAAACCGCATCATCACGATGCAGCGTCAAAAGCGACATCAGAGAGTCACGACATCGAACACGGCGATATCAGAACGCCGCTTTGCCGGGCAGAAATTCATCCGTCGCCAATGACGCCGCCTGCGGCGCGTCATGCACGATTTCGCCCTCGGCATCCGTATACGCGTCCTCCTGGGCGAGGAAATCGAAATATTCCTGCGCGCTTTCCGTGTCCGCAGTGCCCAGGATGAACGATCCGTCCGCGATGGCGTCGCGGCTCCCCCAATACTCGCCGTCGACGATCGTCTGCATGCTGCGCTTGACGAACTCGATGTCAAGATTCGCGTCGGCGGCCTCATCGACGAGGATCTTCGCTGCTTCGTCAGGATGCGCATACGCGTATTCGTAGCCGCGCTGCGCCGCCTGCGTGAAGGACCGCACCAGACCGGGATCGTTTTCGATGACGTCGTCGCGGGTGATGATGCCGATGGTGTCGGCATTGCCGGGCACACCGTAATCCGGTTCGGCGAAGCAGTTCAATGCCGGGCCGTACATGTCGGCCTGCACGCCCTCCCATGTCGCGTAGAAGCCGCCGAAATCGGCCTTGCCGCTTGACAGCGTCTGGAAAGTGGACGTGCCGACCGTCACCTTGTCGAATTCGCCCTTGCCGCCATCGAATCGGATCATCCGCTTGATCACGGCATCCGATTCGCTTGAGCCGAACGTGGCGAAGGTTTTGCCGTCGAAATCCTTCGGGCTGGCGATATCGGCATTGCCGGCAAGCCCGCACCAGATGGCGCTCGGCTTCTGCTGCACCTGCAGCACCTGCGTCAGATTCGCGCCTTTGATGCTGTAGACGCCCAGATTCGTCAGAGTCGACAATGCGAAATCGGCGACGCCGTTGTTGACGGCCTGTTCGGCGCCGGCCTGCGCCACCGCGACGATATCGACGTCAAGGCCGGCCTTGGCGAACCAGCCCATGTTTTTGGCGACATATACGCCGATATGATTCGTATCGGGCGCCCAGGAAAGCATGAACGTCGTTTTGCGCAGATTGTTCGACGCCGTACCGTCGGAAGCGCCGCATGCGGAGGACGCCAGGATCACGGCGACGCCGCACGCAACGGCGGCGGCCTTTGTGATGGTGTCTTTGACGACGCTTTTGCCGATGCCTTTGCCGGCGATGGAAGAGACGCGCGGATTGTGCCACAAACCCATATGATTCCCTAAATCATTACCAGTATCGTTCTCTGGGAGACTTCGAGCGGGTCGGCAGAAAACGATACGGAGGGCCTACGTTCCGCTCGTCCAATGCCCCCGACCGGCCATGGGGCCGGCGCGGTTTGCCACACATTGGCAGATAAGCGTCTGCAATTATACGGCATGGGCGGACCGAATGACGGAAGGATTCCGGCGGACGGTTCCGGCCATGGAAAAGAACAACGAAAAAGGGAAAGCCCACGGGCTTTCCCTTTCCTCACTTCCTTGATGCGATCGATCACTTCTTCACCGCGCCGAAGCGTCGATCGCGGTGGATGTAGTGGTCGATGGAACGCCATAGGACTTCACGGCCGCAGTCGGGGAACAGTTCCGGCACGAAATCAAGTTCGGCATAGGCGGCCTCCCAAGGGAGGAAATTCGAAGTGCGCTGCTCGCCGGATGTGCGAATCACCAGATCGCAATCCGGAATATCCGGGTTATACAGATGTTCGGCGATCATCTTTTCCGTCACGCGATCGCCGCTGATCCTGCCGTCACGCACCAGTTTCGCGATCTGCGCGCAAGCGTCGGCTATTTCCGCACGGCCGCCGTAGTTGATGCAGAACACGACGTCGATGACCTTGTTGTTCTTCGTGCGTTCCATCGCCGATTCCAGCTCGTCGATGACCGACTTCCACAGCTTCGGACGTCGGCCCGACCAGCGCACGCGCACGCCCCACTCATCCATCTGCGCCACGCGGCGGCGGATGATGTCACGCGAGAAACCCATCAGGAAACGCACTTCCTGCGGGGAACGCTTCCAGTTTTCCGTGGAGAACGTGTACAGGCTCAGATAGCGCACGCCCGCTTCGATCGCGCCGGCGATCGTGTCGAACACCACCGGTTCGGCGGCCTGATGGCCTTCCGTGCGAATCAGCCCACGCTGCTGGGCCCAACGACCGTTGCCGTCCATGATCACGCCGACATGCTTCGGCACCTTGCCCTTCGGGAAATCCGGAATGATGGACGGATCGGAAAACGGCGCGGCCGGAATGTTCAACGACTTGTAATCCACGTTCTCAAAAGCCATGCGTCCAATCTACCAAGTGCCTGATACCGCGTTACGCCGTCAAACGTCATGCCGCCGCCGCGATCATGCCTCCATCGCTCAACGATCAGGCTTCCAGCATGCGCATCGCCCGCAACGGGCGTTCCAAATAGTATTCGCCCCAATCCTCGACGATATGCTCCGCGGCGGCCAGCAGGGGACGTCCGTCAAGCGCCTGCCAGTCCCCCTGCATCAACGCGTCCAGCTGGAAAACGACATCCTGGGAGATCGGCCGCGAATCAGGCGTATGGTCGGTAGCGCACATCACGCCGCCGGCGGCGACCGAAAAGAACCGCACCGGCTTCGCGTCACCGCATACGACGCAGCGGCTCAGACGCGGCGACCAGCCGGCCAATCCCAACGCGCGAAGCACATAGGAGGCACCGATCATGCGGGGATCATGCGCGCACGACGCCAACGCATGCAACGCGCCAAGCACCAGCTGATACTGCGACGCGTTGCGCTCATGCTCGGTCGAGATCAGCTTGTCCACGGTTTCGACGATCACGTTTGCGGCGACATAGGCATCGTAGTCGTCGACGATATGCCCGGCGTAGGCGCGAATCGATTCCGCCTGCGAGATCACGTCCAGCGAACGGCCCTGCGCGATCAGCACGTCCACGCGCATGAACGGCTCAAGCCGCGCGCCGAAACGGGATTTCGTACGGCGTGCGCCCTTGGCCACCGCGCGCACCTTGCCATGGCCACGCGTCAGCAATGTGATGATGCGGTCGGCCTCCCCCAGTTTGGCCGTTCGCAGCACCACGCCTTCGTCACGATACAGCGGCATCGGAAATCACTTGCCGAATGGGCCAATGGATATTGAACGGCCGGAATTCGCCGCTGTCAGGCGACATGGCTTGCGCCGTTGGCATGGCCGGGATTCTGGATCGGCACGACGACCGGGCCCGTGGAGCCCAGCGGCACCTGACCGTCGCGTTCCATCTGCGCCGCGATATCCTGCGCATACGCGAGCAGCGTGTCGACGATGCGGTCTTCCGGCACGGTTTCCACGACCTTGCCTTTGATGAAGATCTGCCCCTTGCCGTTGCCGGAGGCCACTCCCAAGTCGGCCTCGCGCGCCTCGCCCGGACCGTTGACGATGCAGCCCATGACGGCGACGCGAATCGGCGCGGTCACATCCTTCAGGCCTTCCGTCACTGCGGTCGCCAGCTGGATCACGTCCACCTGGGCGCGGCCGCAGCTCGGGCAGGAGATGATGTCGAATTTGCGCTGGCGCAATCCCATGTATTCGAGCAGCTTGCAGCCGACCTTCACCTCTTCGACGGGCGGCGCGGAAAGGGACACGCGGATCGTGTCGCCGATGCCTTCCGCCAGCAGCGCGCCGAACGCAAGGCAGGATTTGATGGTGCCCTGCCACGCCGGACCGGCTTCGGTGACGCCCAGGTGCAACGGCCAGTCGCCCTTGGAGGCGAGTAGACGGTAGGTCTGCACCATCGTGATCACATCGTGGTGTTTGACTGAGATCTTGAAATCGTGGAAGCCGACGTCTTCGAACATGTGCGCTTCCTTCAGCGCGGACGCGACCAGCGCCTCGGGCGTCGGACCGCCGTATTTCGCGTACAGGTCCTTGTCGAGCGAGCCGGCGTTCACGCCGATGCGCAGCGAGATGCCGGCGTCGGTCGCGGCCTTGCAGATGGAGGGGCCGACTTCGTTGAATTTGCGGATGTTCCCGGGATTGACGCGCACGGCGGCGCAGCCGGCATCGATGGCCTGGAATACGTATTTGCTTTGGAAATGGATGTCCGCGATGACCGGAATCGGCGATTTCGAGACGATCTGCGGCAACGCGTCGGCGTCGTCCTGGCTGGGGACGGCGACGCGCACGATATCGCAGCCGGCCGCGGCCAATTCGGCGATCTGCTGCAGCGTCGCGCCGATGTCGGCGGTCAGCGTGTTGGTCATCGATTGCACGGAGACGGGCGCGCCGCCGCCGACGGGAACGGGGCCGACCATGATGCGACGCGACTGGCGACGCGGATGCAGCGGGCTTTCGCTGATCGCGGCCGCTCCGGTTTTGCGGAACGGCCTGTTCGGCGTGGATGCGCCGTCATCTGCGATATTGGATGCTGTTTCGGATGCTGTTTCGTCGAATGGCATCGAAATCATTGCGTCTTGCCTCTCTGAATCGTTATCGCTGTGTGCTCCGCATTGCTGCGCTACTGCTGTTTGTCTATCAAACTGTCGGCGCGCTGTCGAGCCTCCTGCTCGATTCGGCTCATTTCCTCCACGGATTCGAACAGTGGAGCGCCGCGCAATTCGGCGTCCATGTCGTCAAGGACTTCCTCCACCATGTCGACGATGCCCAAATACGGCAGGCGATGCTCGAGGAAAGCGTGCACGGCCTGCTCGTTGGCGGCGTTCAGGACGGCGGTATGCTTTTCGGAGGCGGCCAGGCAGTGACGGGCCAGTCGGACGGCGGGGAACGCCTCGTCGTCCAACGGCTCGAAGGTCCACTGGGCGGCCTTCGTCCAATCGCAGGCGGCCGCGACATCGCCAAGGCGGTCCGGCGCGGACAGGCCCAGCGCGATCGGCAGACGCATATCCGGCGGCGACGCCTGCGCAATGGTGGCGCCGTCGACGAATTCAACCATCGAATGCACGATGGATTGCGGATGCACCGTCACTTCGATGCGGTCGGGCGCTATATCGAACAGTCGGCTGGCTTCGATGACTTCAAGGCCCTTGTTCATCAGCGTCGAGGAATTGATGGTGACCACAGGGCCCATATTCCACGTCGGATGATTCAACGCCTGTTCCGGCGTGATGTCGGCCATCTGGCCGCGATGCATGCCGCGGAACGGACCGCCGGAAGCGGTGACGATCAGCTTGGCGACCTCCGGACGCGTGCCGGAACGCAGCGCCTGCCAGATGGCGGAATGTTCGGAATCGACGGGATTGATCTGGTTGTCGCGCACCTGCGAGTTGAACAACAGATGGCCGCCGGCGACGACGGATTCCTTGTTGGCAAGCGCCAACTGGGAACCGGCCTGCAATGCGGCGATGGACGGCTCAAGACCGATGGATCCGGTGATGCCGTTCAGCACCATGTCGGCGCCGCTCCCGGCCAACGCCAGCACGGCATCCGGGCCGGCCTCGACCTTGATCGAAGAGGGCGCGCCGGCCTGCCGCAGGGCGTCACGCAATGCGTCGAGCGCGTCCACGCGGAAAACCGCGATACGCGGCACATGGAATTCCACAGCCTGCCGGGCCAGCAGTTCGACATGCACGCCGCCGGCGGCAAGGCCGGTCACGGTAAACGTATCCGGATGACGCCTGATGACGTCAAGACCCTGCGTGCCGATCGAACCGGTCGAACCGAGAATCACCACATTGCGATGGCCTATCAACGGTTCGCCTCCTCATCCGAATAATCGTCGGAGGATGACGCGCCGGTCATGCCCATATCGAAGCTGGGGAACGACAAATCGGGAATATCGATATTCAATGATTGCGAATCCGGGAACAGCGACGGGAACAGCGGAGCCGCATCCGAAGTCTCATGCTTGGCTTCGTCGGCTTCTTCGGCCTTCTCGGACGGCTTGTCGAACGACATATCAACCGGCGTCCCGACCGCGGCTTCGTCAGGAACGACGGGAGCCGCCGATGCCGCATCGGCGCTGGAAGGCTGGGGGGAATCCACCGGCTCGCCATATGCGGAGGAACGTGACTGGGCCATCGCCGCCGGAGGCTCCGGCAGCGGCGGAATGGCCGGAATGGACATGGACTGTTCCAGATCCAATGCCGGCACGCCTTCAACGCTCAGTTTCGGAATCGGGGGCAAGCTGTTCTCCGATTCCGAAATGCTGCTGTCTTGCGTGGCCTGCGCCAGATGGGCCAAAGCCGCCAGCGAAGAGGACGCCTCCTCGGAAGTCGCCGCCGGATTCGAGACGAACAGCGGTGAAGCGTTCGTCGGCTCATTGGACTCGGCAATCGGGCTGAACGCCTGAGTGGTCTCCGCTTCGGAGCTCTCCGCCACCAATGCGGACAGGGAAGACACCGGGGTCGCAGCGGACTTGTGCGTCTCCTGCGCTCCTTCCGATGCCGCCGGCATTGCAGAGGTCACAAGCGGCGGGATATCCGGCATCGTCGAATTGGCAGCGGAGGCTGCGAAGATTTCCCGTTCCGCCTTATGCAGCTGTGCGAACGAATCCCCTTGCTGCGGCGTCTCATCGCCGGCAGCGGCCGCCGGCACGCCGCCCCCCTGCGCATTGGCGAACAACGGAGCGACGGACTGCGGAACGCCACCCCGCAACAGGCCGCCTTGCAAAACTGCGGTGTCGGCGGCGTCATGCGAAGCATCCGCTGCGGCGCTTTCCTCTTCGGAAACCAGATCGCCGACACGGGCATAGGATTCGAGGCGGCCGAGCAGCGTAATGCAGGAATTCAGGAAATAATCCACCTGCCGTTCGTCATAGCCGCGCTTGCCGCGACGCTGCGTGAAAATAACATTGCCGACGGTATTCGAATTCAAATCGACAAGATCTTTGGCCGTGTTGTCGTCAAGGCCGTCAACGCCCAATTCGGAAGCGACCTTGCTGACGATCTGATCGATCAGTCGGTCGACCTGCTTGCGGTCATACGACGGCGTTTTCGCCTCGCCCGGCATGAAACGCTGCTTCGGATCGCGCTCGGCATGCTGCGCGATCCGACGATACAGAGCCTCCGTCTGCGCCTTCCAGGCGATACGCCCGTCATGGGTCAGCTCCCACGTGGTGCGCTTGTCCACAACCGCACGTTCCAGGCGGGACAACGTCGCGTCGACCTGCGTGATGTCGTATCCGTCCTTGCGCAAATCAAAAGAAACGTTCTGGATTTCCTGCTGGTTCAGCTGGGCGTCTTCGCTTTCATACAAAGCATGCGCACGTTCCAGGAAAGCATCGACCTGCGCGCAATCATATCCCCACTTGCGTTTGCCCGTTCGAGAGATACCCGACGCGTTCTTTCCGGTCCTCGTCTCCTGCTCCACAGCCATCGACCTCCTACGGAATAAGTGTTCAACGGCTCAACTCTACGCGATTCTTGAGACCTCCGCCTGCATTTCATGCAAAAACGTCCCGTCTGACGACGCGCGCGGGTGCGGATGGCGGGATGATGCTGTACAGTATGACGTTGCGGGCGATTAGCTCAGTTGGTTAGAGCGCCACCTTTACACGGTGGATGTCGGGGGTTCGAGTCCCTCATCGCCCACAATCATTATGCTTTGATGCTTTACCAGCATACCGGTTCATTGCGGTTCGCCGATTCCGGTTTCATCCATTGATTGCGATTGACGGTCTGCAATCGATGTTTCGGCAATGGATGAACGGAAAAGGCGGACGGCATATACTCGCCGCCCGCCTATGTCCGTATGAATTCATATGAGTTTGCGCAGTCGAATATGGCCTACGGCTACTTGTTTTCCTTGCCCTTGCCGAAAGCCCTCAACCGAATGCCATTCCAATCCTGGTTCACGGTCAGCGGGGTCGCGGCGTTCATACCGGCCGTCTTCGCCGCGGACTGCACGATGCTGGAGCTTGCTGCCCCCGGACGCCCAGGCTTCGGGGTCAGCACCCACAACGGACCGTCCTCGCCAAGCACCGCATACGCATCAACGATGGTGTCGGACAATTCGTCCTCGTCATCCCCATCGCGCCACCAGATGATCACGCCGTCGACGGCGGAATCATAATCCTCGTCGACCAGCTCCTCACCGGTCAGCTCCTCGATCCTGGCACGGATCGAGTCGTCCACATCGTCGTCCCACAGCCATTCCTGGATCAGGTCGCCAGCGTGGAATCCGAATTCTTCAGCGTTATCAGTTGCCGTTTGATTCACAAACGCCAATATACCAACACTCGGCGAACAGGACACGTAATTACGTCACGACACGGCCACTTTTCGAGATTTTCATGATTTCCATCATCGCGGCGCACCGTCATAAAGCCGCGGCATCATTGCGCCGGCACCGCGCAATGCGGCAGACTCTCGCCATTCCCCTCGCCGATGGCCGTCAACGCCTGGTACGCCTCGTCCAAAGTGGACACCGACACATCGCGCAGACCGTCGGGCACATTGCCCACCACCTCATCGCAATTGCCGGCGGGCGCCAAAAACCATGTCGCGCCATCGCGTTTCGCGCCCAGCATCTTCAAACGGATGCCGCCGATCTCGCCGACATTGCCGTCCGCATCCATCGTGCCTGTGCCGGCAATGATATTGCCGCCCGTCTCATCGACTTCGGTCAGTTTATCTATCAATCCCAGCGAATACATCATGCCGGCGGAGGGGCCGCCGATATCGTCGACATGCATCTTCACCGTGACGCCGCTCGTATCCATACCCTGCGCCTGCAGATACGACAACGCCGCCCGCGTCGCGGCATCCTGCGACGACGTCATCTCCTCGGCGCTTTCATCCGCGTGTTCCTCGGCGGTCTGCCCCACCGGAACGATCACCTCATTCGGCATCACCACAGTGGACGAATCCAGCCAACCCCACAGCGCCTGCGCATTGGTGACCGGATATCCCGGCACGCCGGCGGCATTGACGGTCACCAAACGCAGCTGCCCGTCATCCTTGTATGTTTTCGCGCCGGAAACCGAAATCACTTCGGTCCGCCCCGATTTCCCCAGCACATCCTGCGTAGGTCCCGGCGTTTCCACGCTATAGGCGCTCGGCAACACAAGCACGACCACGCACAGTACGGCGGTCAGCGATCCCGTCATATAGCGCAGCGAATGCGCATCAACATACGTGCGGGCACTGGAAACGGCGGCGGACACGATATCGATCGCGGCGCCAAACGTGGAACGAAAGAATGCGCCTTTGGCTTTATCCGGGCGTTTTGCATGCATAAGGGGCATACCTCCCATACTATGGAAGCAATTGACTTTCATAGCATACGCGGTCACAAGCAGCGAAGGCTGCATGCAAGCTGCATGAAGGCATCAACCCGACGAAATCGAAATAAGGACGGCAGACCGACATGGACGAAAACGCAATCCACCAATGGCTGATTGAATGTTTCGGCCCGATTCAGGGAGAAATGGCTTGGAATCAGCTGGCGAATCTGCCTGAGGAGATCCGCGAGCAGCTGATGAGCCAGGATCCCGGCAAGCTGCCGAAACCGGCTGAAGTGCAGGCGATGATGCAGGCGTTTGCGGCGGGCGGCCTGAATACGATGGGCGATATGCAGCAGGCCGTAGAGACCGGCCCGATCAACGTCAAACTCGCGAAGTCGTTGGCGCATCAGCAGGCAAGCGACGCAGGTTCGGACGGCACGGTCAGCGCGGAGAACGGTTCGATGGCCCGCAACGCCATCAGTGAAGCGAATCTGTGGCTGGACACCGCCTGCGAATTCGATCCCGTCGCCGGCCAGACGCAGGTGCTGACTCGCGATGGCTGGGTGGATGGCACCATCGACGCGTGGGCGCAGTTCGCGGCCCCTGTCGCGCAGTCGATGAACGACGCGCTGGCGTCCGTGATCGCCGACCGGCTCGGCGACGCGTTCCATGGCGAGATTTCCGGCATGTTCGCCGGCCCCGTGCCGATTCCGATTCCGGAAGGCATGAAGGATCCGGGCCAGATGATCAAACTGCTCGGCAACACGTCGTTCGCAATGCAGCTGGGCCGCGCCGCCGGCAATCTTTCGCATGAAGTGCGCGGCGGCTTCGATCAGGGCATCGCGTTGCTGTCGAATCCCGCCGGCGCGCTGATCATGCAGAACGTCGTCGAATATGCCAAGTCGCTGGAACTTGATGCCGAGGAAGTGACGGCATTCCTCGCGTTGCAGGAATTGGCGCATGCCCGCCTGTATGCCGCCGTGCCGTGGCTGATGCCGCGTTTCGAGGCGCTGATCGGCAAGTACGCGCGCGGCGTCGATATCGATTTGGACGCGATGGAGGAGCAGTTGCGCGATGCCGGCGCGATGGATCCGGATTCGCTGTCCGACGCGGTGAATCTGACGAAGGTCGGTATTCCGGATACGCCGGAACAGCGGCAGGCGCTGGCGTCCTTGGAGACGCTGCTGGCATTGGTGGAAGGCTGGGTTGATTGCGTGGTATGGCGCGCCGGCATGGCACACATTCCACATATCGAACAGCTTCGTGAGATGATGCGCCGTGAGCGTGCCGTCGGAGGCCCGGCGCAGCGCACTTTCGAGAGTCTGCTGGGCATGCAGCTTCGCCCGAAGCGCATGCGCGAGGCGGCCGCCCTGTGGGAGCGCATCGGCGCCGAAGAAGGCGCGGAAGCACGTGACGCGAAGTGGTCGCATCCTGATTTGCTGCCGGTGTTGCCGGCGGATGATGCGGATGGCGCCGATGCCGGTATCGCGGGCGGTGTTTCCGATGCCGCTGACGCCGCCGGCGCCGCGCTGGATGGAAGCGTCGCCTCCGGAGCTGCCGCCGCCGCGCCGCTGGCCGACGCATGGGAAGGAGCATCGTCCATTGATTGGGACGCGGAATTGAGCAAGCTCCTCGACCAGGAGAACAACGGCGGCAACGAGGACGGCACGAATGGCGACGCCGGCAACACCAGTGACGCCGACACAGGCGATGCCGGTACAGGCGACGCTGACAACACAGGCGACGCCGGCAACGCCTGACGATAAGCCGCCCCTCCCCTGACACTTTTGACCGCGATCACCGGCGTGTTGCGACCAAAAGCGTCAAAGGAGGAGACCACCGGCCTCAAACCAGCCCATCCCCTGACAGTTTTGACCGCAACACGCCGTTGACTGCGACCAAAAGCGTCAAGGACGGGAACTGTCAAACCCGAAGCCGTCCATCCCCTGACGCTTTTGACCGCAACACGCCGGAATACGCGGTCAGAAGCGTCAGTGAGGGGACTTCCAAGCCCGAAGCGGGTCTGAGCGGCCTTACTCCTTGCGGGCCTTACGCATCCTGATAGCGGTCACTACGGCAAAACCGACCAGACAGGCGGCCGCAGTCAACATCACAGGCGTCACGCCGGCACCTGTCGTCGCGATGACGGACGGCCGTTTATCGTCCGGCGTTCCGGCATCGCCCGTGGATGCGACATCGATGCGCCGCCAATGTGCGGTGATCGTAGTGGGGGCGCCGGGCATGGTGAAAACCGTCGAGGCGCTGGCGGCATCGGCGAAAACACCGCCATTGGATGACGTCCATCCATCGAAGCGATACCCGTCCTTTACACCTGCGTCAATGGTGACGGTTTCACCTTCGCGATAGTCGGCGCTTGCGCTCTTGCCATCGCCACCGTTCAGCTGCACGGTAAGCGTGTACGTGGCTTGGGTCACCGTAAAGGAAAGCCGCACAATCTCACTGCCCACAGTATCGCCGGAGATAGTGAGCTGTTCATCATAGGTTCCAGGCGCAAGTCCTGTTTTCGGACGAACGGAAAGCACCGCCCGCGCTCCCGGCTTTATGCTCAACTCACCGGTGGCAGACATGCTCGCGTCACCAGTGGCATCAGGATTCAGCACAATCTCATAACCGGCAACAGAAGACAGAGCGACTGCCACCGGCTGGTTGCCGGTATTGCTGACCGTCAGCTCCTTCGCTTCCGGTGTATCGTATCCTTCCACGGCATCACCGAAATCCAACGCTACCGTATCAACCGAAATGCCATAGCTTTTCTCGATGCCGGCCGCCGTAATCACGAGATCGCCGGTAATGCCTGAATTGAAAATGCTCAGTTCTCCGGTAGTTGGATCATATTCGTAATCCGCGCCCTCAAGCAACGACGTGTTGCCTGCAGTCACTTCAATGGTGGATGGCAGCATATAAGCGTCATCGGTAACAGCCAACCCGCCTTGATATGTCATGCCCATCACCGCATACGGCATGCCGGTGAAGGAAAGATGCCGCACATTGCCGGTCACCGTGACCGCGTTTTTGCGCAAAGGCACTTCCTGCAGGGCGCTGGCATAGTCGGTTTGCTTGTCGCCGTTGTACTGCTCGGAGAAAACATAAATCTTGCCGCCGGCCGGTATCGCAATGTCCGACAGATCGATGCTTGCCGTGCCGTCGGTGCTGCTGGGCTGCAGCATGCGGCCGTAATATATGACGGCATCGGCGTCGTCCACGATGATGGCGGAAATCCATTCGTTCGCGCCTACGGTCGCACCGGAATAGGCGATGTCCAGGCGGGAATCCGCAGCATCATATTCCAAAGTTGCAGCATTGAAATTGCGGGTGTCGTCTCGAATGGTGGCCTTCCATTCATTGCCGGAATAATCCGTAACCACCGACAATGTTCCATTGTTATCGCTGATTTTGCCGTTTTCCGCCGCGGACGTGAACAGGATGTCGTCAGCGTCGGCGTTGAAGGCAGGGCGGGCCGGAATCTTGGAGAAATACGCAAGATTGCTGTTGACCCATCCACCTTTAGATACAACGCCCACGCCCGTCGAAACAGTCGCATCGGGTGAACGCAGCCACCACATACCCGTATTGCCTTGCGCATCATGAGCAACGCGAGCAGATCGTGTGGCGAAGCCGTATCCGGCCTTGCTCAATTCCTCCGCCGAAAGGAAGAACACCGTATCGCCATTCAGAATGCCATCGGATTGCGCATACGTAACGCTTCCTTCCATAGCGCTGGTGAGATCCGATCCCGCCGTGAATTCCGAATCGTTCTTCACTGTCTGCATGATCGCGGACTGTTCCTGCTGCGTAAAACCGCTGGCGTAGAAATCCTCACACCACTGCTGGGCGTCGCTTTCCTGCCACGTATTCCTGTAAGGACTCGTATTGTCGAAATAAATGCCTTCAGAAGTGTCGGTTGTCATCAATATGTCGGAAAGCAGGAACAAACCGTCCTCGCCGGTGTTGGTCTGGTCGTCCAACACACGCCATTTGATGGGGCTGCCGTTCGAATCGCCGTAATAGATGTAGTCATACCCGGCAGCGCCATAGCCGTCGACGCCGCTTATGCCAAGCTGAATCGACCGATCCATCGCCGCATTCCCCGGATCAGGCCCATCCGCGAACGCGATGTCGGGCAAGGCGGCAACACATATGGCGCAACATGCCAATCCTGCCAATATTCGTTTTTTCATGACCGGCCCTTTCTCTCGTGTATTTGTTTTTCGTATTTCATCGCCAATACGACGCCTTCGCACACGACAAAAAGGCGGGATTCCCCTGTTTGTCACAACATGGAGAATCCCGCCTTTGACAGAAAATCGGACTGCAAACGCGAAAAAAGGCAGACTTATCCCTGTCTGTCTGTCTGTCTTGAAAATATCACAGGAAAGCGTCATGTCAAGCCGCCTTTCGTAAATATTTCCATCGAATAAACAGCACGCCGCATTGCGCGTAAGAACAATTACTACATATACAAAAATCAGTCTCGAAAATCAAGGTGACATGCATAATCCGGACGGCAAAGAAGGAGACCGACAAAACCGAAGACGGCAACCCCGAAATAGGCCTGTCCTTTGACACTTTTGACCGCGACACGCCGTTGACTGCGGCCAAAAGCGTCAAAGAAGGGAGCCGCCAACCCCGAAACCCGCCTATCCCCTGACAGTTTTGACCGCGACACGCCGGCGACTGCGATCAAAAGCGTCAAGGACGGGAACCGTCAAACCCGAAGCCGTCCATCCCCTGACGCTTTTGACCGCAACACGCCGGAATACGCGGTCAGAAGCGTCAAGAGAGCGAAGCGGCGATGAGAAGGCGGGGCGATACAGGGGGCAGGCGACGGCAAACAAGGACGGCAGGCGATAGAACAGACGGCGGACGGTAAGCGCCCCACGGCTAATTGACGAGGAAGCGGCTGGGTGTGCGGGGCATGCCGCCGAGGCCGTCCTTGCTGCGGGCGTAGGACAGGTGCAGCGAATCCTCGGCGCGGGTGATGCCGACATACATCAGGCGACGCTCCTCCTCCAGCGCCTCGCCACCTTGCGGCGAGGCGTATGGCAGCAGGCCCTCCGAGCATCCGATCAGGAAGACATGCTTGAATTCCAGGCCCTTCGACGCATGAATCGTGGTGATCGTCACACCCTGCAAGGCCGCTCCGGAAGCGGAAACACCCAACGTTTCCAGCATCGCCTGCTTCATTTGCGCGTCGTCTGCGAGCGCGGAATTCTCCCATCCGGCGTCGCGCTTGATGCGGAAACGTATTCCCTGCGCGCGCAACGCCTGGCAGATTGCCGCCTGCTGTGCGTTGATGCGGGTGAGTACGGCGCAGTCGGAGGGCGAGACGCCGTCTGCGACCAATTGCGTAATCCTTTGCGCGACGCCTTGCGCTTCCTCCATGTCGCTGCCATAGACGGTGCGCACGATCTTCGCGCCGTCGCCGCGTACCGCCTCCAATTTCAGGTAATCGTCGCGGTTGGGCGCTTTGGACAGCACTCGGTTGGCGCAGGCGATGACCTGCGGCGTGGAACGGTAGTCGCGGTTGAGGCTGATGTCGGCGCTGACCGGCGCGAATTCGTTGGGAAAGTTCAGCAGATCATAGCTGCTGGCGCCCGCGAACGAATAGATCGTCTGCGCCGGGTCGCCCACGACGCACACATTGCGATTGTCGCCGAGCCATAAGGTCAGCAGCAGATGCTGCAAGGGCGAGACGTCCTGATATTCGTCGACGGTGAGCCAGCCGATCGATGAGCGAATCGCGGAAGCCGCGTCGTCGAATTCGTTCAATACATGGCAGGTCATCAGAAGAATATCGTCGAAGTCGATTTCGCCGCGTGACGTTTTCTCCCGCTCATACGCCTGGTATACATCGGTGAATTGGCCGACTTCGAGTCCGGCCGGCGGATTTCGATGGCCTGCCGCGCAGACGCGCGCATAGTCGTCGGGCGCGATCAGGGAGATCTTCGCCCAATTGATTTCGGCATGCAGATCGCGGATGATGGCGTCATCGACATGCGCGGCGGCGGTGACGCGTTTGAGCGATCGCGCGACCAGATCACGCGGATCGCGGCTGATGTGCGGGAACGGCGCTTCGCAGATGTCGTTCCATACGCGGCGCAGCTGATGGAGCGCCGCCGAATGGAAGGTCGCCGCGTTGACGGCGTCGCCGATTCCGAGGCCGGCCAGTCGCGAACGCATTTCGGCGGCCGCTTTGACGGAGAATGTGACGGCGAGCACGCGTGAGGGATTCCATGTCTTTGTGGCGCAGGCGTAGGCGATGCGGCGCGTGACGGTGCGGGTTTTGCCTGCGCCTGCGCCAGCCACGATGCGCACCGGACCTTCCAATGTGGTTGCCGCGGCCAATTGCGCATCGTCCAGTCCTTCGAGAATTGCCTGAGCCGATGATTCCATGCCCTCCATTGTGGCAGGCGCCGCGCCGTTCCGCATCCGCCGGGCGAGTCCGGGCGGAGCGCGCCGGAACAGTCGGAAATCGCCTGTTTTCGAGCAAGTCGGCTTCATGTTGCGCTTAACGTGTATTAGTGTTGAACTGTGACTGAACGTAGCAAGCTGAAATTGGCGGCGCTGGCCAGCGCGGTGCTGCCATCCGTCGTCGTGTCCGGGGTGCGCGACGGCGCGCAGAAGAACTCCACCGATGAGCGTTGCGGCATCGACTATGCCGTCGTGCAGGATTCGATGGGCAGGTCGTATGACGTGTTCGCCACGAACAGCGAGGCCGGGCGCAAGCGCCTGTCCGGCAGGGCTCGTGCGGCGCAGACGATCGAGCATGCTCGCGAACTCGCTGGCCTCGGCTTCGGCACGGATCGTGTGCTGGCGTTTAACGACGGGGCCAATCCGCGCGGTGCGACCGGCGACACGGCGGTGCTGGTCACGCTGCATCATGACGGGCAGGCCCGCCAGTTGGACCTGTTGACGCTTGATGATTGCGCCGGTGTCGGCACGACGATCGGCGCGATTCATCGACTGCGCCCGACGTTCCTTGAAGAAGGCCATTATCCGATGTTCACCACCGGTCAGATCCGCGCGCAGCTGACCGCCTGGATCAAACGTCTGCGTCAGGCCGGCCATGTTCCGCAGGAGATCACGACCAGTTGGGCGGATATTTTGGAAACCGACGGATTGTGGTCGTTCAACACCTGCACCGTCCATGGCGGTTTTCAGGATGGCGACCTGCTGTTTTCGGGGTCTTCGGTCACGGCGGTGACGAATTGGCAGGATATGCAGATGAATGATCCCGCCCGCGATCTGGCCTGGATTTTCGCGAAACTGGATGAGACGCATCGTAATGCGGTGCTGTCGGCTTATGCGCGCATGCTGGGTTCGCGTTTGGATGATCTGATCATGCTGCGCGCCAATCTGTGGCTGCAGATGGAGCAGGTCGGCGATTTCATTCAGGCGATCAACACCGCCGACACCACGAAGATCATGCAGTTCAAGGCGCAGGTCGAGCGTCTGGCGCATCAGCTGAGTCTGACGACCTCCCGAACGCATTCGACCAGGCCGTCCAAGGCGTCGTCCGGCTCTTCCGATTCGACGAATTCCTCGCCGCATACGATTACGGTGGGCACGCTGTTGAGCGAATCGCAGAATCGCAGCAACGCCGCCGCCGAACACACCGCCGACGCGACCGGCGAAACCGATGCGACCGGCGAAACCGATAAAACCGGTTCCAAGGAGATCCGCTTCACATCGGAAGCGCCGGCCGGAGCCGCTTCCGATTCCACCGCGGATCGCTCCCCCAGCGCAACGGTAAGCTATGCCGCCGCCTCCGACCAGACCAATTCGGGCACACAGCCGGCGGCATACCAGCAGTACGCTTCCCCATCGTCGTCGGCGACCATGCTGATCGCCAATATGGAGGCGGCGCAGTCGGATGGCACCGACGGAATGCGACAGACCGTCAACATCAAAGACCATCAATTCGATGAGTACAACGATTACACCGGTGAGGCGCAGGCGCCCGATCAGGCGTCCGGCGAGGTCGCCACGATGCTGATCCCGCTGTTGGAGCGGGAAGAGCGCGCCATGCATGACGCGCAGCTTGGTTTGACGGCCACACGCACCGGAACGCACAGGCATGTTCGGGACGACGCCAACGGCGGGCCGCCGGCCGACGGCGACCACACGAATGAATCGCCGCAAGCGTAACGATTACCGTTGATGCGACAATTGCAGGCAATAGGGCAATACAAGGAGGAATATTCATGGATATCGAACTGGGCATCCAGAACGTCGCCCGCACCGTCACGTTCCGCACGGAGGCCAGCGCCGAAGAGGTCAGCGGCATCATCACCAAGGCTTTGGCCGACAAGCAGCCGGTCAAGCTCACCGACGACAAGGGCCGCGACATCATCGTTCCGGCCGGCGCGTTCGGCTACGCCATCGTCGGCTCCGAAACGAAGCATGCGGTCGGCTTCGGCGCCATGTGACGCCGGCCGTGTGCCGATACCGCGCGCGGCCGGCGCAACATGCAATCCGCAGCACGCGATTCGGTATCGGTGCACGACTTATACCGCTTATACCGCGCATACGACGCGGCGTGATCCCCACCCGGCGTTCAACGCCATAGAGGAATCGCGCCGCGTCGCACTATTTCAGCGACCGTCTCATCGTCGGTCAGATTCTCCCCCAGCCCGTTCGGCTTGCCTTTGCCATGCCAATCCGAACCGCCGGTCACCAACAGATCAAAACGTTTCGCCAATTCCAGCAGACGCATGCGCTGCGCTTCAGGATTGCCGCGATGCCACACTTCAAGGCCGTCCAATCCTTCATCGGCCAATGTTCTGATCTGTTCGTCGGAAAGCAGACGTTCGTTGCGGCCGGGGTCCGCCCCATGCGCGATCACCGTCACGCCGCCGGCCTCGCCGACCGCGCGCACCACATCATGCGTCGTCGGCGACGGAGTCGGAATGTAGTATCTGCTGGACGCGCTCACCACGCCGTCAAAGGCCTCCGACCGCGTCCGGTATACGCCGGCGGTGACCAGCGCATCGGCGATATGCGGGCGTCCGACCGTCGTGCGGCCGCCCTTCTTCACCTGTGCCTGCACGGCATCCCAATCGATCGGATAATCCTGCGCGATACGCTCCACCATGCGCTTCGTACGCTCCAGGCGCGCCGCCCGCGTACGCGCGAACAAGTCACGAATATACCGATTGTCCGGATCGTATTGAAGGCCCAGCATGTGCACGGAAACGCCTTCGTCGACGGCGGTGATCTCCGTGCCGCGCAGCAGCGTCACCCCTGCCGAACGCGCCGCATCCTGCGCCTCCTGCCAGCCGGCGGTCGTGTCATGGTCGGTGATCGCGACGCCGTGCAATCCCGCGGCCTTAGCCTGCTCGACCAGCGTCCGCGGCGTCTCCGTGCCATCCGAAAACACGGTATGGCAATGGATATCCCACCCCGCCTTGGGTGCGATCAGAGGAACATCGACGTTTGTCATACACTCCATCGTAGATGAGAAAACCCACATCGGCGACACCACGATGCCACGGCGTTCCTGCGTATACTGGTTTCGGTGACGTGAGGCAACGGCCGCGTCGCGCATGCACGCTTTCGGAGCGTTCCACACGATTCACTCCGACCGGTTCAAAGGAACAAGCATGACCGATTCCAGCATCGAAGAACATACAGCAGAAACGATTCCAGGCACGGCGACGGCGACATCAACGGCCGCGACGCCGCCGACGATGCCGGCCCATCCGACGTTGCGCGGATGGCGGCACGGCGCGACCTGGACGTATCTGGTAATGCTTGTCGCCTCCGCCGTGGCGCTGCTCGTATCCTTCGTACTGTCCGCCGAAACGCTGCAGCTTGCCCGCAATCCCGGCGGCAAACTCGACTGCGACATCAACGCCGTCATGTCATGCTCGTCGGTGGCGCAATCATGGCAGGCCGAAATCATCAAATTCGGCGGCCTGAGCTATCCGAACGCGTTCTTCGGCATCGCCGCGGAATCCGTCTTCGTCACCATCGCCGTGCTGGGCATCGCCCGCATCGCGGTGCCGCGCTGGTTCGCCACATGCACATGGCTGGGCGGACTGGCCGCGCTCGCCTATTCGTATTGGCTGACGTCGCAGTCGTTGTTCGTCATCAACGCGTTGTGCCCGTGGTGCCTGGCGTTGATGTTCGCGACGACCGTCCAGTTCATGGCGTTGTCGCATGCGACCGTCGCCGTGCAGGGCCTGCCGTCGCGCGAAGGCCGCCTGACAACGTACTACCGTCTCAACTACGACCTGATGATCGACATGCTATGGATCGTCGCCCTGGTCACGCTGATCCTGGTCAAGGACGGGCCGGCGCTGTTCGCGTAGCCCGTCCGCACGATTTATTCATGCAGCGTGACGGCGCCGACGATGGTGGCGGAGCCGGTCAGCCTCACGTCATCATCGGTGACGTCGACACGCAATGTGCCGCCGCGCACGGTGATGTTCCAATGATCGATGCCGGTGTGGGCGCGCAATACGATCGCCGTCGCGCACAGGCCGGTGCCGCAGGACAGCGTTTCGCCGCAACCGCGCTCGTTGACGCGCATGGTCGCGCGCCCTACAGCTGCGGTGTTGTCGGCAACGGTTGCCGCAGCGGCGTCTTCAGCGACACCGGTGCCGGCGGCATCACCGCCGTCCGCCGCGTCCACGCCATCGATGCGTACGAATTCGACGTTCTGATCGGATTCCAACACCGGAGACACGACCGGCTTCGTCACCAGATCAAGCGCTTCGACATCCGGCAGATTGCCGCAGGCGGCGTCTTCATACCGGTTGACGAAGTCATCGCCGCCGACAAGCGCGACGACATGCGGATTGCCCATATCGACGAAGGTGCCGCGGGCGGAGCCGCTTGTGCCGGGGATCGTCACTTCGAACGCGCCGACGTCGCCGCGCTTCCATGCGCCCATATCCACCTGAAAAACATCGCGGCCGTACGGTTCCACGTCACCCAATGAGGTGAGTGTCTTGATGCCGGCGCGCGTCGCCAATCTGAACGGCTCGCCGCCCGGTCCTTCGGCATAGCCCTGACGCTGCGCGAACAAGGTGATGGCGCGCGTGCCGTTGCCGCACATTTCCGCAAGACTGCCGTCGGCATTGCGATAGTCCATGAACCAGCGAGCGCCGCCTTCCAGGCAGGCTTCGACGGTGGGGGCGTCCAAGTCGGACACCGCGTCCGGCGGGGTCAGGCGGATCAGGCCGTCGCCGCCGATGCCGAAATGCCTGTCGCACAGCCAACGCACTTCGTCGGCGGTCGGTTCGAAAACGCCATCCGGATCCGCATACACCACGAAATCATTGCCGGTCGCATGCGCCTTATACACCTTGTTCGGAATGCTCATGGCTTCCACTGTACCGTGCCGCGGGGCATGCACGCGTTTTCGTCCGTGCGGCGAACCGCAGGCGCTGCGCGCATAGCGCGTGATGCACGGCATAACGATGCACGCCATATGGCATGTGGCATACGGCATATGACGTATGACGTGTGACACACGACACGGCGATGCCGTCGCACAGGCGTTCCCCGCACAACGTTTCCACAATCCCCGCCCCGCGAACGGCGTTTCAGCGAGTAGTCTAGAGGCGTATCCGGCGGAATATGGCGGCATATACCGCATTCGACGCGTATCGCGCATATGGCGCGGCGTGACTGCACGCGATTCGTTCATGGGAGGGATGATGGCTTCTACGGCTCCGATCGGCGTTTTCGATTCGGGTTTGGGCGGCATTTCCGTAGTCCGTGAGATCCGGCATGCCATGCCGAATGAGCAGGTGCTGTATTTCGGCGATTCCGCGCATGCGCCGTACGGCACGAAAACGCCGGAGGAAGTGCGCGAACTGTCCTTCAATATCGTGGAACAATTCGTGGAACAAGGCGTGAAAGCCGTGGTCATCGCCTGCAATACGGCCACTTCGGCCGCGGTCAACGACCTGCGAGACGTCTACGATATTCCGATCATCGGCATGGAGCCGGCCTTGAAAGTCGCCTGCGACCGCGGGCATGGCCAGCGTCAGCGCGTCATCGTCGCGGCCACGCCGCTGACGCTGCGCGAGCATAAATTCGCCGCCTTGATGGACCGTTTCACCGCCGACCATACGATTTTCCCGGAACCCTGCCCCGGCCTTGTCGACATCGTCGAAAGCGGACGTCTCGATGATCATGATCTGGTCATGAACACCTTGCGCGGCTATTTCGAACAATACGATCTTTCCGCCATCGACGCCGTCGTGCTCGGCTGCACGCATTTCGTGTTCTACCGCGACTATTTCCGCGAACTGCTGCCGGCGACCGCAGCGATCATCGACGGCAATGAAGGCACCGTCCGCCATCTTCGCGTCGTTCTCGAATCGCTCGGTGATCTCGCTCCCGAAAACGCGCAGGGCGAGGTCATATTGTCGAATTCCGACGCCAGCGAGCGCATGGCGCGATTGGCAGACGCATTGCTGAATCGCTGACGGTGCCGGAATCAGCATTGTCGCCATCGCAGCAATCGGATCGTTTTCGACGGCCATGTCCCGATCAGACGAGTAAGCTCGTCTCATATACAGAAAGAGGTTTTCATGGCAGAGCACAGGACGGCGCTTATCGACGTCGGCGGCGGATTCCGCGCGATCTATGGATGCGGTCTGTTGGACCGCTGTCTGGAGGACGGCGTTTCATTCGATCATTGCTACGGTGTTTCCGCGGGAAGCGCCAATCTTGTATCGTTCCTGTCGAAGCAGCATGGCCGCAATCACAAATTCTATACGGAATACGCGTTCCGTAAGGAATATGCCAGCATGGACAGCTTCATCCACAACCACAATTACGTGAATCTCGACTATGCGTATGGCACGCTGTCGAATCATGACGGCGAATATCCGGTCGATTACGACACGTTTGCGGCGAATCCCGCGCAGTTCACCGTGGTGGCCTGCGACGCGCGCGACGGCTCGGCCAAATATTTCGACAAATCCGACGTGTCCTTCGACAATTACGATGTGATGAAGGCCAGTTCCACGGTGCCGGTGGCGTGCGAGCCGTATGTGATCGATGATGTGCCGTATTTCGACGGCGGCATCGCCGACCCCGTACCCGTGCAGAAGGCGCTTGACGACGGCGCCGACCGTGTGGTGCTGGTGTTGACACGTCCGAAGGATACGTTGCGCAAGCAGAATCATGATGTCGCGCCGGCGCGTATTCTGCGCCGCTCCTACCCGGCCGCGGCGGAGCGTCTGCTGCAGCGCTATAAGACGTACAACGACGAGGTGGCGCTGGCCAAGAAGTACGAGAGGGAAGGCAAGTTGCTGATCGTCGCGCCGGAAAGCCTGTACGGGCTGAACACGCTGAGCAAAAACTTCGAAGGATTGGAACGCATGTATCGCGCCGGCTATGCGGACGCCGCGCGAATCGGCGATTTTCTGAACAGCTGATTTTCGTCCGAAACCGCCGTATCAGACGAGGCCGCTGCGCAAAAAGTGATGTTTGGAGCATGCCGAACATCACTTTTTGCGCAGTGGCTTCGTTATAGACGGCGAAAGGCGACGTTGCGAGGCAGACAGGCAGCCCGCACGCCGGTATGTCGAAGGGCCGCCCGCGTGATGAGACGCGGGCGGCCCTTCGGCATATCGATGCGGGATTATTCGGATATTATTCGGCGGTTTCGTTGGCGGTCATCATGGCTTTGGTGACCTGCTCATACATGTCCTGATAGCCGCCCGGCGTGGAAGCCGGCAGCACCACGGTTTTCGCGTTCTTCGAATCGGCGAGCTCGCGCATCACGTCGAGATACTGGTTGAACAGCACGACATTGTTGACGTCGTTGATGTTCATGCCGACGGCCTGCAGGCTCTTGATCTGGTCGACGATGCCGCTGGCGATCTCACGACGGTAATTCGCCTGGCCTTCGCCCTGCAGTCTCGTCTTCTCCGCTTCCGCGGCCGCCTGCGTTTCGATCTGGATACGCTGGGCTTCGGCACGCTGGCGCGTGGCCTCCTTTTCGCGCTGCGCGGCATTGATGGAGTCCATCGCGTTCTTGACCTGCGGGCTCGGATCGATGGCGGTGATCAGCGTCTTGACCACGGTGAAGCCGAAACGCGCCATTTCCGCGCCGACGGTCTTCTGCACGTCCGCGGCGACATCGTCCTTGCGGGCGAAGGCGTCGTCAAGCGTCAATGCCGGAATCGCGGAACGAAGCGCGTCCTCCATGTAGGAGCGCAGCTGCCCGGCGGGGTCGCGCAGTTCGTAGTATGCCGTGGCGACATCGTTCGGATTGACGCGGAACTGCGTGGACGCGACGACGGTGACGAACACGTTGTCAAGGGTTTTGGTTTCCAGCTGGACGTTCAGCTGGGAGACGCGCATGTTCGTCTTCATCGCGATGCGGTCCACGAGCGGGATCTTCGCATGGATGCCGGCGAATCGCACGTCCTTGAACTTGCCGAATCGTTCAATGATGTACGCCTGCTGCTGCGGCACGATGAACACGCAGGTCAGCAGGAAAACGATCAGCAGGACGAGGATGAGTATAACCACTATCATGGCTCCCCCTTATACGACTTTTGGACCAGCGGCTTCGCCGGACTCAATCCCAAGAATAACAGCCGGCAATGCCCTTTTCGACATCCCCACACCGGTGGGTGTCGGGCGGGCGAATACGCCTGCATGTTGGGTAGGGATGGGTGGAAAGTGGGAGGCATGATTGTACGACATGCCACCATTGATGACCTTGACGCGATCGCAGGAGTGGAAGCGGTGTGCTTCCCCGCCGCGGAGGCCGCCGGCAGGGATTCCATCGGACAACGGCTGAAGACGTTTCCGGATTGCTTTTGGCTGATGATCGACGATGCCGCCGATATTGACGCAGCCGATGCCGCACGATACGGGACGCCTCGCGTCGCGGAGGGCCCGCTGGCCGGCTTCGTCAATGGCATGGCGACGGATATCTCCGATTTGCTGGACGACATGTATGACGACGCCGCCATGCACGATCCGGCAGGCGCATGGCAGATGATTTTCGGCGTCGACACCTCGCCGGCATACCAGCATCGCGGATATGCGACGAAGCTGCTGCGTCATGTCATTGAAGAAACGCATGACCTGGGACGCCGCGGACTGGTGTTGACCTGCAAGGAACGCCTGCTGGGATTCTATGCGAACGTCGGATTCGTCGATGAAGGCGTCTCCGATTCGACGCATGGCGATGTCGTATGGCATCAGATGCGGCTGACGTTCTGAATGCGGCACGCCGCACATCACGATGCCGCACCGCTTCTGCCGATGCGACACGCCGGCACGGCAGATTTTTCCGACGTATTTTCGCCCGTTTGACACGTATCCTGCCGCATGCCGCACGAATGTGGCGTTTTTGCGGATTGTTGGAATTCCAACGATTTCACACGCGACACGCCGAAGGATTTGCCTGTTCGCAAAAACGCCGGTAAGTTAGCACTCGCTTCGGGCGGTTGGCGCAGAGGTAGCGCACTTCCCTGACACGGAAGGGGTCACAAGTTCGAATCTTGTATCGCCCACGAAAGCGAATGAAGCATGCGACGGCATGCATGTCATTCTGCGGGTGATTGGCGCAGCGGCTAGCGCACTTCCTTCACACGGAAGGGGTCATAGGTTCGATTCCTATATCACCCACTGGAGTCTCGCTTCTCACGGCGAGAGTCCTCTTGCGGACATAGCTTAGTTGGTAAAGCGCAACCTTGCCAAGGTTGAGACCGCGGGTTCGAGTCCCGTTGTCCGCTCCACTTCGAAAGGCCTCCCGAACGGGAGGCCTTTCGCGTATCCCGGCCCGGCAGCCGCGCGACAGCGACGGCCCCGCAGCCAGCGCAGGGGCTGCGGGGCCGGATCCCTACTGCGCGTATTCCAGATGCGCGAATTCGGGGACCTTATACCATTTGACCGGGTAGCCCGCACCATGGGCGCAGAAAACGGAATCCGGCGTATTCTCAAGGTCGGATTCCGGATCGTATCGCAGCTGCGCCACCACCGCGTCTTCGTCGTGGCAGGGCCGGTATCCGTCGAATACGCAGCTGATATGGCCGCGCCCATGCGTGTAGGCGTTCACGTCCATCGCATAGTCGCGCATGCCGCCGACCGGGGCGCAGCCCGTCAGCACCGCGTATTCGCCGTCCGAAACCGGCGCGTCGAAATCGCCGCCCATACGCTGCACGTCGCTCATCGCGCGGCCCAGCATATCCTGCGGCACATCAAGACGGAACCGATACCATGGCTCCAACAGACGGCAATTGCCGACGCCCGCGATGCGGGAGGCGCGTGCAGGCCGCGCGTCATCCGACGAGGACGAATCCGAATCGGCCTTCGAATCGGACGAGGCCTTCGTATTGGGCGTGTTCCTCGCCTGTGCCGAGGCCGCCGACGAAACGGCATCCGCCGTCCCGCCGTCAGACGGCGCATCATCAGACGTGTCGCCGGCAAAACGCTGCGCGATGTCAAACGGCGTCGCTGCCGTCGGGACTCCGGCCCGCGCCTCCATCAATCCCTGTCTGATCGCACGATAGGTCGCCTGTCGGAAATCGCCGCCCTCCGTATGCTTCAAATGGGCACGGCCGGTCAACAAGGTGATCTTCACATCCGTCAGGGGCGAACCTGTCAGCACTCCCAGATGTTCACGCTCACGGAAATGCGTCATAATCAGACGCTGCCAATTGCGATCCAATACGTCTTCGCTGCAAACGGTCGCATACCGCATGCCACTGCCCTGCGGCAACGGCTCCAGCAACACGTGCACTTCGGCGTAATGCCGCAGCGGCTCGAAATGCCCCGCGCCTTCGACAGGTTCGGTGATGGTCTCCTTGTAGAGGATTCCGCCCTGCCCGAAGGAAACATCCAAGCCGAAACGGTCAAGCATCATCTGCTGGATGATCTCAAGCTGCACCGCGCCCATCAACTGCACGTGGGCCTCCTGCAGGCGAGGCTGCCAGACGACATGCAGCAGCGGATCCTCGTCCTCCAGCTGACGCAGGGCCTGCAGACATTTATGCATATCGTTGTCGCCCGGAAGCAGCGTGTAGGTCAGCACGGGCTGCAATACGGGATTTTCCGCATCCTGCTCGCAGCCCAGCCCCTCCCCCGGAAAAGTGTGCGTCAGGCCGGTCACCGCGCAGATCGTGCCGGCGGCGACGGCGTCGACCGTGGTGAATTTCGCGCCGGAATAGACACGCACCTGGTCGGCCTTCTCACGCCATGCGTCGGCGGCGCCGACAGCGTTTGCGCCATTGTCGGCGGCACTGTTCGCGATGACGTCCGCATCATCCTCCGCGCCGCCGTGCATTGCGCCGCTCAGCATGGTCTTCGCCTTGAACGTGCCGCCGGTGATCTTCATCCACGTCAGACGATTGCCTTGCGCATCATGCGACACCTTATATATGCGCGCGCCGAATTCACTGCCGTACCGCGGCGTGCGCGCATACCGTCCGAAGCCGGCCATGAAGGCGCCGATGCCTTCCATTTTGAGCGCCGAGCCGAAATAGCAGGGGAAGATCTTCCGCGCGGCGATCATATCGCGGATCACATCAACGCTGACGCCGCCGTTCTCAAGGAACTCCTCCATCGCCGTCTCATCCTGTACGGCGACCTCCTCCTGCGCTTCAGGTACGACGTCTCCTTCGAAATCGATGCAGCCGTCGCCCAGGCGACGGCGCAGCTGTGCCAGCAGCGAGGCCTTGTCGGCACCGGGCGCGTCCATTTTATTGACGAAGATGAAAGTTGGCACGTTATATCGCGCCAAAAGCCGCCACAGCGTCTCGGTGTGGCCCTGTATGCCGTCGCTGCCGCTGATCACGAGGATCGCATAGTCGAGGACGCGCAATGTGCGTTCGGTTTCGGCGGAAAAATCGACGTGCCCCGGAGTGTCCAGCAGCGTCAGCGTCGCATCGTCGGTCTGAATGACGGCTGGTTCGGCGAAAATGGTGATGCCACGCTGCCGTTCCATCGCATTCGTGTCAAGAAAGGCGTCGCCGTGATCGACGCGCCCCATTTTGCGCAGTGTCCCGCTTGAATACAGCAGCGCCTCCGACAGGGTGGTTTTGCCCGCGTCGACGTGGGCGAGGATGCCGGTGACGATATGATGCATGATTGTTCCTTTCACGCGATGATGCGCGCGCTCCCTGACACATTCCGCAACGTGATATGACGCCGCTGCATGACGTATATAAAAACCGTAGGCCGCCGCCTTGTACAGGACGGCCGCCTACGGTCTATCTGTTGCGACTGCTTCTCATCTGTGTGCTTGACTCACATGGGTAATCCTGAGAACCATTCGCGGTGATTCCGCTCCCGTCTCACGACGGGGACGGAATCAAGCTTTTGCGACCTCCACCTGCAGTTCGTCGCCGGCGGTGACGTTCAGCATCGTGGCCAGGGTCTCCCCCGCCACCAGCTCGCGGAACCGTTCGATCTTGTCGACGTCCGCCGCGGGAACGGTCAGGTTCAGCGTAATACGGTCGGCGATGTCAAGATCGGCCGCCTTACGGGCGTCCTGCACGGAACGGATCACGTCGCGGGCGTAGCCTTCGGCGATGAGCTCGTCGTTCAGCGTGATGTCGAGGATGACGAAGCCGCCGGTCGGCAGGGCCGCGGACACGATGTTGTCGCTGTCGGACGGATTCGCCTCCTCAACGCGGTTGATCAGCTCGTATTCGCCTTCGACCAGTGCAATCTCGCCGTTCGGCGTTTCCACGACCGGGGCACCGTCGCCGTTCACGTACCAGGCGCCGGACTTGGAGGCCTTGATGGCGAACTGCACCTGCTTGCCCAGACGCGGGCCTGCGGCGCGGGCGTTGACCTTCAGCTCGTTGACGATCTTCAAACCGTATTCCGGAGCGTCTTCGAGCGTGCAGAACTCCACGTTCTTGATGTTGAGCTCGGACTTCAACGTTTCCGTATAGGCGGCGACGGCTTCCGGATCGGAGACGACCACGGTCATGCGGGCCAGCGGCTGACGGACGCGGATCTGTTCGCCCTTACGCAGCGAAAGCGCGGAGGACACGACTTCGCGGACCTTCTCCATCGCCGCGACCAGAGCCGGATCGTCGACCAGCACGGCGCCCAGTTCGGTGGCCACGCCGTCATTCTCGCCGTTCTCCGTCAGGTACGGCCAATCCTGAAGATGCACGGATTCGCCGCCGGTCAGGCCGCGCCACACCGCTTCGGCTTCCATCGGGGCGAGCGGGGCGAGCACACGCATGAAGGCTTCCAGCACGGTGTACAGCGTGTTGAACGCGTTCTCGTCCTCGTTCCAGAAGCGGTCGCGCGTGTTGCGGATGTACCAGTTGGTCAGCACGTCGATGAAATCGGACACCGCTTCACAGGCGTCGGAGATCAGGAACTCGTCCAGCGAACGCTCGACCTTGTCGATCAGACGACGGGTGCGGGCCAGCAGGTAACGGTCCATTTCCGGCAGGGACGCGACCTCGTCGGCCTTCAGCATGCGGGCGTCATAGCCGGCGCCATTGTTGGCGGCGTTGGCGTACAGCGTGAAGAAGTAGTAGGAGCTCCACACCGGCAGCATGATCTGGCGGACCGTGTCGCGGATGCCTTCGGAGGTGACGATCAGGTTGCCGCCGCGCAGGATCGGCGACGACATGAGGAACCAGCGCATGGCGTCGGAGCCGAAGTCGTCGAACACGCCGTTCACGTCAGGATAGTTGCGCAGATGCTTCGACATCTTCTGGCCGTCGGAGCCGAGCACGATGCCGTGGCAGATCACGTTCTTGAAGGCCGGCTTGTCGAACAGCGCCGTCGCCATGACGTGCAGCAGGTAGAACCAACCGCGGGTCTGGCCGATGTATTCGACGATGTAGTCGCACGGGAAGTGCTGTTCGAAGGTTTCCTTGTTTTCGAACGGGTAATGATACTGGGCGAACGGCATGGAACCGGATTCGAACCAGCAGTCAAGCACGTCGGTGATGCGGTGCATGTGGCTCTTGCCGGTCGGATCGTCCGGGTTGACGCGGGTCAGGTTGTCGATCCACGGGCGGTGCATGTTGATTTCGCCCTTGTCGTCGCGCGGATAGTCGCCGAAATCGGCCTTGAGCTCTTCAAGCGAGCCGTACACGTCGACGCGAGGATATGCCGGATCGTCGGACACCCACACCGGGATCGGGGAACCCCAGAAACGGTTGCGGGAGATCGACCAGTCGCGGGCGTTGGCGAGCCACTTGCCGAACTGGCCGTCCTTGACGTTGCCCGGGATCCAGTTGATTTCCTGATTGTGGGCCAGCAGACGGTCCTTGATCTTGGTGACGGACACGAACCAGGAGGAGATCGGCTTGTAGATCAGCGGGGTCGCGCAGCGCCAGCAGTGCGGGTAGGAGTGCACGTAGCTCTTCTCCTGGAAGAGGATGGCGCGACGCTCCTGCGGAATCGAGGCCAACGGGCCGTCACCTGCACGCAGATTGCGCAGGATTGGCAGGTTGGCGTCGAACACGAACATGCCTTCATAGTCGGGGCACAGCGAGGTGAAGCGGCAGCCGGCGTCGAGCACGTCCACGCTCTTGATGCCCTTGGCGTTCAACGTGTTCATATCGTCTTCGCCGTACGGGGCCTGATGCACCAGGCCGGTGCCTTCGACGGTGTCGACGTAGTCGGCGGTGAAGATCGTGTAGCCGTTCGGGCCGGGCACATTGCCTTCGGTTTCCGCTTCGTCGCCGGAGAAGTACGGGAACACCGGCCAGTAGCGCCAGCCTTCCATGTCGGCGCCCTTGAGCTCACGGACGATCTCGTAGTTTTCGCCGAGTTCCTTCGTGTAGGAGCCCAGCAGCGCCTTGCCCAGGTAGAACTTCTTGCCGGCGAACCTGCCCTCGGCCGGCTTGACTTCGACATAGTCGATGTCGGCGCCGACGACGATGGCGAAATTGGTCGGGACGGTCCACGGCGTGGTGGTCCAGAACACCGCGTAGGCGTCCTCTTCGTCGCGCAGCTTGACCGCGACGGAGACGGTGGTGTCCTGACGGTCCTGATACACGTCGGCGTCCATGCGCAGCTCGTGCGCGCTCAGCGGCGTGCGGTCCTTCGGGCAGTACGGCAGCACGCGGTAGCCCTGGTAGGCCAGGCCCTTGTCGTACAGCGTCTTGAAGGCCCACATCACGGATTCCATGTACGGAATGTCAAGGGTCTTATAGCCGTGCTCGAAATCGACCCAACGTGCCTGACGGTGCACGTAGGTCTTCCATTCGTTCGTGTACTTGAGCACGGAGGCGCGGCAGGCGTCGTTGAACTTGTCGATGCCCATCTGTTCGATCTGGTCGACCGAATCGATGCCGAGCTCCTTCTGGGCTTCCAATTCCGCCGGCAGGCCGTGCGTGTCCCAACCGAACACACGATTGACCTTATGGCCCTTCATGGTCTGGTAGCGCGGAATCACATCCTTGGCATAGCCGGTCAGCAGGTGGCCGTAGTGCGGCAGACCGTTCGCGAACGGCGGGCCGTCGAAGAACACGAATTCGTTCTGGCTGTGGTCGCCGGAAGGATTGCGGTCGATGGACTTCTGGAAGGTGTCGTTCTTATCCCAATAATCGAGAACGGATTCCTCCAGCTTCGGGAAGCTGGGGTTCGGCGCGACGTTGGCGCTTTGGTCGCCGGCCGCGGCCTTCGGATACACATGATTGGTGGATTCGCTCACCATTGGTCTCCTCGTGCAGGTGTTTCGCTACTTCTACTGCCACGAGGACGACGGAATCGTATGCATCACGACTCCACCGCGGTACCACCTCGCTTGCCGTCCGCCGTTTTTCGCGCTTGAAGCGCGTGGGCGGGCGAACGACCGCTTGTCTCCGGCTGTGTCGGGCCGGTCCCGTCGGGTCTAATAAGCGAATACGCAATGCCGCGTGGATGCCGCACGATGTGTAATCGCCGTTCTTCCGATGGCTCCCCGCTGATAACGGATCACTGCCACACTGCCGCATATTGTATCACCGGGATGCGGACGTCACGTTACATGCGGAATCGCGGATTTCGTCATAATCAATCGTGTTTTATGCCTATCCCTGCACAATGTGGCCGTTTCCCGCATTGTTCCATCGTAAATCGCGGGAGACGGCCGCATTGTGCAGGGTATTGATTTCGGATCGCCCAACGGCGGCCGGCCGCCGACGCACACCGGCAAATCAATCCCGCACGGCCGCGCGACGCCTGTGCAGGCGACGCGTTATCAGCTTGCGCAATTCCTCGATGCCGAGCGTGATGAAAGGCAGCACCGCCAAATACAGGTAATCCGCCCACGCCAAAGGGGCCGTGTGGAAGACGCCCTGCAAAACCGGCACCGTCGCGATCAACACCAGCAGAATGATTTCGATGATGATGCCCAGATTGATGGTCTTATTGGAAAACAGGCCCACGGAGAACGTCGATTCGGTTTCCGTGCGGCAATTCCAGACCGCGCCGATCTGCGCGAACACGATGGACGCCAGCGTCATCGTCGTGGCGAGCGCGTATACGGGATCGCTTTCATCGTCGAGGCCGGCCAGCGGCACATTCGGCCAGCCGTTGAGCATGTTGACGTAGAAATAGCCGAGCATCGACAGCACCGCGGCGATCAGGCCATACCAGAGGAACGCCTTGGCCATGATGCGGCCGGTCAGCAGACGTTCGTTCGGATCGCGCGGCGGCTGCTTCATCACGTCTTTTTCAGGCGGCTCCGTGCCAAGGCCCAAGGCGGGAATCATGTCGGTGCCCAAGTCGATGGTAAGAATCTGCATGGTGGTCAGCGGCAGCGGCACCGCGCCTCCGGAGAACAGGTATACGGCGGACGGCACAGCCTCCGGCATGTTCGAATTGAGGATGTACAGCAGGAAACGGCGGATGTTCGCGTACACGGCGCGTCCTTCCTCGATGGCGGACACGATGGAGGCGAAATTATCGTCGGTCAGGACGATGTCGGCGGCCTCCTTCGCCACGTCTGTGCCGGTGATGCCCATGGCGACGCCGACATCCGCCTTCTTCAAAGCGGGAGCATCGTTGACGCCGTCGCCGGTGGTGGCGACGATTTCGCCCATCGCCTGCAGGCATGCGACGACGCGCAGCTTCTGTTCGGGCGCCATGCGGGCGAAAATGACCTCGCCGCGCAGCGCTTCGGTCAGGTCGGCGTCGTTCATCATCGCCAATTCGGCACCCGATATGACGCGGGCGTCGTCGTCACGGATGATGCCTATGCGTCGGGCGATGGCCTTGGCTGTGCGCCCGTAATCGCCGGTGATCATGATGATGCGTACGCCAGCCTCATGGCATACGCGCACCGCGTCGGCGACTTCCGGACGCGGCGGGTCGACCATGATCTCCAATCCAAGAAAAGTCAGATCATGTTCGACGTCTTCCGGCGCGCAATCCTGCAACGTCGACTCGTCCAGACCGATACGGCGGCAGGCGACGGCGAGGACACGCAATCCTTTGTCGGCGTAAACATCATTCACATGATTGATGTCATCCATCATGACGCCCGTCAGCGGCACGGTCCTGCCGCCGACATGCGCATGCGTGCACAGGCGCGCCACTTCGTTGGGGGCGCCTTTGGTGACGGCGATCAGGCGGCCGGCGTCGCCGTCTTCGATACTGCCGTCATCGCGGATGATGACGGACATCATTTTTCGGCGTGAATCGAACGGCAATTCAGCGACGCGCGGCAATCTGCGGATCGCCTCATCGGGATCGACGCCCGCCTTATTGCAGGCCACCAGCAGGCAGGCTTCCGTCGGATCGCCCGTGACGCGCCAGTGCTGGCAGGGGGTGTTTTTGGCGGCGTCATTGTTTCTGCTGGCGTCTTCTTTGGTGGCGTCCCTGTTGGCGGCGTCCTTGTCGGAGGCGTCCCTGTCGGAGGCGTTTTCACTGATGATGTCATCATTGATGCCGGCCTTATCATCGACGATCTTCTTTGAAGCGGCATCAGCGATGTTTTCGTCATCATCGCAACGGATCACATGCGCGTTCGAACAGAGCGCGCCGCCCAAGACGAGCGCGCGCAGATCGGCGTCGTCATCAGCCCTCCACTGTCGGCCATCCGCTGTGATATCGCCTTCAGGCGCATATCCGGTTCCACTGACCGCATATTCACGACCCAACGTCCACAAACGTTCCACCGTCATCTCATTGCGCGTCAACGTACCCGTCTTATCCGTGCAGATAACCGACGTGCAGCCCAACGATTCCACACTCGACAAACGTTTGACCAGCGCATTGCGTTTGCTCATGCGCTGCACCGCCATCGCCAACGACAACGTCACCGTCGGCAGCAGTCCTTCGGGAATGAACGCGACCATCATGCCAAGCGCGAAAATAAACGCCTCAGCGACCGCGTTCCTGACCAACAGCACGTCCAAAACAAAAAAGACGGCCCCTATAAGAGCCGCAAACACCGTGATACGCCGCGTCACATGATTCAACTCACGCTGCAACGGACTGCCATTGTCCTGCGTATTCTGCGTCAGGCGCGCGATCTTGCCGAAACGCGTGTTCATGCCGGTATGAATGACGACGGCGCGGCCGTTGCCGCCCGCGACCGACGTGCCCGCATACAGCAGATTCGGCATCTCAGCGGCAGGAAGCCCCTCCGTATCCGCGGCGTCCGCATGCTTGCGCACCGGCGTGGATTCGCCGTTCAACGTGGACTGGTCGACCTGCAGACGGCTCGCCGCGACCAAGCGCGCATCCGCGGAAATGCGATCGCCCTCCTCGACCGTGAACACATCGCCGGGAACCAGTTCCTCGGCGAGAATGCGATTCGTTTCGCCGTCGCGGATCACCGTCACATACTGCGGCAGCATGCGCTTCAACGCTTCGGCGGCCTTACCGGCCTTATACTCCTGCCAAAAACTGAACACGCCGTTGATGATGTTGACCAGCCACACGGCGATGCCCAGTTCCGGCATTCCCGCAATCAAAGCGATAAGACCAGCCGCCCACAACAGCATCGCCATCAGATGGGTGAAGCTTTGCAGGAACACGATGATCGTCGGCGTCTTATGTTCCTCTTCAATGGCGTTGGGGCCGTACGCATCCAAGCGAATCCGCGCCTGCGAGGCGGAAAGACCGTCCTCGCCCGTACGCATGGCCTTGTAGACGGCATCCGTCGACATGCGGCTGACCTCGTCCATCGAATACGATGATGCCCTATGTTGCAGCGTCATTGCTATCGCCTCCGATTTGACGGGTTGTGTGGTTTTGTGGTGTTTCGTTTTGCGTTGCGCGGCGCTTGTCCGTTGTGCGGCGTCGTATGGCGTCGTTTTGTGTGTTGCGCGCGGCAGTGTGCAGCATGCTGCTGTGCGCGCGGCTGCGCGTGTGCGGCTGCGCACAATTCCAGTGTAGGTCGGGTTGAGGGATGTGGGTGGGATTGAAATGTGGGGTGGGGATATGTGGATAAGTTTTTTAGGGGGTGCTGAGGCGTTTGGGGAAGGATTACATAGGAAGTGGATGAAGCGATAATGAAGGCAAATGAGGACTTCTACAATCAGCAAATGGTGGCATTATCGCAATCGGCAAGTGTCTCAGCCATTGCCCATGTGTGATGGACCAGGCACTTGTTTCATTCATAGAAGGTGGCCGATTTTAAGCTGCGTGTAAAGCTAGGCATACGAACGAGAATAGGATACAGTCAACAGAAAGCGGTAGGCGTTCTCATGAAACCATTGATCGACGTAAGCAACAAAGAACCACAAAACCACAGAGAAACGATGAGCGCCTCGGCTACTACTCCAAAGGCGATAGCGGGCGCTTCATCAATTTCTGCTATATGACAATTTGTAATGCATGCGGGTTTCTACGATTCGAGACGTCAAGCTGACAGATGTCTTTTATTGCAGGCCGCGCCTCCCCGCATGAGAGACGGCCTGCGGTTCGAATCATTGATCCGACAGGTATCTATTTCAATCCACGCCTCCCGTGTGGGAGGCGACCGTACTGTTTCGGCGTGATCTGGAGGCTTGGCTTGATTTCAATCCACGCCTCCCGTGTGGGAGGCGACGTTGTCAGCAGCTGGTATTCCACCTTCTGCCCGGGATTTCAATCCACGCCTCCCGTGTGGGAGGCGACTCATTTCGCTACCGCTTTCGCCTTGCGCAGCGGATTTCAATCCACGCCTCCCGTGTGGGAGGCGACCGATGATCGTCACCGGCGACATGATGCCGCTTCAATTTCAATCCACGCCTCCCGTGTGGGAGGCGACCGCGCTCGCCGAGATCCAACGCGACACCATCAAATTTCAATCCACGCCTCCCGTGTGGGAGGCGACATCGTACTTGCCGCTGATTTTTTTCACCTGCTGATTTCAATCCACGCCTCCCGTGTGGGAGGCGACCTCTCTAGATAATCTACGATGGGCGACGTATTCCATTTCAATCCACGCCTCCCGTGTGGGAGGCGACCCTTCACTTGTCAAAAATTCTTTGACACGGGTCTCATTTCAATCCACGCCTCCCGTGTGGGAGGCGACCACGATGGATGACGATTTTCGATACACCTTCGCTATTTCAATCCACGCCTCCCGTGTGGGAGGCGACCGTGTCGGAGGTGCGGCCGAGCGTGATGTCGAGATTTCAATCCACGCCTCCCGTGTGGGAGGCGACGATTCTGCGTGGTCAGTCGATTGTGATGTTGAGATTTCAATCCACGCCTCCCGTGTGGGAGGCGACCGCCTGATCGGAGAATACCGGAACACAATCATGATTTCAATCCACGCCTCCCGTGTGGGAGGCGACTATATCTTCGAGGCTCCACGCAGTTCGTCCCGTATTTCAATCCACGCCTCCCGTGTGGGAGGCGACGCGTTCTCGACGGGACATGCCCGCATCTCAGGAAGATTTCAATCCACGCCTCCCGTGTGGGAGGCGACCCTCCGCATCGCCCGACGTGTTTTTGCGGTAGACCTTATTTCAATCCACGCCTCCCGTGTGGGAGGCGACTCGAACCGGATGCGACATCATGGCAGTCCATCGAGATTTCAATCCACGCCTCCCGTGTGGGAGGCGACTCGCCCGGGGCCTCAAACGCGCCGGCGACGATTTATTTCAATCCACGCCTCCCGTGTGGGAGGCGACTCGCGAACTGGGACACCGTCAAGGACGCCGGCATATTTCAATCCACGCCTCCCGTGTGGGAGGCGACTCCAGGAACGCGGCGCAGGCCGCGGGCCTGTCCCAATTTCAATCCACGCCTCCCGTGTGGGAGGCGACGATGACCACGAACTTCTTCTTGTCGCGGACGATATTTCAATCCACGCCTCCCGTGTGGGAGGCGACGCAGCGGGCGTCCGTTCGCGTCGGTCGCCTGGAGATTTCAATCCACGCCTCCCGTGTGGGAGGCGACGTCAGCGAGTCGGTCAATGATGCGACGGATTCGCTATTTCAATCCACGCCTCCCGTGTGGGAGGCGACCGGTTTGCGTTGATTCGTCGTCGTGGGTGTCGAGATTTCAATCCACGCCTCCCGTGTGGGAGGCGACGCACCGAGACCATCAACGTCGTCTTGGATCAGGAATTTCAATCCACGCCTCCCGTGTGGGAGGCGACTGCAAAAATGATCACCATCTCTCACATTGTGGTTATGGGATCTTCAACCGAAGAATACTGGTGATACAAGACGACTGCAACTTATCTTCAGCCCCATCTTAGAATATCCAAACATCACCAAAATCTCATTTCTATATCCACTATTTAGCTATCAAACAACAGGGAACGTACGGGACGCTTCCAAAGTTTTAAGATTTTAGTGCGAATACTCATTATTTTTATGAGAACTTGAATCTCGCACCGTACTTCTGATTCCCAGAACCGTAGTTCTTTTATCTCTGTATCGACAGGACACTTAAATTATCATCACCTCAGCAACAGGTAAATGATTACACTTACCACAATACTCAATTTTCGACTCATATTTTGAACCTAGATTGTAGTAGCACAAACTATCACACGATTTATCCATAACCTTTTCAAGATCATGCTTTAAACTCAAATAGTCAGATGGAGTCACCAAACATTCAAAAACGCTATTCTGTACTCTTTGACCATACTTCATACATATTTTAGCTACCCGTCGAAGTCTCTGTTTTCCCTCCAACGTTTCAGCGTTGACATCATAAGTTACTACAACCATCATTCCAAAATCACCTTACACGCAACGTCCAAATAAACTAATTCATCATTTCCACAGAAACGGTGGGTACGCATCCAGGTCGCCACGAATTGTACGCCCTAACAGTAACGCTTGCACATACGGCACCAATCCCCATGGAATTTTCTCATTGATAAATGGATGAATAATAATTTCCTGCTTTTTCTTTTGAAATGAAGCCAGTACAGTCTTTCGTCCGCTATCCGAAAGAAACACTCCGCCATTCTCTCGAACATCAAATTGCGAAGGCTTAACCACTCCAGTATTAATCAATGATAACGCAAACCGATCCGCAGCGACTGGTCTAAGTTCTTCAAGTAGATCCAATGCCAAAGACGCTCTACCAGGCCTATCAGTATGAAGGAATCCGACATAGGGATCAAGCCCGACCCCCTGCAAAGCAGCAATACAGTCATTAGACAAGATTGAATACAGGAATGACAGTAAAGCATTCATTCGATCCATCGGAGGCCTTCGACTACGCTCTTGAAAGAAAAACTCATCCTTATGACGTAGAATTAAATCATCAAAAGCGAAAAAGTACTCTTTTGCGGCCAAACCTTCTATTCCACGCAATTCATCAAGCGAAGCAGACTTTTTTACATTTAGAAGTTCTTGATGAAGCTTTTTACTTTGATTTGTAAGTCGTTCAGAATCAACCCGCAGCGCATGGTCACGCTTAGTTCTTTCAAGGACCCAACGACAATTATATATTTTCCCCATAATGAATGATTTTGCAAAACGCAAAGAGTCATTCTCCTCATCAGCAAAACGAAATTGTTCACGACGAAGTAAAACATTTCGATTATTTTCACCCAAAATGGAACAATAGTATCGTCCACGCGGCGAGAAAAAGGATAAGCCTACACCAAATTCGGAACATTTTCCCATTAATGCAGGCGACGCACCTTTGTACGAAAAACTCATAATATTTTCTAACGAACGTAACGGAATCCTAGCAAGCAATTTTTCTGCTTTCGACACTACAACATTATCGTTTTCGAGAGATAGATACGCATCTTCAGACGTAACAAATAACGTGTTTAATAATTGTCTCATCGTTATCTCTTTTCACTACCATTAATCAAGCGGTCATCTACCAGCTTCATTCGGCAACAATCACAGAATCAATATATTTTTGTACAGAATGCGATTCCTTGACCATTTGAGGAAGACACACACCCCACAAGGAACATGCTTTACATTTTTTTGATATTCGAGCCTTTGGAGTATGGCCATGCAAATACCACTCATGCATTTGAGTAAACATCTCGACAACTTTATTGCGAATTTCAGTATCAAAAATAACAATTTCACGATGCCGGATTTTTTGATAGAACAGCGCCCCTTCTAAAATGTCACAACCAAGCATCTCTTCTAAACATATAGCCTCCGCACACAACTGAAGCCGATCGGCATCGTTCTCCTTGGGTGAGCCGTGCTTGTATTCCACGGGATAAGGCAGCCATTTTCCTTGCCTTCCACGTAAAGGAACGCCATCTTCTGATTGATGGAATTCAACAACGTCGCACGCACCCGTTACACCCAAATAGCGTGAGAAGACTCGAAGATCACGCATAATCAGAAGTTTTCCCCTCGTTTCCGACGCAGCATAATCATGTGCACGTTCATGCTCCAGATTGCCGGATGTAGTTAAATAATTATCCTCCCATTGCTGCTCTATATGAATAAGGGCCCACTGCCGACGGCAAAATGCAAAGTGTTGAATGCCTGACAAGGCAAGCCAATCGTCTTCCCGATACTCAGTCATTGTATGAACACACCCTTCTTTGGGTATACCGAAGCCATTCTCCCTGACTAAAAACGGACCAAGTTTATTTATTCAAAAGCCGGGCTCACGCGATACGGTGGCCCGGCTGACCTCAATACTCACAGCATGTGATCGACTAATTCATCAACCTCAACGCCCTCGGGAATGTCTTCACTATTAAAAGTGACAGCATAATCGTTGAAGCTACGGGCAACCGTTATGTCTTCTCGCCTTTTCACATTGACTAGATCAAACAGCTTATACGAAGGCGCATTCCCAAGTGCGCTGCTGTGTTTGAATACGTACAGCTTTCGGACCGCCATATTGCCACGTGCTGCAGAGCGATCGAATTCGAACATGTTTAGAATCGCTTGCCATAGCATGTCAAGATCCTCATCACTAAAACCTGTGACAGTTTGAGCAAATTTCGCTGAAATATAGCCATTCATACGATACAAACCGTAAGGAACAATGAATTTGTTACCCATTGTGTTGTTCTTTTCGGCTGCATCCGCCTCAGTTGTTACGGAAATGCGAGTAATGCTGATTTCTTGCACATCGACAGGATCAATAGAACGAGCGAACCCAAGTTGGACGGGACCTCTCACTTGACCGCAAGACAAGCTGCCTTTAACAAAGGTGGTCATGACTGCGCCGAATGTACGAATATCGAAAAAGTTATCGCACATATAGTCGCGCAGTCGCCGATCTAATTCGGGATCATTCTTTTTAGATACCTTAATCGCATCAACAAGTTCTTTACCTTCAAGACTCGTGTCAATATTAGAAGCGGCTAAAGCCTCACAATCAAGACGATTCAACGTCTGTTGATTCTGTATGTAAATTCGCCATGGTGAAACCTCGTCTTTGGCCATCTGCACGTAATTTCGAATCTTTCGCTTGATACAAACATCGGTCACCAACCCCTGTCCTGTTTCAATATCGACACGAGGCATATTACCGGAATCAGGATCTCCGTTGGGATTACCATTCTCCACATCAAAGAGAATGCTGAAGTCATACCGGTTTTCAATTGGTTTGTAGTCAGACATGATGCACTTCTTAATCCTTGTTAGTTGCTTCATCACTCACGGTTTTATTAAACCGTTTTTGATTTTCAAAGTAATAACCGAGTTGGAAGGCTCCACGTTCTTCCAACGTCAATCGCAACGGATATCTAATCCCAACTCTGCCGGATAGTTCCCCGCGCGCTTTATCGAGCTTGACTTTATACCCTTCCGAGCGCCAAGTTTTGCGCATATGCTTCGCCGCAAGATCGCCCAAAATCGGAAAGATACGTGCCGGAGTAGCAGAAGCACTTGTAAAATATTTGTCTTTGATTGTTGTTTTTATGCCCGGTATAGCAGCTAATTGAATCTGCTCATAAATTGAAAATAACCTACCAAGTACATATGGTAGATAATCGCTATCTTCATTGATATTCATCTGCAATACCTCCTTAAATTTTGGATTTTTTGTTTTACGCAGATAATATGCTTTAATGATTGCCGCTTTATCCGGAGAAACTTTGTGTTCTGCAATAATGCGCCGTTCCACTGCATTAATCAGTGTCACCGGATATGGCGTGCCATTGAGTATAGCTTTCATCACCGCACCAGCAATTTCTGGCGATATTTTCGCTCTCTCCGTCTCCTGATTCACTGTTTGTCTCAACAACCTCCAGGTTGGAAGAAAAACCGTTTTATCATTTACCGGACGGACAATGCTCAAATCCTGATAATGCTGCTCGATATTTTCCGCAAATTTACCGAACGTATTGGTTAAATAAAAGCGAACTGATACACGCGCAGCATTCGGAGATAAAGCAAGAATATGGGATTCTTCACCAGGATCAAGGATGACATTTTTGTATTTGTATGATTTGCCTTGAGCGAGCGATCTCATGCTCGCTTTAAGCACATCTTCATCAAGGTGTATACCATCTGAACTTTTACGTGTGGCCCTCTGCGATGATGTCATCGGGAAAAACGCATTCCGAAGAACATCCGAATATGTATTTTCTCCGCATTTCGCCCACGCCACCACAGTGTCATCACCAATATGCATCACTCTATTCGAATCAGCGAGCAGAGTGTTTAACGCCGTTGTGTACTCATATGCTTCTCGCTTGCTTAAAGGCGCATTCTCGCATTGTTCAAGATTACGAGAACAAAATGCTGGTGCGTTAAATGAAATTAATGAAGCACCAGCAGACTGCGCTCCCATAACACCTTTAATTTTCGGATGAGTTTTCACAGGAATAATCGATTCTCCTGAAAGAAGACTAGAGGCCTTTACCGTCTCATCCTCGTCATCTTCCTGATTAAAGTATGCATCCCATGCCTGCCTGACAGCTGGATCATCTTTAATAAATTCAATCGATGACTCGGATTGAAACTGCAAGATAAAGTTCGCCGTCTGCGCAGCCTTCCACTCCTTATCTGAATTTCCTCGAACAATCCGTTCGGCAGCTTCCCACTGCGGTCCCCGTTCAAAAAAAGCAAGCGTCGCTTTTGCCGCAGGGGAATCCACTCCGTTAAGCACACGGCGATGCAGCTCGCCGCACTCAGAAAAACATGTCGCAGCACGTTCAGGTTTGCCCTTGGAATCATAGCCAAGCATGTATGTAACGGTGTCGCACAAAAAGTTAGGCACGATGCCCGAAGATCTGGTGAAACGATGAGGCACTTGGATAATATGACGTGCCTTTTTCTCTGAGCGGTCTCCCAAAAAACGCACATCAACTAGCGCCCCGTCCGCGTCAATGACCAAAGAATACGGTACATTCGCCTCATCATAGCCATAAACCGGAACCTGACCTTTATCCGCTAACGCTTGGTATTCCGTTTGAAGATCACTAATAATCATGATTTCACCTGCACAGTCGAAACATCCAGCACGCCATCATTCAATGCCGCGCGGAAAAACAACGGTTTAGGATAAGCCGGATTCCTATAGTCAAAGTCATATAGCATATAGCCCAAATCGCGTTGGCCTTGTTCAAAGCCTTCAGGTGAATCGGTTTCATCCCATAGCCGGAACTCGACCGGAAATTCACGCGTCCCGAAATAGGGGTGATGAAAACACTGGCCTTTGGAAGCTCGTCTGCGAAACATATTCTGGAATTTCTCCGGCGAATCCGTCGGAGTCATTTTTGCGTGATTAATTTCAAAATGTGCGTCGATTACATATCTGACATCACGAAGAATCGTGGAGGATCTTTGTTGGATGGAATCCGCAGTATAAATAGTACCGCCGTCGCCGTGCCCTTCTGCCATCGAACGAATTTGACGAGCACTTATCACACTACTAACTTCATTACGGCGAACAGTATCAAATCTAATAGGATTCATCACCGTTATACGGTCAATGCGCCACTGGAGTCCAGGACGCCAAAATATTGCTTCCAATATGCCTCTTGCCGCCGATGGCGTCATCACATCATAAGTGACTCGCTCGGCTTTAAATTCAGGCCTACTGAAAAGCGCACGCTCACCCCAGACCTCTAGCTGTACTGACATACCTCCTCCTTTCTAGTTTGGAGATAAAGCCTTTAGGAGGCGTCCTCGTTGACATGAATAACTATAACACATGTTTTAAATAAAACGAACCGGAAGATAATTTTCTGTTATCAACGATCTGAAATCTATAAGAATTACATGCTATTGTGTTTATGACACTCAAGGAACCATCCTTTTCCGAGTGTGGATTGAAATCGGTTAGTTTTGTTTATTTGCCTACCCAATATGGCGCATGCTCGTTTGCACCCCGCAAACGAGCATGCGCTTTTCTCAAATAAAGATGCCATCAGGATTGACCTCATCCAGTACCAGACCAAGGTCGGAAGCATATAGTTCCATATCGCGCAGAATAAAACAGCTATCATCATGCGAAACCGGCATAACCGCACCGGCTATACAAAGCTTCTCTAAATATTGCGGCCAAACATTAACGGCATATTTGCCCAAACGACGAAACAGCCCACGATCAACGTCTCCTGATTCCAATCGTTCACACAATGCCGCGCCTTCCCCAGCCAACGGAACATATACCGCCGAACTTGGAGCATCAATGAGATTAAATCGACGAGCAATTTCAGAAAACGGCATCGTATTGTCATCGCACATCGACAGAATACGGTTTTTATCCAGCGCATCATTTCTGGAACCGAGCGCAACGCCATCGCGTATTTCCAGCAATTGCTGGAAATACTCATGCATTGCCTCATCGGTATCCAAGTCATCATGATAACGATTTCTCACGCTACGGAATACGGCAACGTTTTGAAGAAGGAAACGCGGAGTATTGCCATCACTGGAAAACACATAGACAATGCTTTCTTGCTTCGAACGTTTCCCTTCTCGATTGCAACGTCCAGCTGTCTGCAGAATGGAGTCCAAACCTGTTTCTTCTCGATACGCCACCGGAAAATCGACATCCACACCAGCCTCAATCAATGACGTAGATACAACACGACAAGGCTTTCCCTCTGCAAGCCGCAAACGAATCTCCTTAAGCAATCGCTTTCGATCAGCAGCACATTGCAATGTGGTTAGGCAGTACGTTCCCTCACCAATTGTCATTTCTTTAAGTTGCCGATATAGATATTGCACATCTTTACGAGTATTGGCAACGCACAGCACCTGATCATGCCTATGCAGATGCTCTGCCAAATCATCCAAACCGATATCACCTTCAAGTGATGCAATCGTCGTTCTAGAAAATGCCTTTTGATCTTTGCCAGAAAATGGCGATATCTCAGAAATCTTTGGACACTTGTTTTCAAATGCTCGATCAAACAATGGCCTAAGTTCAGGCTGGGTGGCCGTACACAAGACGGCACTGATATTATAATGCTGCACCAACTCGGCGATAGCCTTAACACATGGGCGCAAGTAAGAGACCGGCAACGTCTGCGCTTCATCAAACACGACGACGGAATTCGCAATATTATGCAGTTTGCGACAACGCGAAGTCTTATTTGAATATAGGCTTTCAAAGAATTGAACAGCGGTAGTGACCACGATGGGAGCATTCCAGTTCTCCGATGCGAGCGCACGTTTCAGATCAATCTCGCTCATATCAGACTCATCTTTAAGCTGATATGACGCTTCGGAATAGTGAGGTAATACTGCTTCCTCGCCGAATATTCTTTCGAATCCTTCGACAGTCTGATCGATAATCGACATATACGGAATCACGTAAATAACGCGCTGCAATCCCTGCGCATGGGCATGTTCAAGAGCGAACGCTATCGAAGACAACGTCTTGCCGCTACCTGTAGGTGCTGTTAACGTGTATAGGCCTGGCTTGCGCGAAGAATCTTTCCCGGCACTAATACACTGCTGAAGCAATTCACAACGTTTGACGTCCAATGGACTTTTACTCGGCTTGTCAAGATAACGGCGAGCTTCATGTTCGACAATTTCAGCAAGTCGACGGATTACCAGCCTGGCCTCCTTATCGTATTCAGATGCAGCCTGCAGCGCAGTCTCATGAAGCTTATTCCACGTTGGAGCATGCTCTGCAGCTAAATCTTCCGCTCCAAGTTGATGCTTTATTTGATCCAGCAATTCATGCTCAGCACGATCCAGACGATTTTCCGTAAAGAACTCAGCATCGAGACGGTCTCCATCCACCAATGCAGACAACAACATTCGAATACGCATCATGGCTTCGTATGGAGATGCAGGATCTGCTTGAGTATCGGCATCGATTATTTCATCTGGAATATGCATCTGCGTCTGCCATGCACTGGCTTGATCAAGTAAATTATTATTGCTAGCATTTACCGCCTTTTGCACACGACTCATAAAAGTCGGAGCATCTATATCGCCTGCGGAACCCATATCAGATAAGCCGGCATGATGCCCCGCCACTACCATTGCATCTTCAAAACGACCATGGTTCCCTAACAGGAGCATTCCAGCAGTGGAATGGTCGACTCGCGTGGAATCCTTTGGATTACGAATTCTGTGCTGGAATGCGTCGGAATATTTACCAAGATCATGAAACAAACCAGACAGCAAACCATCATACAAATAACCAAATTGTTGTGCGAAAGCGCCAGACAAGCACGCAGCCATACTTAAATGTTCAACACATGTCTCATATCCATGATCACTACTTCGTGCATAATAGGAACTCATCATTGACCCTTTTCATCCGCGTAGTACTCTTCCCTCCGCTTATTCCAATTCTACGACGCAAACACAATTAACTATTTAAGGGGGTCTTCGAATCATGTAAACGACTCAAACTACCACCTTCAACGAGAGCAGGTGGCAGTTTGAGTCGCTGCACACGGCACATTGCGACCAATCCTGCCATCTACAACGAAAGCATGTGGCACATTTGGTCGCAATACACGGCATGTTGCGACCAATCATGCCACATTCAACAAAGGTAGGTAGCACATTTGGTCGCAATACACGGCATGTTGCGACCAAAAGTGTCAGATAAAAGACAACAAGGTCGGAAGGCACCGCACAATTGGCCAAATACATGCCAAATGCCGCTGACTCCCGCCCGCAGCGCCCCCTCACAAAACCAAAAAAGGAGAGGCCTCCCGCAATCCCTGCGGAAAGCCCCTCCCCTCTCATGCACGCGAGGCGCCGCCTCAGCGCCGCCTCAGCCAAAGCAAACTACTCCAGTTCCACCGCTCCGGTGTACAGCTGGTAGTATTCGCCCTTGAGCGCGATCAGCTCGTCGTGCGAACCGCGTTCGATGATGCGGCCGTGGTCGAGCACCATGATCACGTCGGAGTTGCGCACGGTGGACAGGCGGTGTGCGATGACGAACACGGTGCGTCCCTTCATCAGGTTGTCCATGCCGGCCTGCACCACTTCTTCGGTGCGGGTGTCGATCGACGAGGTCGCTTCGTCCAGGATCAGCGCCGGCGGGTCGGCCACTGCGGCGCGTGCGATGGAGATCAGCTGGCGCTGGCCTTGCGACAGCCCGGAGCCGTCGCCTTCGAGCACGGTCTGGTAGCCCTTGGGCAGCATGCGGATGAAGCCGTCCGCGTTGGTCAGTTTCGCCGCGGCGATGCATTCCTCATCGGTGGCGTCGAGTCGTCCGTATCGGATGTTGTCCATCACGGTGCCCGTGAACAGGTTCACGTCCTGCAGCACGACGCCCAGTGAACGGCGCAGGTCCGGCTTGCGGATGCCGCGCACGGAGATGCCGTCGTACAGGATCTGGCCTTCCTGGATGTCGTAGAAGCGGTTGATCAGGTTGGTCACCGTGGTCTTGCCGGCGCCGGTCGCGCCGACGAGCGCGATCTTCTGACCAGGCTTGGCGAACCAGGTGATGTCGTGCAGCACCGGCTTGTCCGGATTGTAGCCGAAGGTCACGTTGGTGAAGCGCACATCGCCGCGCAGCAGGGTCAGACGGCCGTCGGGCGAGGTGATGGCCTGTTCCTTGGCCTTCAATGCGACTTCACGGGCGGAGCCCTTGAGCTTTTCGGCGGCTTTGAGCGAACGGGTGCCGTCGTCGCCGGGTTCGCGCTTCCATGCCCAGTGGCCGGTCTCATGGTCGACTTCGGTCATGGTGCGGCCGTCTTCGCCGAGTTCGACGTTGACGAGCGTCACCGTTCCGCCGTCGCTTTCGGACGGCTCGTCCATCAACGCGAAGATGCGCGATGCGCCGGCCAACGCCATCATCACCATGTTGAACTGCATGGAGACCTGGCCGAGCGGGTTGATGAAAGAACGGCTCAATGTCAGCAGGGAGACCAGTGTGCCGAGGGTGAGCGTGCCGGTGCCGGACAGTCCGATGTTGCCGACGCCGCCCAATGCCATGGCGCCGCCGACGATCGCCAGAAGGATGTAGAGCAGGTATCCCATGTTGCCGACGATCGGCATGGTGACGTTGCCCCAGGTGTTCGCTTCGGCCGAAGCCTCGAACAGCGCTTCGTTCTTTTCGTCGAAGGTCGCCTGGGTGGCGTCTTCGTGGTTGAAGACCTTGATGACCTTCTGTCCGTTGACGGCCTCTTCGACGAAGGCGTTGACGTCGCCGAGCTCCTTCTGCTGTTTGACGAAGTAGCGTCCGGAGCGGGAGACGACTTTGCGTACGATGACGAACAGCAGCACGGTGAAGACGAGCACGAATGCGGTGATCGGCACGGACAGCCACAGCATCGAGATGAACGCCGCGAACGAGGAGACCGCGGAGGCGAGCATCTGCGGGAACGACTGGCTGATGGCCTGTCGCAGCGTGTCGGTGTCGTTCGTGTAATGGCTCATGATATCGCCGTGCTCGTTGGCATCGAAGTAGCGGACCGGCAGGCTCTGCTGATGCGCGAACATGTCGTCGCGGATCTTCTTCAGGGTGCCTTGTTCGACGGCGACGACGAGCCACTGCCACAGCCAGCTGCAGAAGATGCCTGCGGCGTAGAGGCATCCGATGAGACTGACGGCGCGCACCAGCGGCCCCCAGTCGGGGTTGTCCGCGCCGACCAGCGGCAGGATGTAGCTGTCGATGAGGGACTGCAGGAACAACGCCGATCCGGCTTGCGCGGCGGCGCCGACGAGGATGCAGACCACGACGAGCGCGACGTGCAGCTTGTATTGGAGAATGTATCCGAAGATGCGCTTGGTGGTGCCGGGCGCGGCTTTGCCGATGCCGGGCTTGCGTTCGCTGAATGGTTCTTTTTCGCTCATCGTGCTTCTCCTTCCCCTTCCGGCTGGCCTTGGTTCTTGGTTTGGGATTCGTAGATCGAACGGTATTCGTCGCAGGTGGCGAGCAGTTCGTCGTGGGTGCCGTGCGCCATGATGCGTCCGTTGTCCATGACGATGATCATGTCGGCGTCCTGCACGGAAGCGACGCGCTGGGCGATGATGATCTTCGTCGTGTCCGGGATTTCGTTATGGAAGGCGGAGCGGATCAGCTTGTCGGTCTTGGTGTCGACCGCGCTGGTTGAATCGTCGAGGATCAGGATCTTCGGCTTTTTCAGCAGGGCGCGGGCGATGCACAGACGCTGGCGCTGGCCGCCGGAGACGTTGGTGCCGCCCTGTTCGATGTACGTGTCGTACTTCTTGGGGAATTCCTGGATGAATCCGTCCGCCTGGGCCAGCTGGCATGCGTGGCGTATCTCCTCGTCGGTGGCGTTCGGGTTGCCCCAACGCAGGTTTTCGGCGATGGTTCCGGAGAACAGCACGTTTTTCTGCAATACCATGGCGACCTGGTCGCGCAGCGCTTCCATGTCGTATTCGCGCACGTCTCGGCCGCCGACTTTGAGCGATCCGGAGGTCACGTCGTACAGGCGCGGCACGAGCTGCACCAGGCTGGATTTCGCGGAGCCCGTGCCGCCGACGATGCCGATGGTCTGTCCGGACGCGATGTGCAGGTCGATGTCGTCGAGGACCGGCTTTTCGGAGCTGTCGGAATAACGGAAGTCGACGTGTTCGAAGTCGATCGATCCGTCGGCGACTTCCTTGACCGGCTTGTCCGGGTTGGTGACGGTGCTTTCCTCCTGCAGGACCTGGCAGATTCGTTCGGCGGACGCTTGGGAGATGATGAACATGACGAAGATCATGGACAGCATCATCATGGCCATCAGGATCTGCATGGCGTAGGTGACCAGTGCGGTCAGGTCGCCCGTGGTCAGGCCCAATGCGGCGTTGTTGCCGGAGGCGACGATCTGCTGCGCGCCCATCCAGGAGATCAGAAGCATCGATCCGTATACGCAGATCATCATGATCGGGCTGTTGAAGCTCATGACGCGTTCGGCCTTCATGAAGTCCTTGAAGATGCGCTGGGAGATCGCGTTGAACTTGCCGATTTCATGGGATTCGCGATTGTAGGATTTCACGACGCGAATGCCTTGCAGGTTTTCGTCGACCACGCTGTTGAGTTCGTCGTATGTGTGGAAGACGCGCTCGAACACGGGGTGGACGAATGCGGCCAGACCGCACAGGCCGATGGCGAGGATCGGGATGCATGCGAGGAAGACCATGGAGATGGACGGGCTGATGCGGAACGAGAAGATCCATGCGACGACCACCATGATCGGCGCGCGCACGCCCATACGCACCATCATCGAATACGCCATCTGCAGATTCGTCACGTCGGTGGTCAGTCGCGTGATGATGGAGCCGGTGGAGAAGCGGTCGATGTTGGTGAAGCTGAATTCCTGCACCTTCTTGAATTGGTCGTGACGCAGGTTCTTCGCGAAGCCGGCGCCCGCGATGGCTGCGAATTTTCCTGCGAGGAAGCCGGAAGCCAGCGATACCGCGGCGCACAACAGCAGTATGACGCCGAATTTGATGATGGCCGACATGTTGCCGCCGGTGATTCCCTGGTCGATGAGCGTCGCCATGACGGTCGGGATCAGGATTTCCAGGATGCTTTCGATGGCGACGAACAGCGGCGCCAGCAGGCTGGCCTTTTTGTATTCGCGAAGCGATTTGCCCAGTGTTCGTATGATGTGCCGCGGACGTGCCGGCTCACTGCCGCGCGCCGTCTGTTTGGTTGCAGCGGTGTTGCTCACTTGTCTTCCTCCTTCTGCGTTTCTCGTTCTATTTCGTCGTTCGTTTGATGGCCTGTCTCATTGGCTGCGGATTTCGTTTTCGCAGCAGCGAAATCGCGTTGCGCTTGGGCGATGTTTTCGCGCATGCGCAGCACATAGTCCAGAACCGCTTCTTTTTCCTGTTCGGTGAACCCGTTGACGAGCTGCGCCTCCACGCGGCTGCCGTTTTCCATAAGGTCGGCGACAATCGCGTCGGCCTCTTCGGTCAGCACGATGCGTTTGCAGCGGGCATCATGGGCTACGGGTTCGCGGGTGATGAGCCCTTTTCCCTCCATCAGCGCCAGAACACGGGATGCCGTGGACCGGGTGACGCCGAACCGTTGTTCGATGGTGTGCTGGTACACGTCCACGTTGCGGTTGCGGGCCAGAAACATGATGATGTTCGCGTTTCCACCGGTCGCGATGCGTGCGGAATCAGGCATGCTTTCCGCCAGGTAGCGGTTCATGGACCTGCTCAGCGCCCGTAGTTCGAGACTGAGAACATGTTGGTCCATACATCTCCCCTTAGTTGTATATGCAACAAAGCATCATAATACGACTCACATACAACAGTTGCAAATACAACAATCGGCGTGTTGCCTTCATCCCATCCGCGCGCCGGCGGCCGCGGCCCCCGAAGTGGCACGCCTACGTTTGGACAGTAAAAGGACGCGGCCCGTCATACGGGTTCCGCGTCCTTACATATTCACGCCTCCGGCATCGGCCGGTCGGCGGACAGGCCGGATCGCGCCGACCTCAGCCACGCAGCCGCGAATATTCCTCCAGCAGGAACTTCGACAGCTCCTTGCCCGATTCGCCGAGCAACGCGGCCAGGCTATTGACCGGCATGGAATCGATGAACATCGCCGTCATGTCGTTGTCCGGCAGCGCCGCCAGTTCGCCGGCCTCGCCCTTGGCCCGCATCGCCGCCACCGCCTTGCTTCCGATCGCGTCGGACTTCCACTCGCCGAACGTGGACCATTCGTTCAGATCCAGGGTCCTGCCATCGCCGTCAAGCACGACCGTCACATTCGCGGCGATGTCACGCGACGAGACGCCGACTTCGATGCCGTATTCGCCGGCTTCGACGTGCCAACCGTCAAAACGCTCCGACCAGTATGCGAATGCGCGCTCATCCAGCTCGATGCGGACTTCGGCGGACTGCCCCGCCTTGAGGAAGACCTTCTTGAACCCCTTGAGCTCATGCCTTGGACGGGCCACATCGGCCTTGCCCGGCGCGACGTACACCTGCACGGTTTCCGCGGCGTCCACGTCGGAAGTGTTGGTGACGACGGCGACGACTTCCGCCGTGTTCGCACCCGTCTTGGCGACCTTGACGTCATCGATGCCGAAAGTCGCGTAGCTCAGGCCGTAGCCGAACGGATAGTCTACCGTCTTGCCGTACGAGTCGTAGTAACGGTAGCCGACGAACACGCCTTCGCCGTAGTCGACGTGACCTTCCTCACCCGGCCAGTTGAGCATGCTCGGATCGTCGTCAATATCCATCGGAATACCCTGTGCCAGCTTGCCGGACGGACTTACGTCGCCGAAGATCACGTCCGCCAGGGCGAGGCCTCCGGCCTGGCCGAGCAGCCAGGATTCCAGGATGCCCTTGGCCTGATCGGCCCACGGATGCACGGAAACGACCGAACCGTTCGACAGCACGACCACAATGTTCTTGTTGCGTGCGGCGACGGCCCGCAGCAGCTCGATCTGCTTGGCCGGCATATTGATGTCGGTGCGATCAAAGCCTTCGGATTCCGCGGCTTCCGGCAGTCCGAGGAACAGCAGCACGACGTCGGCGTCTGCAGCGATATTCACCGCTTCGGCCACCATCGCCGGGTCCGACGGCTCAAGATCCAGAGTAAAGCCCGGCGCAAAGGAAGCGCTGACGCCCCGCTCTTCGAGCGCATCGAGGAAGCTTGTCATCCTGGTCGGCGTGATATGAGAGGAACCACCGCCCTGATAACGCGGAGTGCGTGCGAATTCACCGATGACGGCGATCCTGGCATCCTTCTTGACCGGCAGAACACCGTCGTCGTTCTTCAGCATGACGATCGATTCGACGGCGGCCCGTCGCGCCACCTCGTTATGCGCATCCACATCGAAACGATAACCGTCGACGCTCATCGCGTCACGGGTCTTGTCGATCAGATCGATCATGCCCTGCGCCATGCGGTCGAGCCGTTCGGCGGAAATACGGCCATCCTTGGCGGCATAGACGATTTCATCATCGGTGAAGCTCGGTGGCATTTCCAGATTCAGGCCGGCGTTGAGCGCCGCGACGCGATCGTGCACCGCGCCCCAATCGCTCATGACGATGCCTTCAAAGCCCCACTCGTCACGCAGCAGGTCGGTGAGCAGCCAACGGTTCTGCGACGAATGCACTCCATTGATCTGATTGTAGGAGCACATGATGGTCCACGGCTGGGCGGTTTTGACGATGTGCTCGAATGCCGGCAGGTAGATTTCGCGCAGCGCACGCTGCGAAATGTTGGCGCTGATGCGTAAGCGATCGGTTTCCTGATTATTGGCGGCGAAATGCTTCAGCGATGTGCCGACGCCCTTGGATTGCACGCCCTCCACGATGCCGATGGCCTCATGGCCGGCCAGATACGGGTCTTCGCTCCAATATTCGAAGCAGCGTCCGCCCAGCGGGTTGCGTTTGATGTTCACGCCGGGACCGAGTATGACGGCGACTTTCTCCTGAATGCACTCCTCTCCCATGGCTTCGCCGACCCTGCGGATGAGTTCGGGATTCCACGAGCTGGCCAGACCGGCAGCCGGCGGGAAGCAGGTCGCCGGCACGGAATCGTTCAGATCCGTGTCGCCGGTCTGAACGGCCAGCGACTTACGCAGCCCATGGGGGCCGTCGGTGATCATGTAGCCTTCAATCCCCTTGTTCTCGACGCCCTGCAGATGCCACGCATCGCTGCCGGAGGTCAGAGACGCCTTTTCTTCGAGTGTCAGATCTTTGACGGACGGATATATGTTTTCACTCATTACGCCTCGCTTCCGATGCTCGGCAGGATTCAACCCCGAACCCTTACTAACCGATTGGTAGGCACTTTATCAAAGCAGTCTCAAGAACACGCCGAAAAACTTTGAATAATAAACTAACCGATCATACAGTGAAGCTATCTTGACTGCCATGAAAGGAACCGCGCAATGAACGCCGGAGAAGCCGACCGCCGCACCGCCATACTCAATGCTGCCGTCGAAGGCTTCGGCACCATGGGCTATTACGGTACTTCCCTGCAACGCATCGCCACACAGGTCGGTCTCACCAAGGCGGGCGTGCTGCATTACGTCGGCAGCAAGGAGGGCCTGCTCAATCTGGTCCTCAACGAAATGTACGACGAGGTGACCGAACGCATCATCGCCGACATGGCGCTGGAACAGCGCCCGCTGATCAGCGAAATGTTCCGCCACATCGTCGCCGTCAACGCGAAGCGTCCCGCCCTGGTGCACATGTTCTCCACGCTCAGCGCCGAAGCGCTGAATCCCGACCATCCCGCCCACGCCTATTTCGAAGCCCGCGAGCGCGATACCGTCGAATATGCGCGCAATATTCGTTGGGCCACGCCCAAGGGCGTCGATGTCGATCAGATATTGCGCACAGGTTTGTGTGCGATGGACGGCGTTCAATTGCGTTGGCTGCGCCGCCCCGGCCAGGATCTGGTCGCCATGTGGGCAGACTGTGAGGATGCGCTGTTCCCTTTGCCGATGTGGGAGGGGTATCGCTGACGGAGGTGAAGACTCTGCTTATTCGTTCTTCTTGAATGGACGCATGCGATAGCCGATCACCATGCAGACCGCCGCAACACCTGTCATGATGACGTTGCCGATGAAGGACGGCAGGTAGGAGCCGGTCATGTCGTAGACCGTGCCGTGCACGGTGACGGCGATGGCGGAGAATACCGATCCGAACATGGAGATGATGGAAAGGATTTCGCCGTAGTCACGCTGGCCGAACGCCTTGCGAATGACCCATGGCAGGGCGACGAGCACGACGCCCATAGCGAAGCCGGCCATGACGCCTGCAGCAATGGCCGGAACGGAAGCGGTGACGAACGCCATCATGCCCCAGCCGCACATGCCGATGATGGAATAGGCAATAAGAACCAGCGATGTCCGCACCCTGTCGAGCAGGATGCCGATGGAGGCCTTTCCGATGGCCGCGCCGAACATGACGCCGGATACGACCAATGCGCCTTGTTCGAGCGTCAGTCCCTGCAACATGTGCGGCGGCGAGATTGCATATCCTCGTTGCCGCACACACCATTACGCGCCGATTTTGTTTCGGCGTCAACTGCAGTGTCATTTTTTCTTTCTCCGCAAAAGGATTATCGTTGACGGCGATGCCGCCGGAGCTTTGTTCTTCCTGCGATGGCTTTACTTTGGTGAGAGAAGGTGGATTATGCGTTATCTGCTTGCCCCTGATTCGTTCAAGGAGTCGCTGTCGGCGGATGGGGCCGCCGAAGCGATGCGTAAAGGCATTATGGGCGCCGACGCCGATGCGCAATGCAGGCTGCTGCCGCTTTCGGATGGCGGTGAAGGATTGACGCAGGCGCTGGTCAAAGCCACCGGCGGCGAGATTCGTTTTGCCGACGCCCATGACGCCCTGGGGCGTCCGATCCAGACGCGGTACGGTTTTCTCGGCAACGTCTCCCCCGCAACGAATCACAGTGCGGATCATGACGCGGATCATGCGGCGGATCATGACACGCCGACGCGCACCGCGGTCATCGAATTGGCTGCCGCAAGCGGCCTGGAGCGTATCGCGCCACATGATCGCGATGCGCTTGCCGCCTCCACGTTCGGCACCGGCGAGCTGATCCGCGACGCCGTCAAGGCCGGGGCGCAACGCGTTGTTTTGGGATTGGGCGGCAGTGCGACGACGGATGGCGGCACCGGATTGGCGCGAGCGCTGGGATACCGTTTTCTCAATGATTACGGCGATGATCTGCCGTTGGGCGGCGCTTCGCTGATTCATCTGTCGCATATCGATGACGCGATGGTGCCCGATGAAATCCGCTCGCTGCCGATCACGCTGGCGTGCGATGTGACCAATCCGCTGACCGGCCCGTTGGGCGCGGCACATGTGTTCGCCCCTCAGAAGGGCGCCGACGCAAAACAGGTTGCACTGTTGGATGATGCGTTGAATAATCTCGCCGACATATTGCTGCGATATAACGGCCGTGATATTCGCAGCGTTCCGGGATCCGGAGCGGCCGGCGGCACGGCGGGCGGCATGCTGGGACTGTTGCATGCCGAAATCGTTTCCGGCATTGATTTCGTCCTTGATATTTGCGATGCCGACCGGGCCTGCGAATGGGCCGATCTGATCATCACCGGCGAAGGGTCCATCGACGCGCAATCATTACGGGGGAAAGCGATCAGCGGCATCGCGAAACTGGCCGGCAATCACGGCACGCCCGTCGTCGCCGTCGGCGGCAGAATCGCCGACGACGGCGACGTCAGATGCCGACTGCGTGACGCCGGCATCTGCGCGGTGTTCGGCATCGCTCCGGGCGCGGCCGACCTGCCGGCATTGCTTGCGCAGGCGGCGCGCAACATCGAAACGACATGTTCCGCCATTGCGGGCTTGGCGGCATCACTGAGCGAGCGACACCGCCAAGACTGATGTCATGCGACGGTGAAAGCCACCTTCTTCAGATCCTCGCGGCGGCTTGAATGGCCGATGAGCAGCTCGAATTCGCCCGCCTCGACGATGCGTTCGGCCTGCGGGTCGACGATCGTGCAGGCGGAGACCGGAATGTCGAATTCGACGGTCGTGCTTTCGGCCGGCCCCAGGGTGACGCGCTTGAACGCCTTCAATTCGCGGTCGGTCCAGCTGTATGAGGTGACGACGTCGCTGATGTAGGCCTGCACGATTTCGGTACCGACGCGTTCTCCGGTGTTCGTCAGTTCGATGCGGGCATGCACGGTGTCGGATTCGCCGAAGACATCGCCGTTCGTGATTTCCGGCTCGCCGTAGGCGAAGCTGGTGTAGCTCAGGCCTTCGCCGAAAGCGAATGCCGGATCCTGGGTCAGGTCGGCGTAACGGTTGCCGTGCTGGCCACGGATCTGGTTGTAGTACACGGGCAGCTGGCCCGCATGGCGCGGGAACGTGATCGGCAGACGGCCGCTCGGTTCGGTCAGCCCCAGAATGATTTCGGCGATGGCGCGGCCGCCTTCCATGCCCGGGCTCGGAGCCCACAGCAACGCATCCGCAAGCGCGCCCTCACCGCGCTTCGCAATGCTTCCGTCCGCAAGCACGTTTGCCGCGGTCGGCATGTTGCCGATGACGGATGCGGGCAGTACCTGCGGCTTGGAGCTGATGAGCACGACGACGAAGGGCTTGCCCGTTTCCTTGGCGACCTGGCCCAGTGCGTCGAGCATGGCGTTCTGCCCGCCCTGCAGTTCAAGCGTGGCGGTGGAGCAGCCTTCGCCGACAAGCTGGATGTCGTCGCCGACGACGGCGACGACGAGGTCGGCTTCACGGGCTTCGGCCACCGCTTCATCGAGCAGCCGCTGGTCGACCGCCGCCGGGACCGCGACATGCGGGCGGGGCTGGCCATCCGGGTAGAATTCGCCTTCCGGATCGGGCACGAGGTCGACGATGTTCGCGCCGCGCGCATAGGTGATTTCGGCGTCGTCGCCGGCGAGCCGCCTGAATCCGTCGAGCACGGTGGTGATCAGGTTGCGCGGGTGGCCTTCGGGCATCCAGTTGACCTGTCCGGAGTTTCCTGCCCAATCGCCGAGCTGGGTTTGCGCGTCGTCGGCGAGAGGCCCGACGACGGCGATGCGCTTGGCTGCGGCCGCATTGAAGGGCAGTGCGCCGTCGTTGCGCAGCAGCGCGACGGATTCGCGGGTCAGGTCGAGGTTGACGCCACGATGCACGTCGGAGCCGATGACGGTTTTGATGCGTTCGGCGTCCGGCAGACGCGGGTCTTCGAACAGGCCGAGGCGGAACTTCAACGCGAGGATGCGCGACACGGCTGCGTCGATGAGGGATTCGTCGAGCAGTCCGGTCTTCACCGCTTCGATGGCGCCTTCGTAGAATTGCGGCGTGGTCATGACCAGATCGTTGCCGGCCTTGACGGCGTCGGCGGCGGCATGCACATAGTCGGGCTTGATTTTCTGTTCCCATACGGAACGGCCGACGTTGTCCCAGTCGGTGATCAGCGTGCCCTGATAGTGCCATGCGCCGCGCAGTTTGTCGCTCAACAGCCACTTGTTGAAGGTGACGGGCACGCCATCGATGGATTCGTAGCCGAGCATGAACGTGCCGCAGCCTTCCTTGGCGACGCGTTCGAACGGCGGCAGGAACCAGGATTCGAGCTTGCGGTGGGAAAGGTCGGCTTCGGAGGCGTCGCGTCCGCCCTGCGTTTCGGAATATCCGGCGAAATGCTTGGCGCAGGCGAGGATGGCGTCCTTGGCGAGCGGCTCTCCGGCCTTGGCGCCACCCTGATAGCCCTTGACGATGGAGGAGGCGAGTTCGCCGATCAGATACGGGTCTTCGCCGAAGGTTTCGCCGACACGGCCCCAACGGGTGTCTCGCGCGACGCACAGTACCGGGGAGAACGTCCAATGCACGCCGGTGCAGGAGACCTCTTCGGCGGTTACACGGCCCGCGGCCTCGATCTTTTCGGAATCCCAGCTGACGGCCATGCCCAATTGTTCGGGGAAGATGGTGGCGCCCGGCCAGAACGAGTAGCCGTGAATGCAGTCGTCGCCGATGACCAGCGGAATGTTCAGACGGGTTTTGCCGTTGACCATTTCGACCGCACGCGGCAGGTCCTCCGGACTGGTATGCAGGATCGAGCCGACATGCCTGTTGACGATGAGGTCTTCCAAGTCGCCGCTGCGCGCGTCGAGCTGCATCATCTGCCCGACCTTTTCCTCCAACGTCATGCGTCCGAGCAGGTCGGAGATGCGCTCCTCGACCGGCAATTGCGGGTTCTTGTAGGGCAATGCTTCTTGTGCCATGCTTCGCCTTCCTCGCTGAAGATCAATATTTTTAACTACCAGTCGGTAGTTTAGCACGAAACAAGGGGGACACGACACGAATGATCGATCAAATAACCGTCAATCAGCGAAAATCATCCCACAACGGCGAAGGGAAGATCATCATCTCGAAAGCACGCCATTCATCGTCAAGGTCGACGCCGTCCTCCCTCAGCCAGCACAGCTGCATACCATCCATCGACTCCATGGCACGCCGTACGACAGGCCGCATGTTGCCGTCCCAAGAGCCGACCTGCGACGGGATGCGCCAATCGAAGGACGAATAGTATCGCCAGATCCCGGCAAGACGGCCTTCGAATTCGTCATGCAAAGGATGAGCCGGATTGAACGATTCGACCTGCAGCATCGAAAAAAGCTGCACCAGCATGCGACGCTGCGAATTGCAGTGCACCAGATATCGCAGATATGCGGGGAACCGCAGATCGTCGGCGGCGCTGCCGGGCAGTCCGGATCGCATGAAATCCTCGACGGTGGCGGCGACGTTGTAATTATCCCGATACACCATCGACAGCATGTTGTCTTTGCTGCCGATATAACGCAGCAATCCCTGCTTGGTGATGCCCACTTCGTCGGCCACGTCCTGGATGGAGATGCCGTTGTAGCCGCGCTCGGAAATCAGCCGGACCGCCGCGTCCAGGATTTCACGCCGCCGCTCCTGGGGCGCCTTGCGAACACGTTTTATCGGAGCGGGCGCAGAGGCTGGCTGCGCGGATCGGCTGTTCATCGGCATACCCGTCAGTCTATCCCACTCCCTTTCCGCCGTCTCTTCCGCGATCCCCGCATCGCCGTCCCATTGCCCCTTCGCCAACATCAAACGCGGTCCCCGCGCCGCCATCCCATTGAGAGCCTCGAAACGGCATCACACGGAACAGCAGCACAGGGATCACACCAGGACAGGCCGCCGCATCAGGCAGCCATGCTAGGCCACCGGCTTGGTTTCGTCGATCTCGTAATCGAAGAAATCGAAGTCCGCGGTGCGCTCATGCAACGCGGCGTCGGTGACGGCCATGCCGACCATCGTGCCGGTGAATTCGCCGAACTTGCAGTATTCGTCGGAGAAGGTCGTCGTGTCGAAATCCGGCCCGATCTTGGTCATACGCTCCGCATCGTAGCCCCATTCGAACCAGGTGCGGCGGCCTTCGACGTTCAGTCGCAGATACACGGGCCTGTCGTCGACGGCGACGCGGGTGTCCAGCATTTCGGTCTTCACGCCGTTCTCCAAGCGCACGATCGACAAGGCGGCGCTGTCCAACGTTTCGGACCAATACTTGCGCAGGAAGACGTTGTTCATATTGTCGTAGTAGATCGTCAGACCGGCGGCATGCTGATAGACCTCCGGCGAGAACTCCATCTTCGTGGTGACCGTGCCATAGACGCCGGTGAGTTTGCGGGCCACCAGGCTGGTGCGGTTCAGGGAAGCCAACGATTCCTGGCCACGTATGCGCAGCCAGCCCGGACGCTCGGTCACGTTCGCGAACGAAGTCGGCATGATGCGCGGCGAGTAATACCAATTGCCCAGCTGCGGCTGGTCGAAATCGTCGAGCGACGGAATCGCCGGCATCGGCACGTCCGGAAGATCCGGCTCCTCCACTTCCAGCTTGGCCAGATTCGATCCGTCCGTCATGCGCAGCCAGCCGTCCTCGGTCCAATGCACCTTCTGGATGGCGGTTTCACGACCGAGCGTGCAGCGCAGTTCCGGCACGAACGGGCGCGAGGTCAGGTGCACCAGATATGTTTCGCCGTTCGGCAGGTCGACGTAGCTGCCGTGCCCGGACTTCTGCAGGACGGAATCAGGATTGAAATAGCGCGGCTTCAGATGGTCGTCGTCGGCGCGTTCGTTCGATTCGACCGGCTGCGACGTGACGATCGGACCGTTCGGATCGGGCTCGTACGGACCCCACACGTTACGGGAACGCCCCATCGTGACCGCATGGTTGTAGCCGGTGCCGCCCTCGGCGCACATCAGGTAATACCATCCGTCACGCTTGGTCAGATGCGGCGCTTCGATGCAGCCGCGATCCGTGGCGCCGCGCCAGATGCGCTTCGGATAGCCCACCACATGCCTGGTTTCGGGATCGTATTCGACGCAGCAGATCACACCCGGCTTCTCGTAGCCTTCGCGGGTCTCCCACTCCAACGAGACGACGTACTTCCTGCCGTCGTCATCATGCAGGATGGAGGCGTCGAAGCCGGAGGAGGTCAAGTAGACCGGTCCGCTCCACGGGCCTTCGATGCTCTTCGACTTGATCAGGTAATTGTCCACGTCGAAGTAGCGGGCGTTCATCGAATTCATGACGCCGTAGATGACGTAGAACATGTCTTCGGCCTCGCAATAGGTCAGGCACGGGGCCCAAATGCCCTTGGCGGAAGGAAGCTTGGTGAGGTCCGGCCCGTTATCGTCGGTCAGCACATGGGTGAGCAGTTCCCAATGCTTCATATCCTTCGAATGGTAGACCGGAATGCCCGGCTTCCATTCGAATGTGGAGACGGCGACATAATAGTCGTCGCCTTTGCGGCAGATCGCCGGATCCGGATTGAACCCGGGGAAAATCGGATTATGCAGCATGATGTTCTCCTTTGCGCCGCGAGGCCGGATGCCTTCGCTTTGCATAAAATATGGCATGTAGCCGCCGGCGCTCTGCCGACGGCTACATGCGTGTCACTTATGGTTGACCGGATACCAGTCCTGCGCCACGCAACGGCCAAGGTCCCACGCATCCCAGCCGATCCAGCCGGGAGTGTTGACCGTGTCCGTCAGCAGCTTGTAGTTCCAGTAATAATGTCCGGCGCCCTTGGCCCACGCTTTGAGCTGGCTTTCAGCGAGCGCCCGGTACAGGTCGCGCTTGGCTTCGACCGACATCGTTTCGGCTTGGGCGCCTTCCTCACCGTTGAGCACGCTTTGCCCGCCATGCGTGTCCACGCCGCAGCCCAACGAGTTGAACAGGCACCATTCGCCTACGATCACCGGGAGGCATTCGTTCATTTCCTCGATCATCGGCGCGTATACGGTGCGGACGAATTCGTCATAGCCTTCCGCGGTCTGCGGACAGCCGCTCATTTCGGCCATCATCAGATACTGATGCGTGTCAAGGATCACGTTGCGGAATTCTTCGCCGTCACGCATGAAGTCCTTCCACATGCGGATGTCGAATCCGTCGTGGAAAACCACCGCCTTGTCTTCCGGCAGCGCGCCGCGGTCGGCGTCGCGCAGACGATGGTATGCGGTGACGTAGAAGTCCTTGAGCCAGTCGAATTCGATCGGCGCGCTTCCTTGAGCCAGTTCCGGATCGACCGCCTTGTAGCGTTCGGTCACGTTCATCGATTCCCAGGAGGAGGTGGTGTTCGGCTCGTTGACGATTTCGATGCCCAGCAGTGCAGTGCGTCCGCCGTAGCGACGCGCGAGGCGCTCCAGCACGGACAGCACGAATTCGACTTCGTCCGCGAGCTGCGCCCACTTGCATACGCCGGAAATGCCGCCGTTGTCAAAGCCGTTCTGGCTCATCGGGGTCGTGTGCAGGTCGATGAGGATGCTCAGACCATATTTTTCCGCCCAGTTGAACGCCTTGTCCAGCTCATCGACGCAGCCGATGAACGGGGCGCGGTCGCCGAAGATGAAATACGGCACGGGAATACGCACCGAATTGAGGCCCCATGATTTGATGGTGGCGAAATCACGCTCGGTGATGTATTCGGCGCGATGCGTGGCGATACGGGCCTTGTAGGTTTCCGGATCAAGCTGTGTGGGCAGATAGTATTCGTCCTCCGCCGTGGTGCCGTCGAACAGGGCCGGGTTCATCCATTTTTCCAGGACGAGCCAATTGCCCAGATTCACGCCATTGATGTATTTCCCCGCCATTTTCATTCCTCCCGCCAAGACCATTGGATCACTTGACGTTCTTGATGACCATGATGAACGCGCAGCCGATGAGGGCGAGCGCGATGGAGACCGGGAACGCGAATGCGTAGCCGAAGTTCAGCACGATGGCGCTCATGATGACCGGTCCGCACATCTGGCCCAACGTTGTAGCCAGGTTCAGGATGCCCAGGTCCTTGCCTGCTTCCTCCTTGCTTGGCAGGACGTCCACGAGCAGCGCCTGGTCGACTGCGGAGTACACTGCATAGCCGAGGCCTGCGATGCCTGCGAACAGGTACATGCCGGTGGCGGTCGGCATGATCCATGGCATGGCGATGCCGACGGCGAACAGCACGGAGGCGACGATGACGGGCAGCTTGCGGCGTCCGATGAAGTCGGAGACCGGACCGGAGATGAAGGTGCCGATCAGGGAGACGACCATGATGATCGACGACATCACGGAAATCGTGACAGCGGATTCCTCCTGGCTCTGTCCGACGTAGTTCTGGATGATGTAGAGCTGGTAGGTGAAGATCATCTGATAGCTGATCAGCATGCAGAAACGGCCGGCGAACGCCTTGTAGAAATCATGCGCGGTGGAGAAGCGCGGCGGCTGGAAGCTCTTGAGAACATCAAGGAACGTGCCTTCGTCCTTGGGCAGGAAGTCCGCCGGCGCTTCCTTCGGCATCACCAGCACGGCGACGACGCCGCCGAGGAACATCAGCACGCCCGCCACGCCGAAGCCGGTCAGCAGGTTGCCCATGAAGAACGCGCCGATCATCGTGCCGATGGGCGAACCGATGGTTGAGCCGGCGCCGTAGAACGCGCTCATGGTGCCGCGGATGCCGTACGGTACACGGTCGGACAGAATGGCGACCAGAGGGGCGATCATGCAGTTCAGGCCGAACATGCAGGCGCAGTAGAACACGGTCAGCAGCACGGGATTCGTGGTGGTGCCGGTCAGGAACAGCGTCACGCCGCCAAGCACCGCTCCGAACAGGATCCACGGCGTACGGCGGCCGAACTTGGAGCGGGAACGATCGGAGAAGTTGCCGAACAGCAGGTTCGACACCAGCGAGGCGACGGCCGTCGCCGCGTTGACGATGCCCAGCAGCGCCTCCGGCTGAATGCCTTCGATGCTCTTATAGTGTTCCGGCAGCAGCACGGCGGACACGATGCCCAGACCGCTCATCCAAAGAATGCCGAACAGCAGGAAGCCTGCGCCGAAACGTCCCACTTCGGCCTTGCTCAACGGGGCGCCCGTGGCCGGAGAGAGCGTCGGATCCTTTTCGGCGGCCGCGACGTTCGCGTTATACGCGGCCAGCCGCTCCTCCTTGCTTTGCAGTGCGTTCGTAGCGGACATAGAGTTCACCATTGAATCCTTTCATATTCTTGAGCCTACGGTCACAAACAGATGCATCGATGCAGCTTCCCGGCATTCAACACACGACACCGTGGCCGTCCGCCGACCGCTATTAGACATCAACCACCTCTATCTAATAACCATTCGGTAAGTATGATATAGCTCTTCCCCGCAAACGGCAATATCGGCGTGTTAAAAAATCCATATTGAGGACAAACGGTCAATGTCCGACCTACACGAAGAAGGCGGAACGTCCGTCACGACAATGCCGCTTGACCGACATCCCGCCTTCAGTGCCCAAGGAAAGGGAACACGGGCTATGAACTATGACGTCATCCCAACACGACGCGCAATACGTTCACCGAAGCCGGAGCCAGACGAACGGTCGCCTCTGTTGCATCGCCAGCGTCCCGAACCGTCACGGCGTCGTCGACCGCCACATCGCGAACCCGCACCAGATCGGCATGTTCAACGGTATTGCAGTCGTGCGGGTCATCGGAGGCCAATGTCTGCACGTCCGTCACACGCGCGCCGACGGGGAGTTCCACGGTGGCCTGCACGGCCTGCGTCATATGCGCGTTGGTCAGATTCACCAGCAGTTCATTGCCATCGCCGGACTTTGACGCGAACACAAACACCCCGTCATCCTGCATATCGGAACGAGGCACATCCAATGCGACTGCGCCACGATGTCCCTTGTACATCATGAACACGTCATAGTTCGGAGTCAGAATCGTCCGATCGCCTTCGGTCAGAATCAGCGAATTGAGCACGTTGATCGTCTGGGCGTTGCAGGCCATCGTCACCTTGTCGCAGTTACGCTGCAACAGGTCAAGCGTCAACGCCGTGGTGACCGCATCGCGCATCGTCACCTGCTGCTTGAGTGCCGGGCGAGCAAAGAACGCGGTCTTGTGCCAATTTCCCCATTCGCCGATGATCAGGTCGATATGATCGAGTTTGGTGTCCATCGACGTTTCCGGCTCGGGGATCAGAGCGAGGCCTTCGTTCATCAGTCGCCACTGATCACGCAGGATATCCTCCAATTCGAGGCATCCGTTGATGACACGATCCCATCCGGCCTCATCGAATTCGGTCGGAGTATCAGCGTCATCGTCGATGTTCCAATTGTAGAAATGCAGATCGTAACCGTTGATGCGCGGCTGACGGTATTCGGCGAGGCCACGGAAGAAATCGCGGGTCCACTGCACACGTTCGCGCGGCTTGTTGCCGTCGGGACCGCATGCGATCGCATACATGTCGGATGCCGCGAACACGTCGGTAGTAAAGCTCGGCATGGCCGAAGCGAAGCGACGGTATTCGTCAAGATAGGTCTGCGGGGTCATCATGCCGCCGCCGGCCCAGACTTCGTTGCCAAGCCCCCAATATTTGACGCCGTACGGTTCGGCATGGCCGTTGCTCGCGCGCTCGCGAGCCAGATCGGTGGACTGCCGGCGATTGCAGTACTCCATCCAATCCTTCATCTCCGCCACGGTGCCCGACAACATGTTGACGTTGACCCACGGCTCCGCGCCAAGCATTTCGCATAGACGAAGGAATTCGTCGGTGCCGAAGGAGTGGTCGTCGAATTCATAGGTGGCGAAATTCTCATTGAATGTGGTGCGTCGCTCGTCCTGCGGACCAATGCCGTCACGCCAATGATAGGTGTCGGCATAGCAGCCGCCAGGCCACCGTATCAGCGGCGGCTCAAGAGCGCGCAAAGCATCCAACGTCGACTTGCGATAGCCTTGCTCGTTGTCGATGGGAGAATCCGGGCCCACCCACAATCCGCCGTCGATGCATTCGCCGAGAAACTCGATGAACTGCCCGTGCAGCTTCGGATTGATGACGCCTATTTCACGATTCGGATCGATACAGATGACCATGGAATTCACTTGACCTTCTTGATCAACATAATGAACACGCAAGCGATGAGCACCATCACGATGGCGGTCGGGAACACCAACTCGTAGGAACCAGTGGCGACCACGATCGCCGACGTCACGATAGGACCGACCATCTGCCCCAACGTGGTGGCGATGTTCAGTATACCCAGATCCTTACCCGCCTCTTCCTTATTCGGCAGCACATCCACGTTCAGCGCCTGATCGACCGCACCATACATGCCGTTGCCGAAGCCGCCGATGGCCGCGAACAGGATCATGCCCATTGGATTATGCAGCAACCACGGCAGCGCATAGCCGATGGCCAACAAAATACTGGCAACGAGAACCGGAACCTTGCGACGCCCGATCCGGTCGGATATCGGACCAGCCGACAAAGAGGATATCAGGGAGACGACCATAAGGACCACGCTCATGGTGGAAATCGTGGCGGCGGAATCCTCAACGCTCTGTCCAATGTAATCCTGCAGGATATACAGCTGATAATTGAGAATCATGTAATAGCTGAACAGCAGGAGGGAACGTCCTGCGAAGGCAAGCCAAAAGTCGCGAGCGCCTTTGACCGGAGGACGGAAGCTCATCAGCATGCCCTTGAAGTCGGCCTTCTGCTTCGGCATGTCCATACTGGACTTCTCACGCGGCCACAGGATTACCGTCAACACGCCAGAAACGCCCATGACGACGCCGGAAAGCACGAATCCCGGCAGCTGAACGGTGATGAACTGGGCGCCCACCACCTGTCCCAGACCGGAGCCGAACAGCGTTCCCGCCGAGATGAACGCGGACATCGTGCCACGCAGGGCTTCCGGAACGCGATCGGACAACGATGCGACGACCGGCGCGATCATCATATTGAGACCGACCATTGCCAGGCAGTAGCTTACTCCGATGGTGAAGCCATCCGGCAGCACGCCGATCAGAAACAGCGATACGCCGGCGATGACGCCGCCTGCAACGATCCAAGGCGCACGCCGCCCGAAAACGGAACGTGTACGATCGGACAGATTGCCCACGACCAAATTGGCCAGCAACGACGCCAAAGCCGTGGCGGAATTCAGCACGCCGAAAATCGCGTCCTTGTCATCCGGGGCGATGATCGCAAGACGTTGGGGCAGCAAGACCGCGGCGACGATCTGCAATGCCATCATCCAGAAAAACGAAAACACGAAAAACGCAATGCAAAAACGCAATTTGGATATTCTGGACAACGTCCCGCCTCCGATTTCGGCATCGCGAGTCTCACCGATATTCCGTGACATGGAGTCTCCTTTACAACTCTTCTTTGATACCTGTCAGACAACGCCTCTCAGTGCGCCCATGGCTACATCACCAAGGACTCGAGGCCGTTCGGGTCGGGAATCATCCCGACCCGTCTATATCTTATATATTAAAGATATAAGATAACAAATCGGCGTGTTATCGAAAGAACGGCCGCGCTGGCCGGACGCGACCAACACGTGGTACGCTCGAATCCGTACCGTGAAGAGAGGATACCAATGCCGTCGCAGGGAGAAGGATACCGCCCCATCAACAAGCGCACACGCATGTCACCCGAAGCACGGCGCAGCCTCATCGTCCAAGAGGCAGCGACTTTGATCGCCCGCTACGGCTCCTACGGATTCCCCATGCAGGCTCTTGCAGACGCCGTCGGAATGACGGTGCCCGGACTGAACCATTACGTACATAACCGCGAAGAGCTGCTGTCCATGGTCATCGAATCGCTCTACGACGGCTTTGACGTCTTCCATGGCGTCAACTCGATCGACGTCGGCGACGACGGAGGCTTCAGCCTTCCCACCGTGCTGCGGAACGTGGTCATAGAGAACACAAAGCGGCCGAATATGGTCATGCTGTTCATGAAACTGGCCGTCGAAGCGGGAGACCCGCAACACCCCGCGCACGATTTCTATCAGCGTCGCCACGATATCGTATTGAATAATATGATGTCCGTTGACTGGAGACTGCCGGAACGATATCGCTCGCAGGAACAGCTGCATGACCTCATCGTCACCGCATTCTTCATCATGGACGGCGTGCAGATACAGTCGCTGACCAATTCGCATGAAACCATGCCGGAACTCTGGAATAGGGCCGAACAGATACTGTTCCCCTCCCCCGAATGGGATGAATACCGCTGACCCGCATCAAATACGTCAGACGGTCGCCGATAAGCGCAAATCACAAAAGTGGCCGGAGCGAACACGCTCCGGCCACTCGAATCGGCGATCGACGATCAGCAATCAGACATCAGCCGACGATGACCGCAAGGTTCCACGGGCCGATGGCCAGCTCGTCGCCGACGCCGACTGCGTCGCCCTGCTTTAGCGCGACGTCGGCGGATGCGGCCTCGTCCACGGTGCCGTCCGTGCCGAGCACGACCGGCGCCACGACCGCCTCGCCTGCGACGGGACTTGCGAAACGGACCTCCTGAGCAGAATAGTTCAGCAGATAGGTGACCGTCTCGCCCTTGGTGTTGACGCCCTGGCGAACCGTCACGACGCCGGCGAGCGCCTGGCCCGCGGATTCGATGCCGGCATGGCGCACGGCCTCCGCAAGAACCGCCTTCGTCACTTCCGCGCTCGGGAACGTGCCGATCCATTCGGCGTCGCCCTTGCCGAAGGCATGGCGCGTGATGGCGGCATAGTCCTTCCATGCGTAATGGCCGTAGGCCGCCAGCGTCTGGGTGCCGGCATCCGCCTTGAGCAGTTCGATCAACGCTTCGGACCGCGCGTCGCAAAGCACCGAGGCATCGCAGTCCATGGCGTCGAATGCGTCGGTGAAGTCGAGTGCGACGTTCTTCGGACGGGTGAACTGGTTGTAGGTCATGCCGAATACGTCGGTCAGACCGTGCGGTGCGCGATCCGCCCATACGGTGCTTTCCTCGTCGGAGACGAAGGAGCGCATGGTGGAGACCAGATGCCCGCCGTTGGCGACGTAGCCGTGCAGGTTGTCGATGGTCTCCTGCGACGCGCAGTACAGCGCCGGGGTGACGATCATCTCGTACTTGCCGAGGCGTTCCGCCGGAGCGTCCGAAGGCACGAAGTCGCATTCGACGTTCAGCTCGAACAGCGCGTCGTATACGCGGCGCACCACGTCATTGTATTTCAGCGTACCGCCGAAGGGGAAGCCGGCTTCGATCAGGAACCAGTCGAGGGCGCTCAGCGACTCGTTGCTCACCATGATGGCGACGCCGTTGCGTTTCTTCAGATGCAGCAGACGCTCCCCCACCTTCGGATCGGCGATCTCACGGCCGAATACGCCGGCCTCCTCATAGGTCGGGTTTGCCTCCAGATCGTGGCTGAGCAGACCCTTCCAGTAGGTTTCGAATGAATTGTGGATCGAATGCCAATGCCAGTACATCACGGAATCGGCGCCGCTGGCCAGATGCGAGTACGCCTGCAGGCGCAGCTGCCCCGGGAACGGAAGCCAGCCGTGCTGTCCCTGCGCTTCGGTTTCCAGCACCAGATAATTCCGGCCGTCCTTGGTGGAGCGCGTCATATCGCCGCCGAACGCGATTTCCTTGCCGGTCAGATCGTCTTCGGTCGGGTGGTAGATGTCCACACCGGTGATGTCAAGGGCCTTGGATGCCTTGAAATGGTCAACCGCCGGCTGCACTCCGAAGGAGTGGCCGCGCCATTCGAAATCGAAGTTCTGCGTGATGAACTGGTCGTCACGCGCGTATTCGCGCACGATGTCGGCCTGCCACTGCAGGAAGTCCGCCACCTGGGCGCGACGGAACACGTCGAATTCACCGCGCAGCGACTGGTTGATCGATGCGGTCACATCCGGGAAATCCTCCCAGGAATCGATGCGGTTCGACCAGTAGTCGAGACCGAAGTGGGAGTTGAGACGGTTCAGGTCGCCGTCGAACTTCTTCTGCAGGTATTTGACGAACAGGCGTTGCATATCGTTGGAAACGGAATCGTAGTATTTCGTTTCGTTATCGACCTGGTAGCCGATGACGCGCGGATGGTCGGCGACGTGGGAGATCAGTTTGCGGATGACGCGTTCGCTGTAGAAACGGTATGCGGGGTTGACGATATCCATGATCTGACGGGATCCGTACCTGCCTTTGCCCGATGGGGTCTCGGCAAGCACGTCCGGATGCATGGCGACCAGCCAGGAGGGCACCGCATAGGTGGGCGTGCCGACGATCACGTCGATGCCGTGACGCCGCGCGGCTTCCAATGCGCGGTCGACATGGGAGAAATCGAAGACGCCGGGCTGCGGCTCGCATGTGCTCCATGTGGATTCGGCGATACGAATGACGTTGATGCCTGCGGCCTTCATCATCTCCATATCGGTATCGATGCGGTCGAGGCCTTTCATCATCAGATATTCGTCATAATATGCCGCGCCGAACAGAATGTGATCAACCGACGTTGCGCTCATGTGTATTCCTTTCTGCCATCATCATCGATGAAAATCGCGACAACACTATATCTAACAGGTGTTAGACATAATCATATTAGAGTACATGCCATCGTCAAACGCCGACGGCATGAAAAAAAAAATCGACGACCATCCGAGAGGAGAACGGTATGGGCATCATGAAAGGCAGCACAAGCCCCGCATAAAGGGCCCATGCGACGCCACCGTCAAAGAAATCCTCTCATATCACTTCAGGCGGCCCGTGCATCGATCAATGGCGGGAATCAGCGAAAGCGATCCCATAGCGGCGACGGGAAAAGCGTCTGCTCGCATCTGAGCCACTCCTCGTACAAATCGATGGGAGGATTGCGGAACCAGCGCAGCTGCGCGCCGTCCATCATCGCCATGCATTGCCGTACCAGCGGACGCATGGATTCCTCCCAAGTTCCCAACTGCGGGGGGATGCTCCACGGATAACGCGAATAATGGTCCCACACCGCAGCCGGGCGTCCGTCGAAATAATCATGCAGCGGGTGGTCGGAATCAAGCGCCTCGATCTCCAGCATGGTGTATAGCCGCATCAGATCCTTGCGCTTCACGTTGAAGCGCACCAGATAGCGCAGATATGCGGGGAACAGCGGCGCCCGGGGATCACTGCCGGGCAGTCCGGACTGGATGAAGTCCTCCGGACTGCCATACAGGTCATAGTCATCCGTGATCAGCATCGACAGCAGATTCTCTTTGGTCCCGACATAATGCAGCAGGCCGGGTTGGCTCATCGACACCGCATCGGCGATGTCCTTCAAAGACGTGCCGTAATAGCCTCTTTTCGCGATCAGCTTCGTCGCCGCATCCAGGATTTCACGGCGTCGCTCCTCCGGCGATTTGCGGACGCGCTTGGCCGGGCCGGAGGCGGAAGCCGATCGCGAAGCACGGCCGTTCATCAACGGGATTCCTTGTTATGCGCCTTCTTGGCGGCGGCGATCATCAGCTTGATGCGGTTGAGCTGATTCGCTTCGGACGCGCCCGGATCGTAGTCGATCGACACGATGTTGGCCTGCGGGTACAGGCGGCGGATCTTGCCGAACATGCCACGTCCGGTCACATGGTTGGGCAGGCAGGCGAACGGCTGCGCGCACACCACATTCGGGCATCCCTGTTCGATGAGCTCCAGGATTTCGGCGGTCAGCAGCCACCCTTCGCCGGCCTGCACGCCGATGGACGTCACTTCGCCGGCCTTCTTGACCAGCTCGTCCATGGGCTCGTCCTGCTGGAACTTGCCGTTCGATTTGGCGATGGCGTCGCGCACCGGCGCATAATAACGGTCAAGGCCCCAACGCATCACGGCGTAAGACACGGGGTTGCCGCCCATGCCGAGATAATGCTCGTTCCAATCGGAGATATACGGACGGGTCGTCATGAATTCCATGATGCCCGGCACCACGGCCTCGCAGTCCTGCGATTCGATGACGTCGACCACATGGTTGTTCGCGTCCGGATGGTATTTGACCAGGATTTCACCCACGACGCCGACGCGCACCTTGCGCGGCCCGTCCTTCAACGGCAACGCGTCGAAGCTCCTGACGATTTCATGCACCAGCGTGCCGTACGGCAGGTAGCCCTTGCCGATGGTCTTCGCGGCGGTCTTCGAGAATCCGTGATGCTCCAACGTTTCACGCACGATGGAATCCCACTGCCTGTACAGGGCGTTCGCGCTTCCGGGCTCCGCCTCATACGGGCGCACACGGTACAGGCATTTCATCAGCAGGTCGCCGATGATCAGCGCCTTGATGGCGCGATGCAGCAGCGCGGGCGTCGCTTTGAAGCCCGGATTGTCCTCAAGCCCCTGCGTGGAGATCGCCAGCACGGGGATCTGCGGGTATCCGGCGTCGATGAGCGCCTTGCGGATCAGGCCGAAGTAATTCGTCGCACGGCACATGCCGCCGGTCTGTGTGATGGCCAGCGCGGTCTTGTCCGGATCGTATTTGCCTTCCAGGATCGCGTCCACAAGCTGGCCGATGACCATGATGGCCGGATAACAGGCGTCGTTGTTGACGTATTTCAGGCCGACTTCGACGTCCTTTCGGCTGGCGTGCTCGATGATGTCGAATTTGTATCCCGCGGAACGGATCGCGGATTCGACCAGGGAGAAGTGGATCGGGCTCATCTGCGGGGCCACGATGGTGTAATCCTTCTTCATCGACTTGCCGAACGGCACCTTGTTCGCGTACTTCGACATGGTCGCCGAATTGTGCGCGGACTTGGCCGTCTTCCCGGCAGTCTTCCTGACGGCCGAATCGGCGGCAGGCTTTGCGCTGACGCCGTTCTTCTCCGCTCCCTTTTCGGCGGCGCGATGCGCGGCGGTTCTGACGGCTTCGGTGAGCTTGGGATTGTTGCGCATCACCGTATCCAGCATGACCTGACGGCCGGGCGTCGGCGCTTCGGAGCCGGTTTTGCGGAATCCGCCGTTCGCCGGCGAAGACGTCGCCGCCTGCCGATTCACGGCTTCGGCATTCGCGGATTCCCGCTCGGACGCCGAAGACACGGCCTCTACTGATGATGCGTCTTCGGCGACGGCCGCCTCCTGTCGGGCGGCATCGCCGTCATGCAGCTTCCTGTTGCGTTCACGCTCTTCAACGGCGGCCTTCAGCGAACGCAGTCGGATCTTTGCCGCGCCCAGATTGGAGACCTCGTCGATTTTCAGCAGCGTGTACACGTCGGCCTTGTCTGCGAGGACTTCGGCGACCTGATCGGTGGTGATGGCGTCGAGGCCGCAGCCGAACGAGTTGAGCTGCACCAATTCGAGGCCCGGATAGGAGGCGACGAAGCTGGCCGCCGCATACAGGCGTGAATGGTAGGCCCACTGGTTGGTGACGCGCAGCGGCATCCTGGTGACGGTGCGGTCGCCGACATGGCGGAATCCGTTGGCGGTCTTCGCGCGCGGATCCTTTTCGCCTTCGGCGAGGAATTCGCTCAGATTGAGCTTCTGCCCCGGCTGCAGTTCGCAGATGGAGTCCTCCGACAATACGACCATGCCCAGGGAGCAGATCGTTTCCGGAATGCCGTGATTGACTTCCGGATCGATATGGTATGGACGGCCTGCAAGCACGATGCCCCGGCAGTCGTGCTCCTTCATATAGGCCAGCGCGCGCAGGCCTTCCTGCTGCACGTCGTATTTGAAGACCTTGTCTTCCGCGTATGCGGCCTTGACCGCCTGCTCGGCCTCTTCGCGCGTGACGTTCGCCCACGCGAACTCCTCGACGATGCGGTCGACCATCAGCCCGTGGTTGGCCATGTTGAAGTAGGGGCGCATGTAGCGGATTCCCTCTTCTCGCAGTTCGGGCATATTCGCGCCGATGACGACCGGATAGTTCGCCACGACCGGGCAGTTGTAGTGGTTGTCGGCGTTTTCGACCAGATTCTCCTCATAGGAGACGCACGGGTAGAAGATGGTTTTGACGCCCTTGTTGAGCAGCCATTTGATGTGCCCGTGCACGAGCTTGGCCGGATAGCAGATGTTTTCCGAGGCGATCGATTCGATGCCGGTTTCGAACAGTTCGTGGCTGCTTCGTCCGGAGATCACGACCTTGAAGCCGAGATTGGTCAGCAGCGTGAACCAGAACGGATAGTTCTCGTACATGTTGAGCACGCGCGGAATGCCGATTTCGCCGCGCGTGGCCGCCTTGTCGGTGAGCCGGCGGTATGCGAAGCACCGCTTGTACTTGTAGTCGTACAGGTTCGGCCGGTCGGAGCGCTGCTTCTTCGCGTCGCCGCCGCGTTCGCAGCGGTTGCCGGTCACGTAGCGCGAGCCGTCCTGGAATGTGGTGATGGTCAGCTTGCAGTGGTTCTGGCACAGCTTGCACACGTCGCGTTCCGACGTCATCGACAGGTGGTCGAGCTCTTCGCCGGAAAGGATGTCCGAAATGGTGTGCGTCACGCCGTCAACGGTGACGGTATGCGCGTCGTCGCCGGCGTTGTCGGCGGCATCGGCGACGTCGCTGTAATGCATGCGCGCCGTCAATGCGGCGCCGTACGCGCCCATCAATCCTGCGATGTTCGGGCGCGTCACCTCGCGTTCCGTCAGCAATTCGAAGGCGCGCAATACGGCATCATTCAGGAATGTGCCGCCCTGCACGACGACGGTGTCGCCGAGTTCGCCCGAATCACGCAATTTGATGACCTTATACAAGGCGTTGCGCACGACGGAATAGCACAGGCCCGCGGCGATGTCCTCCATCGTCGCGCCTTCCTTCTGCGCCTGCTTGACGGAGGAGTTCATGAACACCGTGCAACGGGAGCCCAGGTCGACCGGATGCGTCGAATTCAGGGCCGCCTGCGTGAATTCCTCGATGGTCAGGCCCATCGAATGCGCGAAGGTCTGCAGGAAGGAGCCGCAGCCGGACGAGCAGGCCTCGTTGACCGCGATCGAATCGATGACGCCGTCGGTGATGGCCAGGTATTTCATGTCCTGACCGCCGATGTCGATGACGGCGGTGACGCCGGGGCTGACCATTTCGGCGCCGCGATAATGCGCCATCGTCTCGACGACGCCTTCATCCAAATGCAGACCGGTGGTGATGAGGCCTTCGCCGTATCCGGTGGCGCAGGATCGGGCGATGTACGCGCCTTCCGGCAGTTCGCCCTGAATGCGTTTGACGATGTTGACCGCGGCTGTCAGCGGGCTGCCTTCGTTGGTGGCGTAGCTGGACCAGACGATTTCCCTGTCGTCGTTGACCAGAGTCGCCTTGATGGTGGTCGAGCCCGCGTCGATACCGAGGAAGTGCGGGCCGTGCGCGCCTTCCAACGTGCCGACATGCACATGCTCGCGATGATGGCGTTCGTTGAACGCCTCGCGATCGGCTTCGGTGGGGAACAGCGGCGGCATCGTCGCCGTATTGGCCGGCAGATTGTTGAGATTGTCCAGATCGGCGAGGATCTCCGCGCTGGAACGCGGTTCGAAGTGCTCGCCGTCGATGTCGATGCCGTCCGGCTCGCCCGCGATCAGCGCCGCGCCGTAGGCGACGTACAGATGCGCGTCGGTGGGGACGATGAATTCGTCGACTTTGCCGTCAAGGGCGCGCCGGAAGGCTTCGCGCAGTTCCGACATGAAGAAGAGCGGACCTCCCAGGAAGATGACGGTGCCGTGGATGGGGCGGCCCGATGCGAGGCCTGCGATGGTCTGCGTGGCGACGGCGGTGAAGATGGACGCCGCCAGATCCGGCTTGGCCGCGCCGTCGTTGATGAGCGGCTGCAGATCGGTTTTCGCGAAGACGCCGCAGCGCGACGCGATCGGGTACAGCGTCTGATACTGCTTGGCCATGTCGTTGAGGCCCGCGGCGTCGGTGTCGAGCAATGTCGACATCTGATCGATGAACGCGCCGGTGCCGCCCGCGCAGGAGCCGTTCATGCGCTGTTCCGGAGTCGGCTTCAGATAGGTGATTTTCGCGTCTTCGCCGCCGAGTTCGATGATGACGTCGGCCTGAGGATATTCCTGGTCGATGGCGCGGGTTTCGGCGATGACCTCCTGCACGAACGGCACATGGATGCTGTCGGCGAGCGCAAGGCCGCCCGATCCCGTGATGGCCAGCCGAATCGGCTCGTCGCCGCGGCCTTGGCGTTCCAGCTCCGCATGGATGTCTTTCAGCAGTCCGGCTACGGTGGCGCGCACGTTGGCGTGGTGACGGCGATAGTCGGAGAACAGCACGTCGTTGAGCGAATCCGAAGCGTCCAGCACCACGGCCTTGACCGTGGTCGACCCGATATCCAATCCTACGCGTAACGGCTTTGTATCATGGCTTGTCGCCACGGTATGCGTTGCGTCGCTCATGCACCAACCTCTACTATCTCTTTTCCGGGACGAGGTTTCAGCCTCGTTGCGCCCGGCTGCTCTCTACGTAATGTAGTCCGAAGCCACGTCACAATCCGCGTCACGCGCCACGTATTATTCGTATCGCGAACATTGCCCGGCTCGCCTTCTCCCCATCCGCGAACCGATCATGGGCGCGGATGACGGGCGCGCTTTTTGCGGAAGCCGCAAGCCGCAAGCAGGAAGAACGCCAGCACGAATCCCCAGACGACGGCAAAATCAGCCGCGGTATCGGCGAATCCCCATCCTCGCAGCATGACGTTTTTCAACGCGTCCACACCGTGGGTGAGCGGCATGAGGCGGCTCAGCCACTGCATCCACCCCGGAGCGGAGGAAAGATCGAACAAGCCGCAGAGCAGAATCTGCGGGACGACGAACAGCAGGATGAGCTGGATCACTTGGAACGCGTTGCGGGCCAAGCCTGAAACCAGCAGGCCGAGCGTCACCGATACGAGCGCCATGGACACGGACATCAACACCACCAGCGCGGGACCGCCTTCGTTGGGGAATCCGATGAACGACAACGCCACCCAAAGGATCACGGCGGCCTGTACGCATGCGAGCAGGCCGAAACCGATCATGTATCCGCCCATGATCTGCAGCGGGTTGACCGGCGTCGCCAGGAAACGCTGCATGGTTCCCGCCGTGCGTTCGTCGACCAGCGACATGCCGCTGGTGAGGAAGGTGAACACGAACAGGAATATGCCGATGAACACGGGACCGTAGTTGTCGAACATATTCCAGTTTTCGTTGCCGTGCAGATACGTGGTTTCGACGTCCGTGACCGCCATATGAGGCGCTGTCGGCATCGCCTCGCGCAGCGTGTCCATGGCGTCGGATTGCATGTCCGACAACGCTTGCGCCACGACCTGCGACACGGCGGCCGTCTTGCCGGCATCGCTGCCTTCCGCCCACACGTTCAACGTGGAATCGTCCGTGATGCGCAATACCGCGTCCACATCATCGTCATACAGCATGTGCTCGGCCTTTGCCGCGGAGACATCATAGATAACGGCATCCTGCCGTTCCAGGACCTGCTGGTAGTCGCTCGGCAGCGATACCGTGGCCAATTTCGGCGTGTATGCGTCGGCGCCCAACAGCACCGACAGAAGCCACAGCACGATGAGCGGCGCCACGAACAGCAACGCAAGCGTCCGCTTGTCATGAATGAACTGGGCCAGAATTCGGCGCGCGACCGATAATGTTTTCATCCTTTATTCCTTACATCCATCCGACTTGTCACCGATATGCCGTCGTGTGCGTCATTGGCCGGCGTCGCCGTCGTGGCTTAACGCCAAAAACGCGTCTTCCAAGGTATTCGTCGCGGTATCGCGCAGGATTTCGGCCGGCGGCGCCGCGGCGATGATACGGCCCGAATCCAGCATTGCGATTTCATCGCAGCGCTCCGCTTCATCCATGACATGCGTGGTGACCAGCAAAGTCGTGCCGTTGCGCGCCATCGACCGGAATTCCTTCCAAATGCGCCGGCGATGCTCCGGATCCAGACCGACCGTCGGCTCATCCAATACAAGCACGTCCGGTTCATGCAGCAAGGCGACGCCCAATGAAAGACGGCGTTTCATGCCGCCCGAATAATCGGCGACCAATTTGCGACGATGATCCGTCAACCGTCCGAATTCCAGCATTGCGTCCACCCGTTCCGACAATCCACGTCCTCGCAGGCCGTTCATGGCACCGAAGAATCGCAGATTCTCCTCCGCCGTAATATCGTCATACAAGGCTTCATCCTGAGGCATATAGCCGATGCGACGGCGAACCGTCGGATACGGCGCCTGCTCGCCCAAAACGGTCACGGTGCCGGCGGATGGCGTTTCATTGCCCATGATCAGGTTCACCATCGTGGTCTTTCCCGCGCCGGAGGGGCCCAGAAGGCATAGGATCCGACCGGCCGGCACAATCAGGTCGACACCGTCCAACACCGTTTTCCTGCTGTCCGCGAACGGCGTACGGATACCGTATCGTTTGACGACATGATGCAGTTCGATGGCCGGAGTCCGCATGCCTGTGCCATGCCGGTCCCGCCCAGACGTCTTCCCCATTCGATGCTCCTCCTTGATTCCTCACCGCCGCAGCGGCTTCCAGAGAACAAACGAATATGATAATTTGGTGGCACGCGATCGGCCATGGCCGGATTCGCGGATTCCGGCCATCATCCGTCGTCTCGATCGGGAATGAGGAATATGGACAGACGCAGTTCACCCATGACGGTCCGCCTGCAGGAGGCGTTTTGGACGCTGCTCGGGGAACGCTCCTATGATTCGATCACGGTGCGCGACATCGTGCGCACCGCGCATGTGAACAAGAACACATTCTATTACCGATACAAAAACCTTGACGAGCTGGCGCAGGACGCTTTGGAGGACATCGTCCCCGTCGACGTCTTCATAGCGATTATCAACAGGATGATGACGGGCGATTTCGAGACCGAGCTACCGTCGACTTCGCCAGAGCGCTTCGCGCGATTATGCCTGGTCGTGGGACCTCACGGCTCGCCCGCATTGCAACGGCTGTTGAAAGCCTCACTAATCGAAATCTGGTGCGGGACGTTGGGCATACGGCAAAGCGAGCTCGGGGAGGAATCCCTTCTGGCCGTCGATTTCATGTTCGGCGGCATCACCAGCATGCTCAGCCACTACGCGCATGACGATGATGGCATGCGTCACTTGATGCGCACCGGATTCTTCCGGCGACTGTCGACGGCCATGCCTCCGGTGGTGCTGTCGGCGTTGAGGACCGACGGCGTCGACGCTTCGATCCTATCGACGCTGAACGATCGGACTGCGTCCCGGAATGCGCATGCTTCGCCGCGTCAGCTGGCGGCGCCTTCGCCTGCGGCGCGTTCCTTGCCGTAGATTTCCGGGATGAAGCGTTCCTGATCGTGCAGACGCCCCCAGATCACGGGCCTGCCGGTCTGCAGGGATTTCGGCACGTCGATGATGCGCTGGTTGGAGCTTCCGCGGAACTGCAGCAGCGAATCGTGCAATGTTTTGATATAGCGTCCGTCGACGAGCACGTCGATGTATGCCAGCAGGTCGAGCTTGTCCTGCGTCTCTCCTTCGCGCATCAGCTCCTCCCACGTGTATCCCGTCCAGCACCAGATGTCCTTGCCGTGCCCGAAACGTTCGCGGATCTTGCGTGCGAGCGGCAACAGCATGCCGGTGTTCAGCATCGGCTCGCCGCCGAGGAAGGTGATGCCTTGCACGTAGTTCTGTGCAAGGTCGTTCATGATCTGCTCTTCGAGCCTATCGTCGTACTCGTATCCCGCCCGGAAATCCCAGATCGAGGAATTGTAGCAGCCCACGCAGTGGAAGGGGCATCCGGAAACGTACAGCGAACAGCGGATGCCTTCGCCATCGGTCATGAGGAATCGTTTGTAGTCGGCGACCATATTATGGCTCATACGATTGTCCCACTGCCCCGCACGCGGGTTGTTGCACAGGTCGCTCGGCACGGATGGGCCACGGTTTTCTTCCCCGGATGCGAAATCACGGACGGTCAGCGGCAAAGCCATAACGGCCCCTTTCATTGTGGGATGATTTTCGAATGCAACGATTCCTGTTCAGGTCTGATTTCACGTTGCTGCGTCCACATGCAGACAAGCAGGATGGCGCCGGACGGCGTATGTCAGGGGGACGGTCGTCGTTAGGCGACCGTCCCCCTGACATCGTTTTCCGTTATTACTTGGTTTCGGCGAACCATTCGCGGGTTTCGCCGTCGGACAGCGTCACATGCCCGGTTTCGCCGGACATGTGCTTGACGCGATGCGCGATCTCCTCATGGCGGCCATGCACCATCGGACGCTGCACCGGATTGCCCAAGTAGCCGCAGGTACGCTTGGTCACATTGCACTGGTCCGGGTCGGCGTTGCCGCATTCGGGGCACTTGAAGCCTTCGTCGGTCGGTTCGAAATCGCCTTGGAAGCCGCACACGAAGCAGTGGTCGATCGGGGTGTTGGTGCCCAGATATCCGATGCCGATGCCGTAGGCGTAGTCCCAGACCGCTTCCAACGCCTTCGGATTGGCCTGCAGGCACGGGAACTCGCAGTAGTTGATGAAGCCGCCGGACGCGTAGTACGGGAAGTCCTTCTCGTAGTCGAGCTTCTCCATCGGGGTCGGCTGCAGCCACACCGGGTAGTGGAAGGAGTTGGTGTAGAAGTCGTGGTCGGTGACGCCTTCGACTTCGCCGAACTTCTCATGGTCCATGCGGTTGAAGCGGTCCGTCAGGGATTCGGCCGGGGTCGAATACACGGAATAATGATAGCCTTCGGCCTTGCTCCATTCCTTGCACAGCTCGTTCATGCGCTTGACGATGGACAGGGCGAATTCCTTGCCGTCCTCATCCCAGCTGTGGTCACGCATCCAATCCTTGCCATAGAACACGGCGGTTGTCTCATACAGGCCGATATAGCCCAGCGATACGGTGGCACGCTCGTTGCGGAACAGCTGGTCGACGTTCTCGTTGGCGCCGAGACGGCCGAACGCACCGTAACGGAACAGCGTCGGGGCATTGACCGGGGTGGCCTGCTTGCAGCGCATGATACGGAACTGCAGCGCCTGGTGGGCGATTTCCATGCGCTCTTCGAAGATTCGCCAGAAGCGGTCCTTATCGCCGTGGGATTCCAGCGCGATGCGCGGCACGTTCACGGTGACGACGCCGAGATTCATACGGCCGTCTTCAACGTCCTCGCCGGTCTTCGGATCGATCCAGCCCTGCAGGAAGGAGCGGCATCCCATCGGAGCCTTGAAGCTGCCGGTGATCTTGACGATGTTGTCGTAGAACACGACATCCGGATACATGCGCTTGGTGGCGCATTCGAGGGCAAGCTGCTTCAGATCGTAGTTCGGGTCGCCCGGATCGGCATTGATGCCATGCTTGATGGTGAACACCAGCTTCGGGAAGATGGCGGTGTGACGGTCCTTGCCCAGACCACGAATACGGTTGAGCAGGATGGCGCGCTGGATTTCGCGGGCGAACCAGCTGGTGCCCAAGCCGAAGCCAACGGTGACGAACGGGGTCTGACCGTTGGACACACGATTGGAGTTGATCTGGTATTCCATGGTCTGCATGGCATCATAGATGGCCTTGCGGGTCATGATCTTCGCATAGACCTCGCGCAGCTGCTCCAATTCCGGCAGATTCTCGTCAAACGGCTTATCTTCCGGCAGCGGATCACGGTTTTCGAAATGCAGCCAACGCGGCTCCTGGGCCTTCAGCCCGTTCACCATCGCTTCGGCCACTTCGACCGGTGTGGAATCCGGAATCATGGCATGGGCCATGTCCATGTTCTTCACATAGTCGCGTTTGGCATACTCTTCGAGCATCTCGTCGGCACGATTCACGGTCTGACCGCCATACTGGGCACCGGCGATGTCCTTGATGATCTGCGTGATCTGCGTGGAGGCGGTGCCGATGGACTTCGGGGAATCCATCATGGCGTTGCCCAGCGCGAAGCCGTGCTTCAGCATGTCGCCGAAATCAGGCAGCGAACAGTTGTTCATGGAAGTGAACGGCGAATAATCGGCGTCATGGAAGTGGATGTCGCCCTTCATGTGGGCGTTGGACACGACTTCCGGCAGCATGGAGAACGCGGACGCCTTAGACACGGCGCCGGCCAGCAGATCGCGCTGCGTGGCGTACACGTTGGAATCCTTGTTGGCGTTTTCACGCACGAGGGATTCGTCGCGATTGATCAGCCGACTCACCGCTTCGTTGATATCGGTGGCCTTGGCACGTTCGATGTCCTTGTTCAGACGGTAATTGGTGTAGGTACGGGCGACCTCATACAGGTGATTGTCGATCAGGCCGTGCTCCACAAGATTCTGAATGTCTTCAATCTTGGCCGGACCGTTGTAACGTTCACGGATTTCGCCTTCCACCTGGTCGGCGAGTTCACGAATCATGCGCTCCTCTTCCGGGCCGACCTTCTTGTCAAGATCGGCGAAAGCGGACTTCACTGCATTGATGATGTTGATCGGGTCGAAATCAACAATACGGCCGTCACGCTTCTCGACCATCACCTTGCCAGGGATGATGTCGACACTGGCCTCATGCAGAACCTGAGCGTCCATTCCGCTTCCTTTCCGGGCCGGTTGCCTCTGTTTTCCGGCCGATACATACCTCGTCTCATCGTTCGGTGCGGCATCGCCTCCACGATGCCGCACCGAACTGCTTAAGGTACTGTACGACACCCCCACCCCTATATCTAGGGACGGCACGCCGAGAGAAAACTAGATATGGTGATTTTTGGCTTCATTCCGCCAAAAAATAACCTTGTGAAAAATACCACAAAAATCGACTTCGGCGAGTCGTTGACGTTCCAGCGATGAGCGTTACTTCGCCGCCTCACGCAGAGCATGGTTGTCCCTCTCGTGGGAGAATCTGGAATGCATGAATACAGTGCCAAAGCCCCTTGACCAACTGCCTCGCATGGCGGGCGAAACCACCGTGGATAATCCATGGCCGGTCAGCGTGTTAAGCGAAAAATTCCACAATGCCGTGGAACGCTGGCCTTCCGTATGGGTTGAAGGCCAAATCACCCAAATCAATACACGACGCGCAGGCTCCGCTTACATCACCCTGCGCGACGACTTCCAAGACATCGCCATGGAAGTCAACGGCTTCGGCCAATTCGCGGCCGCAGCAACCCAATTCGTCCAAGGCGACCGCGTCGTCATCCACGGCAAGCCGAATCTGTGGATGAAACGCACTTCCCTATCGTTGCGCGGCGACGTCATCGTACGAGCCGGCGGCGGCGGAAGCCTGAAAGAAATGATCGACGAACTGCGCAAGAAGCTTAAAGGCGAAGGCCTGTTCGACGCGGAAAACAAAATCCCATTGCCGGAATTCCCCAAATGCATCGGCCTTATCTGCGCGCCGCAAGCCCGCGCCGAAGGCGACGTCGTCACCAACGTACGACTGCGTTGGCCAATCGTCAATTTCAAAATCATGCATGTTCACGTGCAAGGCGAACAATGCCCGGCTGACGTCATCAAAGCGATCCAAACAATGGATGCCGACCCCGACGTCGACGTCATCATCGTGGCACGCGGCGGCGGCGCATTCGAAGATCTCATCGGATTCTCCGACGAAGGCGTCGTACGAGCTACGGCCGCATGCGAAACGCCAATCATCTCCGCCATCGGACACGAAGACGACTGGACGCTTATCGATCTGGCCGCCGACCTGCGCGCATCCACACCAACGGATGCCGCCAAAAAAGTCGTGCCCGACGTGCGCGAACAGCAGCAGCTTGTCGATAACGCCCTGCAACGTATGCGTATGCGCATCGACGCAAAAGTCAGCAATGAAATCCGCCTCATCGAAGGCTATGCGAGTCGCCCCAGCCTTACGCATCCACACACCATGCTGGAGCCACACCAACGGCTTATCGACGAATCCCTGCAACGCATGCGCATCGGCCTGACGCGCATTCTCGACGATGCAAGCCTCACCATCGAAAAAGCGCATGCATCACTGACCGCCCTCAGCCCCCAATCGACGCTCAACCGCGGCTATGCCGTCGTACAAACCGCCGACGGGCATGTGCTGGATAACGCCACCGCGGTCAATGCCGGCGACGATATCACCGTCACATTGAAGCGCGGCATCATCGTCGCCGAGGCAAAAAACGTGAAGGCATAACGCCAGCAATACGCGCACAATACAACAAATCACACAAATTACATCGAAATCAGCAAATATTCGAATATTCGAAGGGAACCATCATGGCAGACAACACCGAAGCCACCGCAGCATCCAGCCTGACCGACAAGGAACGCGAAGCCATCGCACAGATGCCGTACGAGGAGGCACGCGACAAGCTCATCCAAGCCGTGCAGGCACTGGAGGCCGGTGGACTGAATCTCGACCAGTCGATGCGCCAATGGGAAATCGGCGAAGCCCTCGCCAAGCGCGCCCAGTCACTGCTGGGTGAAGTGCGCGCCAAACTTGACGCCGCGCAGGCCGACCAGGCCGAAGCAGCGGAAACCGCCGGCACCCAAGCCAATATCGACTAAGCATTCCGGTACATCGCATAATAGGCGATGCCATACAAAAGAGGATGATGATCCACGAAGACATCATCCTCTTTCTCGTATTATTTTGCATATCCGTCTCGCCGCAGCCGTTCCAATTACACTGCCATCAGAATGCGTTGCAACAACGGCGAAAACATCACGCCAATCGCATTAGTTCCGCGACCGTTGTCGTTCTATTCCGTTTCATTCTTTGAAGCGGAAATCCTCACGTATCCGGAATGATGCATGGTAAAGCGCACGCGATCAGCCCGATACATATCCGTTGCCAGTTCAAACGCCCTACCTTGCTCATCAAAAGCAACGCGACGAATCCGTATGACAACATCATCAACGTCAATCCCTAATAGTGCGGATACGTTTCCCGCGGCTCGTACGGGCTCCAAACATTCATCCACAACGAGCGCGCGAATTCCATATTGCTGCTGAAAAATCCCATAAAACGGATTCGTCAGATCCTGCGACAAAAAGCCGGGAAACAATGATGCCGGCAAATGCGAAATTTCCAAGGACAGTGGCTTGTCATCCAAAAAGCGCAATCGTTGCACCATATAAATCGCCGAATCGCCGTCATGCAATTTCAGCATCCGCATATCCGCCGAAGAAGCCGGACAAATAACAGCCTGCATAACCTTGGACGACACACGGAATCCTTGTCGCCTCGCAATTTCCGGTAATGATTCCAAGGTATTCAAAGAACGTTCTAACCGGCCATCGGAAACGACAATGCCACCGTTACGCCCTATTTTGCGAATGATTTCGTGACTGCGTTCCATTTCGTGCAACGCCTCACGCAACAGAAATCGACTAATGCCCAGATATTCGGCAAGCTTACGTTCAGTGCCGATTTTCTCCCCAGCGGATAATTCATATTCACGGATGAAGGAACGAATCAGCCGCACCACGTCTTCGCATGAAATCGATGCTCGCATCGACTCATCTTGATGAGCTGTTTGATGGTTCATGCCGCCGCTCCTTCCAATGAAAAAGCTGGCAGCCATGATGGCCGCCAGCCCATCAGTACGAAAGAGTCTACAATTTCAATGTTTCCAGAGTCTTCGTAAAGGCATCCATAAACCAGTCGACATCTGATTCGCTAAAAACCAGCGGAGGACGCAGCTTCAGGATATTGCCAAAACGTCCGCATACCGAAGTCAGAACATGATGCTCGCGTAGAGTTTCCAAAATATTCAACGCAGTCGCCTGATCAGGTTGTTTCGTGCCAGGCACAACGATTTCACAGCCAATATACAGACCGGTTCCACGCACATCACCGATGCAGGGATGCTGATCCATCAATCCACGCACCGCATTGCGGAAGAGAGTGCCGACACGTTTCGCATTGCCCTGCGTATCTTCATCACGCATCACATCAAGCACAGCCTGAGCTGCGGCCATGCACACAGGATTACCACCAAATGTATTGAAGTACGGGATGGAGCCCGCAAACGCTTCAAGCACTTCATGGCGTGCAGCCATCAACGAAGTAGGCAGACCGTTAGCCATCGGCTTACCGGATGTGACCAAATCCGGAACAATACCCTGACGTTCAAAGCCCCAGAACGCATCACCGGTACGAGTGAATCCAGGCTGCACCTCATCAGCAATCCACACACCGCCCAACTCATGCACGGTATCGATAACGGGCTGAAGATAGCCAACCGGATCGGGATACACGCCATCGGATGAAAAAATGGAATCCGCCAGCAGCGCCGCGAAATGAATGCCATGGCGTTCCATGTCGGCAACGGCCTTGCGGACCTCGCCGGCCATCCATCCGCCGAATTCCGCAGCGGTGCATTCAGATGCAGGCTTTCCATCAATCGTCAAACGGTACACATCAGGAGTGGGAATCATACGCATGGTCAGGCCCAGTGGCTGCGCGGTTCCAAGGGCCGGAGACAGGCCGGAAGTCAGCGCAGAATTGCCGTGATAAGCTTCGGCGGTCACGATAACGCCTTCGCCACCGGTATACGCCTGTGCAACCCTTACCGCCAAATCATTCGCTTCAGAACCCGTGCACTGGAACATAATGCGATCAAGTTCGTCAGGCATGGTCGACAAAATATCCTCAGCGTAATTCAGGATATTCTCATGCAAATAGCGTGTATGCGTGTTCAGCATGCTCGCCTGCTGCGTCATGGCTTCCACTACACGCGGATGGCAATGGCCAACAGATGCCACATTGTTGTACACATCCAAATATTCCTCACCATTTGCATCCCACAGGTGAGAACCACGACCTTTCACCAGATGCACAGGAGTACGATAAAACAGTCGATAAGCCGGCCCTAGAACATCGCGTTCCTTGACAAGCTTGCGGGTCTCACTATCCAAAGCGGCAGCCATTTCCGGACGGAAACTGTTGGTATCCATGATTGTTGAACGAGTCGCCATAATTCCTTCTTAAATCGTATTAAAACGCCAAATTTCAAGCAGCAAATCATGTTGAATCATCGGCCGGCATCAAATCAGCAAGCGATGCCGGCCAGATGAAATCAACTATCTATTGATTCAGTTATCAGTGCGGTATTCAGCATTGCCTCCCGAAGCGGCAAACTCTTCTTCAGGAGAAAGCACCAAATGCTTGCGCCCGTACAACGCGAAGAACAGTGTCGCCAACAAGTAGATGCAAACCATCACATAGACGGCAAGCCTATAATCGGGATTCAGCAGCACGGACACGAAAATCATCAACGCCAATACGCCGGCAATGACAGCTCCCAGAACGCCAAAACGGCTGACAAATGGACGCTTGATATTCGGCATGCGATACTTCAGCAACACATAAGACACCATCTGCAGCAAATAGGCAAGAACCGCTCCCCACACTGCAATATTCAGGACGACCGAGCCTGCGCCCGCACCGCCATAAGCGATGATGAACAACGCCGCAAAACCGATAATCGCCCCAACGATCAGTCCCCAGTAAGGAGTCTTATTTTTACCTGTCAAAGATAGGAAAGTCGGGTAATAGCCGGCACGAGACAGCGAATAAAGATTGCGACCATATGCAAAAGTAATGCCTTGCACCGAAGCAAGCAGGCCGACCAGAGCGAATGCAGACAAAATAGCGGCCACATTGCCTGGCAGAATGGCCCTGTAACCATCCAGAAGAGGCTCATCCGACTGTGCCAATGATGCCGTTCCCACAACCGCAGGATTCAGGAACACAATAATCAGTGCGGAAATGCCAAGAGTTGCGATGCACAAGCGAGAAGCCTTAGGGATATTGCGTTCAGGATTATGCACTTCCTCAGCAGCCAGCGGCAACTGTTCAATACCCAAGAACAGCCACATCGCAAACGGCATGGCGAAAAATACCGCACCAACGCCGAGCGGCAAAAATGACGACTGGCCCGTTTCAGGCTTAACGTTGAGCAGCGTGGAGAAATCGACATGGCCTGAGATGACGGCACCGATACCGAACAAAGCCACAATCACGAGCGCCATGATGGAAACCACTTCCGCAAAACGGAATGAGCTTTCAGCACCCAGCCAATTGACAATTACGAACACCACGTACAGCAGCAACCACCAGACCCATTGCAGGCCAATCGCATCCAGCGAGAATCCGGTCAGATTCATAAGAATCGCATCTGCGTAAGAAGACGAGAAATATACGATTGTGGCTGCCGTCATCACATATTCAATAGTTTCGGCCAGCCCTGTGAAGAATCCTCCCCAAGCTCCCATTGTCGCACGTGCGAATGAATACGCACCGCCTGTATGAGGCATTGCCGAAGCCATTTCGCTGATTGAATTCAGCATCAGTACGTACATCACGTACACGATGACTCCCGCAATAAACATTCCGCCCCATCCTGCTTGCGCAAGACCGCCGTTCCATCCGGAAAAATCTCCCGAAACGACTGCGGCAATGCCCATCGCCCAGAGGCCGAACGCTCCAGCAGTACGTTTTAATTGTCTTTTTTGAAAATAATCCTTATCGGTAGCAACATATGTCACGTCACCAAAACCGGATCTATTTGAAGCAACTGCAGTCATGACAGTCACCTTCCTCTCTTATTGAATGCACATCATCGGCGAAGCAACCGTTCAAACAGTCGATCGCGCATATTGAAAATGACTATTCAAAAAACTCCTTCCTTTTACTCATCGCAAAAGCCACAGGGAATCATGTAAGTATCGTTCGGCGCATTCAACGCTGCCGGGCGCTTGCTCGTCGCTTAATCCTTCGGGCAGAGCATCTTTGCGATGATTGGTTGTCCAACCAAGCATTTGCAGACGTCGAATCATCGACAACGCCGACATGATTTGCAGACTTTCATCATCGAACGGCCCCGCAATTTCCTTATATCCGCTAACCCATGCCTGCGCCAGTTGCGGCGCATACGGCTTATGCTCGACGAAGCTCAGCGAAGAAGCGTAATCGTAGAGGTACCAGCTGTAGCCGGCATCATCAAAATCGATGATGACCAAATCACCCCCGGGCCTTCGAATCACATTGGAGGGACGTAAATCCGCGTGGATAAGTCCCCATGTCTCATTTGTGCGAGGCGCTTTCATCACTGTGTCGAGAGCCTTCCACAATGCTCGTTCGCAGATGTCACGCTCTTGTTCCGTCAGCGATGCGTGTTCCCACCGTCCCCATCGTGGCGAGGGGCCAATCATGTTCGATATATCCCAATTGAATCGTGTAAAACCAAACGGCTTATCCCAATGACGAGATTGCTCATGGAATTTCGCCGCCCACTTTCCAATGGTCTTATAGTAAGGTGCCGGATTATCCAAATCTTCCAAAACCGTTCCCTCAACAAATTTCGTGGAGATAACGGTCCAGCTCATACCATTGGGATCATTGATCTTCGTTACGAAAGTGCCACGAACCGTCGGAACCGGATTGATGATATTGATGTCCTTAATGTCGTGAAGCGCATTAATCCAACTGATTTCCGAAGCGACAGCCTCAGGTCCGCCCACATATCCCGGTTGGGAAACTCGTACGACGCCTTCCGGTTTATTATCCAGCAAAAGCAGGAATGTGGCATTTTCCGAAACCGTAATCAAATTCAAAGCTGCACGTTCATGTTCGATGCCCCAAGCTGCGCATACGCCACGAAACAGCCAAAACGGCGCCGGTGCGTTCTTGGACAATCCATCAAACGCATTGAGACCGACAGGCTGGCTAACCTCATCCAATAACTTCGCAATCGTTTGTGTCATTGTTCCTCGTTTCATCGCATTCGAACCAACAACCTGCTCAAATGTCACGAATATATTGACGAACGAGCTTTTTACTGTTGTGATTCAATTGTCCAAAAAGAACAAAAACACATGCATGTCCAGCATTACGGTTCCGTTAAAGAAAGAATACAAATATTAATGGTTGATTTCGCCAGATACTGATTCTGCATACTAAAAACGGGTCCGCGCACAGAGCGCAGTCCCCGTTTTCGCGTTCCTGTATGCCGTGTCACACGGCAATCGTGGCCAGCAGCGCCTTGTGATCCGAACCGGGAACATCCAGCACTTCCACCTGTCCGGCCTGCATATCCTGATTGATCACCACATGGTCGATGCCGGCAAAAGCCGGCAGCCACACGCGATCGGACGGCCATGTAAATGCGAAGCCATGCGCGGAAACCTGCGCGGCATCCTGGAAACGATCGCCCAAGAACATGCGAAACGGCGTATGATCATCCGTCGCATTGAAGTCCCCCATGAACACGTATCGCGTATCCGTATCGGCACGCATCAACGCCAATTCATCCAGCGAGCGCTTCCACTGATCCCAATACCCCGGAACAGGCGCCGTCGTGTGCACCGACACAAAACGCACCGGCTTGCTGCCATCTGCAAACGTGACGGTGCCTCCCGGCATAAAGGACGCGCTTGAATCGACATCATCATCCGACGGATTCCCCAACGGCGTCGCCGACCAAATCCCATTACCGTACACGCCATCCGAACTGGACACCTGTGCATATGGCAGATAATCGCCAATGCCAGCCGCATTCAACGTATCAATGAATTCATCGGAAGTCTCCTGCAACGCCAACACTTCCACGCGTTCATCACGCACTGCGTCAACAATCGACTGCGCGTCGGCCGCGCCACGATACACATTGCAGGTCATCACGCGCGCATACGAATCGCCCGTATTCGCGGACGCGCCGCCCACTGCGGCAACCGCCTCATCCGAAAGCTGATCTTGCACGATGAAAAACGGATACTGCCACCATATCTGCAAGCAAATCGCCAGAACAGCCGTCAACGCGATACACCATCGGCGTGAAACGAACGCCAAAATCAGAGCGACAGCCGCCAAAAGCGCAAACCAAGGCGTCGCCGACACAATAATCGGAATATATGGCAACGCTTGCAATTCAGACGGCAGCGCACGGCACAATGTGCACAGCAGTGCGGTAAGTCCGAAGATTCCCGCAAATGCGCCGGCAATACGATGGCGCTTGCGGCCCGTTCCAGGCTTTCGCCCTCGCGCGGCAGGTGAAGCCGCCGTTCTCGCCGCGGATGCTGTTCTCGACATCACGCCCGCCTTTCATACGATCGAAGTTGCCGGTAAGCCCCCTACCATAGCGCATTTCGTTTGGCGAAAACGTGAATCCACAGGGCTTGCGGCGACTTATGCACGGAATCGACACGACGCGAATGGCGGAGAACGTATAAAAGCGTGTACAATGAAACGTCGTTGCCCGGGTAGCTCAGTGGATAGAGCACCGCTCTCCTAAAGCGGGTGTCGCGCGTTCGAATCGCGTCTCGGGCACTTTTCTTTTCCTTCATCCTCTCCTCTTCCCGCCGCTGATCCCGTTCACGCTTCCATTCTTACGTCGCCGCCATCTACTTTGCGGCACAAACTGGAGCAGCCGCGCCAATCATGCTCCACAAAATGCCGTAAGCGACCCCGTCCGCGGCACAAACTGGAGCAACCCAAACCATCTCCCATGACGGATCCGAAACAAAACCAAACAATTCCACGAGTCCCCCGCCAAGCATTCAGCCGGCAGATTGACAACGTTGATATTTCAGCATTTTGCGGGATATAGTCGGAATCGTTCATCAGCTTAAACGCGGTACACAAAGAAGGCGAAAACACAATGGCGCACAATCACAATGCAACCGCAATGCAAACCGTCAAGGAGCATCAAAACCGACTGCTGATTACGTTATGCGCAACCGGCACCGTCTTTTTGGCTGAGGTCATTGGCGCCGTCGTCACGGAATCGTTGGCATTGCTGGTCGACGCCGGTCACATGATGACTGACATGTCCGTATTGGCCGCCTCCGCCATCACCGCGATTCTAATGCGGCGCAAGCCAAACACCACACGCACATGGGGCTGGGCCAGATTGGAAGTCATTACCGCTGCCGGAGGCGCGCTGGTATTGCTAATGGTCGGCATTTATGCGCTTATCGAAGCGGTAGCGCGTCTATTCACCAATCATCCCGGCAATGATATTCACAATCCGAATCTGCTGCTGTTTTTCGGCATTCTCGGTCTTGCCGCAAATATTATTTCGATTCTTGTGTTGTCCGCGCAGTCTCATGACAATATGAACATGCGCGCCGCCTTTTTGGAAGTGTTGAACGATGCACTCGGATCGGTTGCCGTCGTCATTTCCGCAAGTGTAATGATGTTGACAGGCTGGCAAGGATTTGACGCCATCGCTGGCGGCCTGATTGCTTTACTCATGATTCCTCGCGCAATTCATTTACTTATTCAGGCTATGCGAGTGCTGTTGGAGCAGACGCCGGAAGGCTTGAATTTGGATGAAGTGCGCGCGCATTTGGAATCGGTTGAGCATGTGATTGCCGTTCATGATTTGCATGCAAGCACTGTATCGACAGGAATGCCGATTTTGACCGCCCATATTGTGGTGGAGCGGGGATTGAGCATGGAGGAAGCGGCGCGGATCCTTGCTCGTCTGCAGGATTGTCTGCGTGAACATTTTCCCGTTTCCGTGCCTCATACCACATTCCAATTGGAGCCGGAAGGCTATGAGACCCCCAGCAAAGAACAATTGCATTCGTAATTTTTATTGTCGCGACTTTATGATGCTGGACTTTGCTTTCCATATTGATTACAGTGCGAAGCAAAACCGATACTGGTGGAAGGAAGTCGACGATGACCATTGCTTCATGCGGATCCGTGAATGCGCTGACCATGTCCCTGCCTGCAGCAACGGCGGTTCCCGCTCAAAAGGCAACGCTGCCGAAAGGATTATTCGTCGCAAAAATACCGGTTTCTTCCAAAATCAAGCAGCGTCTCACCCATGACATCAGCAGCATCACTATGCTGTCGCTGATGCGTTCTGCAAATACCGGACTGCAAAACGGAAAACGTATTCCTGAAATTCTTGTTATCGGATTGCGTTTGCCTGCTGAATCCTCGCAGATTCCGCGCGAAATCATTGAATTGATTGCGATGCAACGTAAATCCGGCATCATATTTGTTTGTGTTCGTGATGCTCGCGATGTGGAAGGCAATATTATTGACGGCATGGAAGAATGTGCGTTCGCCGTACGACGTGCGCTCCCCTGCCGCCCCGGGCACACGCCGACATACACGATTTTCACGTCTGCATGGAAGCCCGCGTCTGAAGCGACGCTGCGATTCCCGGATTTGAATGCGGGTGGTGATGCTGGTGACGGTGCCGCTGGTGTTGCCTGTGATGCCGCGGGCGATACCAGCAATCAGAGTGCAATCGCCAGCATTGATGATTTATGGGAATCCTTCTGTTCTCAAATCATTTTCGGCGTCGATTATGCAGATCCGGCCAATTTGGATGCCCGCATCACACGCAGCATGCAAATCAGCAAGTTGGAAGCGGAAATCGCCAAACTCACCGCGAATCATCAGCGCGCGAAAAGCACGGAACGGCGTAACGAAATCTTCGCCAAACTCCACAAGGCAAAGCAGCAGCTTGAAGCGCTTAAGGCGTAAGGACGCGGGGCACGCGCGGGGCACGTGGTTTGTGACTGAATACGGAGGTCACACTGCCCACAGCCTCCGCATTCAGTCGCGGGTGGACGTATCGCCGTCGATAATCTGATGGTAAAGGCGCTCCAGGCGATCCTGGCGCGTCGCTTTGGCGAGTTCACATTCCCATACGACGATTACACGCCAGCCCATCGCCTCCAATTCGGCATGCTGGCGAATGTCGCGTTCATGATTGCGCAGCAGTTTCGCGTTCCAGAACTCCACATTCGATTTGGGCATGGAATGCTTCGTGCAGCCTTCATGCATATGCCAAAAGCAGCCATTGACGAACACGACCGTGTGGTATTTCGGCAGCACAACGTCCGGATGGCCAGAATATCGTTTGTCGTTCTTACGGAACCGCAATCCTCGCGAAAACAGGTAACGTCGCACCAGCATTTCAATGGATGTGTCTTTGCCGCGAATGCGCGACATCGTGTAGCTGCGCGTACCGCGCTCATATTTGCTTGTCGCGTCCTGTCCGTTCCTTGCCGTCATGATGACATCATGATAGGCGATGACATCGCAATACGCCATGCGATGTCATATGTCGCCCTATGACGCCGCGCAACGACGGCCGAAGCACAGTCGATGCGTTTTGCGTCCGGCAAAGGTCGCCGATGCGCGTAATCTGATAATCACGTATACACGCTCTTCACACGGCATCATATGTGAAACATTGCGTGAAACATGCTGTGGAAGAGCAGACGCAAGGAGGAACGCATGAGCAGACTGAACGGCAAGCGCGCCGAAGCCGAACGTGACGGTCTCAAAGTCAACGTCGCGATTCTGGGCGCCGGCGGCATCGCCCATCTGATGGCGCAAACGTTGGTCAAGATGGAAGCCGACCCACGCTATGAGAATCTGGTGGCGTTGTACGCCGTCGCCGCCCGCGACGGCGAGCGCGCCGAAGCCTTTGCCGCACAATACAACATTCCGGTGTCGTACGGTTCCTATGATGAGCTGATGGCCGACCCGAACGTGGATCTCGTGTACATCGCCACGCCTCACGCCATGCACGCCGAACAAGGCATCGCCTGCTTGAAGGCCGGCAAGAATGTTCTGGTCGAGAAATCGTTCACAGGCAACGCCAAGCAGGCCGAAGAGCTGTTGGCCGTCGCCCGCGAGACCGGATTGTTGTGCACCGAAGCCATTTGGACGCGTTATATGCCGTCGCGCAAGATGATCAACGACATTGTCGCTTCCGGCGTGATCGGCGAGGTCCAGGCCGTGAACGCGAATCTGTGCTATCCGGTGTGGAAGAAGCAGCGCATGTATGATCCCGAGCTGGCTGGCGGTGCTCTGCTTGACGTCGGCGTGTACCCGATCAACTTCATCGACATGGTGTTGGAAGGCCGCAAGCTCGACCATTTCGCAACGTCGATGATTCCGTATGAGACCGGCGTGGATGCGCAGAACAACATGACGTTCTATTACGAGGATGGCACCACCGCCGTCGCTTACAGTTCGATGATGAACGCGTCGGATCGTTACGGATTTATTTATGGTCCGAAGGGCTATATCGCCTGCCAGAACATCAATAATGTCGAAGCGATTGACGTGTATGACGTCGATCATCAGGTTGTTGCGCATTATGACGTGCCGGAGCAGCTGACCGGCTACGAATATGAGGTCGCGTCCGCTGCGAACGCGATTCTTGACGGCCGTCTCGAATGCGAGGAGATGCCTCATGCCGACACGATGCGCATTATGCGCTTGATGGATTCGATTCGCGACACCTGGGGCATGCGTTACCCGTTCGAGTGACCGCGCATTCAAGGATGCCGGAATCCATGATTTCGTGTTCTCGAATCAATCCTTAACGAATGGCCTCATGACGGTTTGAAGTTCCCGTCATGAGGCCATTCGCGTATGTCAATCCGCATATATGCGTCCGCGTATACAATGAATCCGCAATAATTTTGGAAACTATCCGAAAATATCGCTTGAACAATACGCAGCCACCAATTTCACGATCAGCCAGGAATCATATGACGGACAATATGCAACATTTGAATCTGCGCCAAGAATTCGATGATTTAAATGATTTCATCAATAACGGTTGGCTGGCATCCTGTGAATTCGACGGCCCCACATTTTTGTGGCATCATCTGATTCGCGAGACTTCCGAACAGGCGAACGCGGACCGGCAGGATATGCCTGTCGCCGCCCCGCATGATGCGGAAATGGTGATTCGTCTGCCCATGCAATGGTATTTCGATTCGATGGCGTCCATTGTGCCGACGGCTGTACGAACCGAAGACGGCGTGGAGATGCCGCGTATCGACATGCCGACATTTCATATGGATTCGCAGGCGTTGTCAGGGGTAGACGCCGTCGTCGGCAATGCGCTGATGAGCACGCGTTGGGAGGATGCGGCCGCAAATTTGGCGACGGCTATCGCGTTGACGGCGAAATTCGTTGGTAATGTCGCCGACCGCGACAATGAGGGCTTCGATTATTTGAAAGAACTGATTCAAAACACGCGTCTGTACTTGGATTCGGTGGCCTGTCATGCGGATCCGATGACCGGCGAGGCCGCCTTGCGTACGATCACACAGGTTGCCTGCAATGAGGATTTCCGCCTCAATCCGATGCAGATGGTCGAGTTGCTGTCGTGCTGTCTGTCGTTTGCGCAATGGGATGATACGAGCATGTTCGCATATGACGCGTTGAATAAGGCGCTTGCGACAATGGACGCGCTGCTTGCCGACCCCACTTTTGGCGGCTTTGCAGATGATGCTGACGGCAATGCGTCTGCTGGTAACGCTGCTAGCGATAATGCACAATCCGGCAAGGCAATGTCTGATGCCGCTTCGGCTGATGCCGTTCCTGCCGGTAGCATTTCGACTGATGGTCTTTCGCCTGATACTGCTTCGCAGGACGCGTCGACGATAGATATTTCGAATGAAGAGTTGGCTGCGATGATTGGACCGATGCCTGATTTGCCTGCTGATTTGGCGGAGGGGTTGGCGGCGTCCGCAATGCTGGAGGATCCTCGTGAGGTTGCGGAAAGCGTCAGGAAGCAATTTGAGCATTCCATACAGTTTTTGCGTCATGATTTGATGCGTGTCAGTGGAGATGCTGCTGGAGCCGATCGTTTCCTGTTTGAGCATCATACGACCGAGCCTCTTGCGGATGCATATGCCGCCCGATTGTGGGCCACAGAGCGCTGGGGCGACTTACTTGACTTCATTGATTTGGTGGAGCGTGATAGCCCCAATCAGGCGACGCTGATGTTTCCTGAGGAATTGGTGCCGTACGAGTGGGAAAGCCTTCGCGAGGCCATCTACGAGCTGCAAGGCCGCCGCGACGAACTCTGCGCGATTTACCGTGAGCGTCTCGACGACACCTTCGACGTCAACACCGACCGTAATCGCATGCTTCTCGAAGCCTGGCAGCAACGGTAGGACATTCCAACACGTTATCTTGGCACCGATATGCCGGAACGGGTTTTCAGGAGGTCGTAAACCGTTAAAACAACGTGGTTTTAACGAAGCTGGCGTCCAGGAAACCATAAAACCGTCAGAACCACGTGGTTCTGACGAAACCGGCACCCAGGAAACGATGGGACCGCCATATCAGCACCGGTGCCGTTGCGACGGTTTTCAGGAACCGGGAAACCGGGACCGGCCCGGAAACGGGAAAGGCCCCACGGCACGAGCCGTGGGGCCTCCCCTAACGATGAATGCGGCGGCGTGCTACTCTCCCACACCCTCTCGAGTGCAGTACCATCGCCGTGCCAGGTCTTAGCTTCCGGGTTCGGAATGGGACCGGGCGTCTCCCCTGGGCCAAGGCCACCGCAAAACCAACACGAACACACCCCACGAGAAGGGGCGTGGCATGGACCGTGACGGTCCGGGAACCGGACAATGGACGCGAAAAAGAATCGATTCGTTTCAACCGTATGCGACGCAGCGCTCCCTGTCGACCATGGAACCGGCCATGCCGACACAGGCACCCAAAACATGGGCATTAGGACAAGAGTGATGTCGTCGTTCGTCCGTTAGTACCGGTCGGCTCCACCCCTCACAGGGCTTCCACCTCCGGCCTATCGACCACGTGTTCTCCATGGGGACTACAAGCCTCCGAAGAGGCCACGGAATGCTTATCTTGGAGCAGGCTTCCCGCTTAGATGCTTTCAGCGGTTATCCCTCCCGGACGTAGCCAACCGGCCGCGCCACTGGCGTGACGACCGGCATACCAGAGGTCCGTCCACCCAGGTCCTCTCGTA